>SFFY01000069.1 GCA_004556745.1 Bacteroidales bacterium | reverse complement strand
CGTGTAGAAAGACAACTGTAAGTTGTCAAAAGTGGTCCCGGTTGTCGTTAGAATATAAAAGGAAGCATAGACAACATCAGAGAACTTTCTGTACGACTATACCATCACCTCTAACAGACAATCATCTAAAAACTAATGCCCGCGACTTACACATACCGACAGATTTGGCACATAGCCTACCCCGTGCTGATAGGCACGCTGATGGAGCAACTCATAGGTCTCACCGACACCGCTTTCCTTGGGCGCGTGGGCGAGGTGGAACTCGGGGCGGCAGCCATCGGCGGCATTTTCTTCGTGGCCATTTTCATGATAGGCCTCGGGTTCAGCACGGGAGCGCAAATCCTCATGGCGCGGCGCAACGGCGAGGGCAATTACACGGCCGTGGGGCATCTGTTCTACCACAGCCTCGGCTTCCTGCTCGCACTCGCCGTAGTGCTCTTCTTCCTCACCCGCGCCTACGCCCCGTGGCTGCTGAGCCATATATTGCAGTCGGAACGCGTGTGCGCCGCCGCGCTCGACTATCTCAACGCACGCGTGTTCGGTTTCTTCTTCGCCTTCACGGCCATCATGTTCCGCTCGTTTTATGTGGCAACTACCAACACGCGGATGCTCACGGCCAACTCTCTCGTGCTCGTGGCGAGCAACATCGTGTTCAACTATATCCTTATTTTCGGCCATTGCGGCATGCCAGCGCTCGGCATACAGGGCGCGGCCATCGGTTCGGTACTGGCAGAGGCGGTGTCGATGGTTTACTTCATCGTCTACACCTGTGTCAAACTCGACACCCGCCGCTACGGACTGAACCGCCTGCCGAAGCTGCGGCTGCAAAGCCTGAAGCCCGTACTGCGCCTCTCGGTGTGGACGATGATACAGGACTTCATATCGCTCTCCACGTGGTTCATCTTCTTCCTCTCAATCGAGCACCTGGGCGAAACCTCCCTGGCGGTGTCGAACATTATACGCAACATATCGTCCTTCCCTTTCATGGCCATCATCGCGCTCTCGTCCACCTGCACTAGCCTCGTAAGCAACCAGATAGGACGCGGCGATATGGACGGCGTGCCTGTAACCATCAGCAAGACCATACGCCTCACGGCGCTGCTCATCGCGCCCTTGCTCCTCATCGCCTCATTAGTGCCAGAGGCCGTGCTGCGCGTCTTCACCGACGACAGCGCGCTGATAGCCGCCGGCATCGCGCCGCTTTACGTGCTATTCGCCTCCTATATCTTCACCATTCCCTCGCAAATCTACTTCCACGCCGTGTCGGGCACGGGCAACACGGGACGCGCCCTCGTGTTTGAAATCATATCCCTGACTTTTTACACGGCCTTCGTCTTCATCGTCGTGTTCAGCCTCCGCGCCCCGCTCTACGTGTGCTGGTGCAGCGAGTTTGTCTACGGCGTCCTATCGCTCGCCCTGAGCTACGCCTACATGCGCAGCGACCGCTGGAAGCATAAGCGCATATAAGTTTGCAAATGCCCGCTTGCTTACTATAAAAACATTCTGTAATTTTGCAACTGGAATTTTTTTAGACAATATATATTATAAGATGGCAACTCCTAAAATAATCCTTACGGGCGACCGCCCGACCGGCCGCCTGCACATCGGGCACTACGTCGGTTCGCTCCGCAACCGCGTGGCCTTGCAGAACGAGGGCGGATATGAAAAGATGTTTGTGTTTATCGCCGATGCCCAGGCACTCACCGACAATATCGACAACCCCGAGAAGGTGCGGCAAAACGTGATTGAGGTGGCACTCGACTACCTCGCCTGCGGCCTCGACCCCGAGCGCGTCACGCTCTTCATACAAAGCCAAATCCCCGAGCTCTGCGAACTTTCGTTCTACTTCATGGATCTCGTGAGCGTGAGCCGCCTGCAGCGCAACCCCACCGTGAAGACGGAAATACAGATGCGCGGCTTCCAGTCGTCCATTCCCGTGGGCTTCTTCACCTACCCCATCAGCCAGGCCGCCGACATCGCTGCCTTCCGCGCCACCACGGTGCCCGCCGGAGAGGACCAGAAACCGATGATCGAGCAGGCCACGGAAATCGTGCGCCGCTTCAACAATATCTACGGCGAAACGCTCGTCGAGCCGGAAATCCTCCTGCCCTCCAACGCAGCCTGCCTCCGCCTGCCCGGCACCGACGGCAAGGCGAAGATGTCGAAGAGCCTCGGCAACTGCATCTACCTCTCCGACGATGCCGACACGGTGCAGAAGAGCGTCATGTCGATGTATACCGACCCGACGCATATCCACGTGAGTGACCCCGGGCACCTCGAAGGCAACACGGTGTTCACCTATCTCGATGCCTTCTGCCGCCCCGAGCACTTTGAGCGCTATCTGCCCGACTATCCCAACCTCGACGAACTCAAGGCACACTACCAGCGCGGCGGTCTGGGCGACATGAAGGTGAAGCGTTTCCTCGCCAATATCATGCAGGAACTCCTCGAACCTATCCGCCAACGCCGCCAGGAATTTGCGCAGGACATTCCCGCCGTCTACGACATGCTGCAAAAGGGCTGCGCCGATGCCCGCGCCGTAGCAGCAGCCACGCTCGACGACGTGCGCCGCGCCATGAAGATCAACTATTTCGACGACGCCGCACTCATTGAAGAACAGGCCAAGCGATTTGCCGCGCAAAAATAACCTTTCCTTATAGGAAATTAGGGCAAAAACGCCGCCAATGCTTTGTTAAACAAATTTTTATTCCTAAATTTGCAACCCGTACGCCGAAAGCGCACATAAAAAGCACTACGGAATAACAAACAAAACAGCATAAACGACAATGAAAAGAACATTTCAACCGCACAACCGCAAGAGAAACAACAAGCATGGCTTCCGCCAGCGTATGTCAACCGCCAACGGTCGCCGCGTATTGGCAGCCCGTCGTGCTAAGGGCCGCAAGAAACTCACCGTTTCCGACGAAATCCACGGCAAGAAATAATCCGGCATCTACTTGCGATTAAGATTAAAAAAGAGAGGAGCAAAACAAACGCCTGTTTTGCCCCTCTCTTTTTTGTGCCTTACCGCGTGGCTTTTTGCCTATACCCTCATGATGCAATGATTTTTGCTGTTTGTTGTGATTGTGTTTGGAAAAACCAGTAAATTTGCAAAAAATCTTCTCATGTCAGAAGGATATTGGAATGTTAAGCCTAAAATCAAGTCGCTCTCGTTCCCGAAGCGAGGCAAATGTCAAGTTGACTTGCAAGATGGCAGGTCAATCATAATACCGATATCTGCGTTCCCAAGCATCAAAAAAGTGCCTGTCAAGGAACGGGGTAATTGGTATCTGATTGGTGGTGGCGTCACATGGGATTCTTGCCCCGAAGTCATTCATATAGAGCAGATTTTAGGCAATTATGCGAATTATG
Organism: Bacteroidales bacterium; assembly: GCA_004556745.1. Taxonomy (GTDB): domain Bacteria; phylum Bacteroidota; class Bacteroidia; order Bacteroidales; family Bacteroidaceae; genus Alloprevotella. The sequence continues at coordinate 4,150 of SFFY01000069.1, read as the reverse complement.
CCCACGAATGCCTTTAAGGCTTTTCTCATTTTTGTTAATATCCCGCAGACTTTGCTATCAGGCAACAGTTTGCGGGATTTTTATTCGACAAAATGCAAAGGAGAACGCAGACCGTCTAGTTTGGCGTGAATAAGGACGCGGACCTTATAGGATTGCAAAGGTGCATCTATTCCACAAACGTCCAGCGCACCGCCAACCGATTGTCCGACACCTGCTGCCCACCGGCAAGCAAGCTGTATGTGGCTGAAAACTCGCCGCCCTCGGGCGACACCGCAACCTTAAAGCTGTGGGTGAAAAGCGAGAAATCGTAGGTGCCCTCGGGCGTAGTGTAGGGCATCGGCAGCAGCCTGCCCTCCACAAACGTCATGCGCGAACGCACCTGCCCCTTGCGATGCAGGTCGGCAATGCTGTCGGAGAGCAGCAGTTGCGCCGTGCCCTCATTCTCGGTTTCTGCATAGCGCAGCAGCAGGCCGTCGCGGTCAATCACCGCCGTACCCGTGCTTTCCGTGACAATCACGTCTTCGCCGTTTTCGGTCTGCGCCGCAAGGCGCGTTTCAACTTTTATTTTCTTCAACATATATTGTATGTTACGCTAGGAGTAGGGGCGTTTTGCAAAACGCCCGGAAGATGTCGTGCAAATGAGCGTAAGCCTGTCTTGTTTTGGGCGGGCGTTTTGCAAAACGCCCCTACTTGTTTCCCACAAACATCTTTTTCGTTACCCCGTCTGTACGCCGCAGATAGATGCCGGGCTTGTCGAGGCGGTTCAATCCGGCTGCTGCCCATCGTGGGCTTTCCAGGCGCACTCCGTCAGCCTCATGTCGGTGAAGATCGCCTTAAACGAGGACTCCTCGGGCGAGCAGGCATAGATGCCGAAACGTATCTTGCCGCCGCCCTGATGCAGGTGGCATACGCGCATTTGGGTGAAATGCTCCCCATCCTCGGAACATTCGATGCAATAGTCGTCCTCGCGGCGCGAAAGACGATACCACATAGTCTTGACTTTTGCATCAATGGCAGTCGTTGCCCAATCGGAATACCCGTTGTTGGTCACCACGCTGCCCAAATGCTGGAACTCCTCATTCTCATATTCCACGCTGGCTTTCAGCCAATTCTCGCTGTCGAGATAAAGCGCAATGCCGCACTGGTCGAAGCGGTGGTGGCTTCCTGTGAAATCGGTCTTGACGATAAAGCTGAAATACTTTTCTTCTGTCTCCATCTGAAACACGGGGGCATTGTCGTTTTGGAAATGATAGTAGGTGCGTTGCCAAAGGTCGGTTTTGGGTTTGGTGACCACTTCGATTGTGTCGCCCTTGATCACGCAACTCTGAGGTTCGCGCGTCCACGAGAATTTGTTGATATCGATGTTCATAACACTGTTTTCCTGTTCAGGCATTTTTTCAATGCCGTTGCCATTCCTGTTGCCACATGCTGCGAGCGCCAATAATAGGGCAAGAGAACCGGCGGCCATTACTTTATTTATCATAATAATATTGCTTGGGTTGTTGTTTTTCCTCTATATACTTTTTTCGTCACCCCGTCTTTGCGCCGCAGATAGATGCCGGGCTTGTCGGGGCGGGCAATCCTGCGCCCGTCTATCGAATACCACGTTTCCGCGTCTTCGGGATTTTTCAGTACAATGCCACCGATGCCCGACGGGGCGGCAGGCAGAGTGAAGGTTAAACTTTGCGCCACCGGCCAGTAGTGCCGCACCAGCAACTCATAAGTGCCGCCGGGCAGCAGGTGGCGCAGCGTGAGCGTGTCGCGCTTGCTATCGCCGGGCACGATATAGGCGAACCGCTCGCGCTCGAAGTCGTCGAAGCTGTCACCCTCGTTCTTAGAATAAATATGGTAGATGATGCTCACACCCGAGCGTCCAGCCTCCGGGGCGTTGGAGATGGACTGCGAGATGAACGCCGCGCCCGTCTCAGGAAACGATATTTCAGGCACGCCGAACGTCAGTGCGGCGGCAGGGGCTTCTGTCACGCTGACGGGAATTTGGCAAAGCACGGTAGAGTCGTCGGGCGATACGGCAAAAATGCGGTCGCCCGTTTTCTTGAACGTGGCATGCACCGTGAGGCGGCGGCTCTCGCCGGGGTTGAGCGTCACGCCCGTCAAAGCGAGGTAATCGGCCTGCTGGAAGAGAGCCGTGTCGGTGGGCAAGTTCGTAAACAATTCAAAGGGCGTGGTCAGGCGCAGGTCCGACGTGTTGCGCACGTAGAGGTCAATCGGCGTGGTGCGCCCCGTGAGCGGTTTCTCGCCGAAGCGTACGGAGTCGAGGGCAATTTCATGCCCCGTGCGGTGCAGCGGCTGCGGCAGTTCGCCGGACTGCACATCGGGGTGGAGCAAAATGGCTTCTTGGTTGCAGAAAAAGCCCGACTGGTCCGTCGTGTCGCCGGCGCGTTCCTCCGGCTGCTGCCAAGGCGCGAGCACCGAGGGCAGGAAATAGCCGTCGTAGTCACCGCCGTAGCCCCAATTCACATGCACGAAGCCCGCGCCGTCCAGTCCGTCCAGCACAAAGGCGTGTCCGCCCATGCGCATGATGCTGCCGGCATAGTACACCGGCCTGCCCGCTTCTATCTCTCCCGAAATAATCTCCCACCATGTGTCGGCATCGTATTCGTAACTGTCTATATGATGCACATAGCCGTAGCCGAAGGCGCGGCGCATCGGTTCAGCGAGGTCGCGGCTGTGCGCCCCGCTCGACGCCAGCCCCCACTGCATCTTTGCCGCCACGCCGCAGTAGTACGACAGGCGTGCCACGGCATCAACCGCCTCAGGCGAGGCATCGGGCACGAGGTCGTAGTTGTCGAGAATGAGGCGCGTGTCCACTGCCGCGCCCGGCAGCACGTCGGGAATGACGTAATGCGCCGTTTCCCAACCGTGGAGCGTGTCGCGCAGCGTCACGGGGCGGCGGTAGTAAGTGATGATTTGCTCCAACGCCGTAGCCACACACCCCACGATGCAGCGCGTCTGCGACGTCACGCCCTTATCGTCTATGTAGTAGGGACAGGCATTGTTGTAGGGCGCACTCTGATGGCGCACGGTGGTGAGCAGCGGCGCGACGACCTTGGACGTAGTGCGCGGAACATATTCTTCGGCATCAATGCCTCGCTCTGCCGCAGAGCGCAGGGCTGCGAGTGCAGGCGGCAACTGCGCATCTTGCTTTGCCATACCGTAGCCTACAACGACGGGCGCATCTTCCCTGCCCGACAACCACACGAAACTGCGATTACCAACTAATTCATATAATCTCCCTCTTTGTCGAAACTGCATTTCGTCGGGGCAGACGGCCGCCCGTGGCAGCCTCGCCGCTTCTTTCTTGGCGAAAAACTCCCGCGCCGCCTGCCGCGCCCGCTGTTCCAGCAGCATCGGCGTTTGCGCCAATGCCGTTTGGCACACAATGGCCAATACCAATGCAGCAAACAGCCGCCGTGGCCTCGCGCACGCGTATATATAATATTGTATGAGGGTTGAAAGCATGACTAATATTGATTACAGATTTTCAGCAACATTCCTTATGCGGTCGGCAAGGTCAAGAAGTGCGCCTTTAAGCATCTGCCTCTCTTCCTCCTTGAACTCTGCGGGTTTTCCGTTCACGGTGGTTCCATTCAGCCTTTGGTAAAACCATGCCGCCGACTTTCCGAAATAGCGGCGTGCAATGTCGCCCAGCGAAATGGAAATCCTGATATCAGCAATAGCCTCCCTTACGCTTTCTTTGTCTTGAACTGTCATAGTGATGCGAGTATATGGATATCTAATTTGGTTTCTATACCGCAAAAATAATAACTTTTTTGTTATAATTCAAGATTCCCTATACGCATTTTTTTCCCCGAAAAACCCAGCACACCCGTCACTAACGCCGTATCTACTTGTATATAAACATGTTGCAAGTGTATAGTTTGCCTTCCCAACCCTACACTAATGACGGGTTGGAAGTTGAACGCAACCAATGCCTGCCACGCCTGCCCCTCAAATTATCTCCGAGATATTTTTCATTATCCCCAAGCTAATTTTCACTATCTGCAAGATAATTTTTCCTGTCCTATAAGAAAGTTTTTGTTACAAAGTTTGTAACGCATGTTAGAAACTTTGTAACGCATATTACAAACTTTGTAATACATGTTACAAACTTTGTAACAAACTTTTTCTG
>SFFY01000027.1 GCA_004556745.1 Bacteroidales bacterium | reverse complement strand
CGGATTTTCAATGAAATTTCTCAGTAACACTGCGGAATTTTATTGAAAATCCGCAGTGGCGTTTTGCGGAAATTATTCACATTCAATAATATAAGGCGATTTTCTGCTGGACTCCTTTGAAAAAGACTTGTGCGCAATCAAACTACCCTGCTTATATTTTTTCCTTTCTCCAAGATAATTCTTCCTTTCTGCCTGATATTTTTCCCCTTCCTATAAGAAAAAGTTTGTTACAAAGTTTGTAACATGTATTACAAAGTTTGTAACATGTATTAGCAAGTTTGTAACATGTGTTACAAAGTTTGTAATAAAAAATATCTGCGCAGATAGTGAAAAATGTCAGGCAGAAAAGAAAAATTTTCAAGGAGAAAGGAAAAAATTGCTCCGTGCGCGTTTGGGGTGTAAAGGTGCGGCAAAAGAGTGGGGCGCAGGCAATGCAGTAGTCTTACGTTTTCTGTGTTGCTAAAAATAATAGTGATGCACGGACGGGCGTTTGCGTTACGCCCGTCCTCACTTTCGCCCCGTTCCATATAGGATAATTGCGAAATTCATAGGGGCAAAGGCTTGCGGAATAAGAAAAATGCTTAACTTTGCATAATTGTGCACGGATTATATGCCGTTTGGCACAGACAGGAACTGACTTATGACAAAAGAAAAACATATCAACGAGATATTGCCCGAGGCAAAAATCCTGAGCATCGCGACCCACACAGACGAGCGAGGCAATCTCACGTGCGTGCAAAACGGCGACAATGCCCTGCCTTTCAAGTTCGAGCGCGTGTTTTGGATTACCGGCGTGCCGGCAGGCGCCACGCGTGGCTGCCATGCCCACCGCACCTGTCCGGAAGTCATCGTGCCCGTACACGGCTCCTTTTCCGTGAAAATCAACAACGGCAAAGACCCTGAAACCATCGTGCACCTCTCCAATCCCAACGAGGGACTGTATGTGCCGCCCATGGTGTGGTGCACGCTCTTCGACTTCTCCGCCGATGCCGTGTGCCTCTGTCTCGCCGAGTACGACTACGACGAAAGCGGCTATATCCAAACGCTCGGCGAGTTCGCCGAAGCGGTTAATGGAAAGTAATTGATTTAGTAAACAAGTAAACGAGTAGACAAGTAAACAAGACAAGTTACTCATGTAAAATGCAGTTTGCAAGACATTCCTGTCTCGTATACTCGTTTACTTGTTTACTCGTCTACTAATATATTAAATGATAAATGTTGCTCCATATATAAATGATGCGTCGACGCGAAAGGCGTGGGATAAGTTCGTTACTGCTTCGCGCAACGGCACGTTCCTGTTTTGCCGCGACTTTATGGAGTACCACAGCGACCGTTTTGAGGACGCCTCGCTGCTGATCTACGATAATCAAAAACTGCTCGGTCTGCTGCCTGCCAATCGCTCGCGCCGCGATGCGGCAACTGTGGAAAGCCACGGCGGACTGACTTACGGCGGACTGGTGCTGGGCGACAAGGCCACGGCGATGCTTACGGGCAAGATGCTCCATGTCGCCGCCGAATATTATCTTGCACAAGGCTATAAGCAATTAGTGTATAAGCCTACGCCTTATATCTATCACCGCCAGCCCACTGAAGAACCCCTCTATTGGCTCTACCGCGCCGGGGCGACGCTCGAAACGCGCAATGTGTCCACGGCGGTCAGCCTGCGCAACCCGCTGCCGCTCTCGGAACTGCGCGGACGCAAATGCCGTCAGGCACAAAATGCAGATTTGCACATTCTCAGCGAGAAAAGCGGGGCGGCGGCGGACGAGGATTATCCCGCTTATTGGGACTTGCTTACCGAAACATTGGAGCAGCGGCATGGTGTTCGTCCCGTTCACTCTTTGCAAGAGATAAAGCATCTTAAATCTTTATTTCCCAACGAGATAAAACTTTACACGGCAGAGCGTGACGGAGCGTTGCTCGCCGGTGTTTTATGCTTCGATTGCGGCAATGTGGTGCACGCGCAATACATCGCCGCCGGTGCAGAAGCCCGCACCTGCGGTGCGCTCGACCTGCTCTTCGCCACCCTTTTGGAGATATATTCCGGCCGTGCCTATTTCGATTTCGGCATATCCAACGAACCCGAAACGGGGCGCATCAACGAGGGCCTTATCTTCCAGAAAGAAGGATTCGGCGGTCGCGCGGTGTGCTATGACCGCTACCTCGTTTCGCTCGATAGCCTCGTGGCGGCGACGCCAAAGTAGATGAAAACGCTGGCTGTTTTGACAAAAACAATCAAAACCGCTTGCCCTGTGTGGCCTATCGGCTTGCCATATCCGATTAAGCCCCAACCTAAAAGTCTGCCGACTTTTGTTTGGTGCTTAATCTGCTAAGGCAGCGGTCGGTTCCCGCCCGCCCACACAGGGCAAGCAAAAAACAGGAAAAAGTAAAGCATTTCGTCCTTACTATTTACAGTAAAAAGCAATTGTCCACTTTTTTCTGTTTTTTGCTTGCGTCGTTTGAAGCGGGCGGGCACCGACCGCAGCCGCAGGGATTAAGGGCGAGCGTGAGCCAATTAGGCTCACAGGCTCGGCGTTAAGACCAGCGGCGTGCCCTTGGGCTTCAAACGGAGCAAGCGGTTTTTATGGTTTTTGTCTAAATCCCTTAGATTAGTCTATCAATAAATACATTATTTCCCCGTGCACATTCCCTATTACGACTTGCAACAGATTTCTGCCTCCTTTGAGCCGCAACTGTCTCAAAGGATACAGGCCGTTGTGGCAGGCGGACGCTATCTGTACGGGGAGGAACTCGCCGCTTTCGAGCGCGACTTTGCGCGCTACGTGGGCGCAAGGCATTGCGTGGGCGTGGCCAACGGACTCGACGCGCTGACCCTCGTGCTTATGGCGTGGAAACGGCTGAAAGGGTGGGGCGACGGCGACGAAGTGTGCGTGCCCGCGCTGACTTTCGTGGCTACGGCCGAGGCGGTGAACCGCGCAGGATTGCGCCCCGTGTTTTGCGATGTGGGAAAAGAATTCGTGATGACGGCGCAGACCCTCCTGCCGCATCTCACGCCGCAAACGCGGGCGGTGATACCCGTGCACCTCTACGGTCACCCCTGTCCGATGGACGACATCAACGCCCTCGCCCACAGCCGGGGCATCATGGTGCTCGAAGACGCGGCGCAGGCGCACGGTGCCAGCACCGGCGGCAAGAAAACCGGGAGCATGGGCGATGCCGCAGCGTTCAGTATGTATCCCGGCAAGAACCTCGGCGCACTCGGCGACGGCGGTTGCGTGACGACCGACGACGAAGAACTGGCGCAGACCGTGCACATGTTTGCCAACTACGGCGCACAGCAGAAATACGTGCACCGCGTGCAAGGCATCAACAGTCGCCTCTCGGAGATACAGGCAGCTGTGCTCAACGTGAAACTGCCGCGGCTCGACGCCGACAATGCCCGCCGTCGCAATGTGGCTCGCTATTACAACACCCATATCACCAACCCTTTGGTGCGCCTGCCTTACGAAGGGCGCGTGGCGCAGAGCGTGTTCCACATCTACCCCGTGCTGTGCCGCCGCCGCGACAAGTTGCAGCAATATTTGCAGGAACGCGGCATCGAAACCCTCATACATTATCCCATACCTGTGCACAAGCAGGAAGCCTACGCCTCCTACAACGCCCAGTCGTATCCCGTGGCGGAACTCGCGGCGCGCGAAGTGCTTTCCCTGCCCATCACGCAGTTCCTCACGGAAGAAAAACTGCAATATATCGTTTCCGCTGTGAATGCGTTTAGGTAGCAGTAGGCGAAGCGTCCTGTTACAATGGCTTTCCTTGGGGCGGGCTGTAAGCCCAATTGCTGCCCATAGCCCAGGGCAACGCCCTGGGAAACGCGGTCAGCAAGCAAAACATTCGCATTTTTGTGCCGACGGCGCAAAAATGCATCGCGCCTGAAGCGCGAAACCCAAAACGTCACGCGGGGCGTTGCCCCTCATAAAGCAGGCTGCTCTTACAGAGCGCAACACTTTAATCAATACATCGCGCCTACCCTGGGCGTTGCCCCGGGCTGATTGCAGCATTTGGCCTTACAGGCCGCATCAATCTATAATCCATTCCTAAAATCACATCGCACCTCCTCAATTCCCCTCAATACCATGACTTTAGAAGTTCTCATCTGCTCACTCAACAAAGGCATCGTCCGCGTGCAGGAAGTCTTGCTTCCGCCCTGCGAGAACGTGCGCTACATCGTGTCGTACCAGTACACCGACGAGCGTTACCTCGACCTTATTCCCGAAAAACTCACGCAGCGCAGCGACGTGCAGATATTCCGATACAACGGGCAGGGGCTTTCTGCCAACCGCAACCTTGCCATCGAGAAAGCCACCGCCGACCTCATAATGTTTGCCGATGACGACTCGCACCTGCTGCCCGAAACGTTCGACACCGTGTTTCGCGCCTTCGAGCAATACGATGACATGGACGCGGCCTTCTTTACCGCCACCACTTATACGGGCAAAAAACTTAAAAACTACCCCGACGAGCCTTGTGTGCTTAAAGGAATGCCCAAGACTTACAGCATCTCCGCCCTCGAAATGGTGTGTCGCCGCCGCAAGGTGCAAGGCAGAATGCGCTTCGACGAGCGCTTCGGTCTCGGCACCAAGTTCCTCACCTGCGGTGAAGAAGAAATTTGGATGGAAGATGCCGTTCGCGCCGGTCTGAACATGCGCTATTTCCCCGAGAAAATAATCGAAACCTCCACGCTCCTGAAAAAGTCGCTCGTATATGTAGATGCCGGCGTGCAACGCTCGCGCGGCGCGATCACTTACTACCTTCACGGCCCCACGGCGTGGTGGATCTGCTTTAAGTTCGCCTTCAAAGGCGCGCGCAGCGGGCTTTGCCATTTCGTGCCCATGATGCGGCATCTGGCAGAAGGCATTCGCTACATGAAACGCACCCAGTCGTAAAAAGCCATGCCCAAGATCGAGGTACTCTATTGCGTGTTGGACGGCGACATACGGCACATTGCGGCGCATCTGCCGCAGCCGCGCCCCGACGTGACGTATCTCGTGGCATGGCAGCAAAGGGGAGGGGAGGAACAAAACGCACCTGGCGAATTGCTCCAACGGGAAGATGTGAAGATACTGGCACACAAAAGCATAGGACTTTCTAAAAACAGGAATTTCGCCCTTGCCAACGCAACGGGCGACCTTTTGATTTTGGCGGACGCAGACAATATATATATATATGAGTATTTCGACCGCCTCCTTGCCGCCGCTGCCGCGCACCCCGAGGCAGGCATCCTGCTCTTTCAGGCAGCCGCGCCCGAGGGCAGGCTTTTGAAAAACTATCCCGCTGCGCCCTGCACCTATGCAGGGCGGCCGCGCGGTTGCAGTTTCAGTTCGTGCGACATCGTGCTGCGCCGCTGCGCTTCCCTGCCGCGCTTCGACGAGCGTTTCGGCTTGGGCGCGGAGTATTTAGGTTGCGGTGAGGAAGAATTATTCTTGGAACAGGCATCGCGCGGCTGTTGCCGCATCCTCTATACGCCGCAAGTCATCGTGACCACCCGCGGCGCAACCACTGGCGACCGCTTTTGGGAAGACCCGAGAGTGCGGCGTGCCAAAGGCGCGGTGCTGTGCTATATGCATGGCCCCCTTGGCGCAACGCTCCGCTGCCTCAAATTCGCTGCCGTGCAAGGCAAAGCCAGTGTGGGGCAGCGCATCAGAGCCCTTTACGATATGATGTGGGGCATTTTCTACCTAAAATTTACCCGTTAAAGCTTATTCCCCGTTATCGTGCCGATGCTCGTAACCATTGTAATCCCTTATCTCAACCGCGCCGCCTTTCTCGAAAAGACGCTCGCCACGGTGCAGCAGCAGACGCATAGGCCGCTGCAGGCGGTGCTTGTGGACAATGGTTCGCAAGATGCTTCGCCCGAGATTTGCAAGGCGTTTTCTGAAAAATACAACGCGGAAGATTTTGAGGTGCTGCTGCTCCAAGAAGAAAAGGCGGGCGCCGCTTCGGCACGCAACAAGGGACTGGCGGCGGCGAAAGGGGAGTATGTCTATTTCTTCGACTCTGACGACAAGATGTCGCCCGATTTCATTTCAGATGCCGTGGCAAAGGCCCGCGCCTGCGGGTTGCCCGACATCGTGGCGGCGCAAACAGTGGTAACTTTCCCCGGTGGCCGCAAGCGTCCGCGCCGCATTGTGCGCAGTGCGAGCATTCCCGCCCAAATACTCACCGCCACCTATCCCACGCAAAGCCTCTTCCTGCGCACAGATTTCATGAAAAATGCAGGTGGCTGGAACGGAAACGTGTTTCGCTGGGACGACTGGGAACTTGGCGTGCGCCTGCTGACGCTTCACCCCAAGATAGTGTGGCTTAAAAAGAAAAAATATCACCGCATCTACCAGCACCCCGCCAGTCTCACGGGGGCTTCTGCCAGCGCAACGCTCAACTGCACCCGTCCCGCCTTGGAAGCTGTGGCAAAACTTGTTTCTGGCGATGCTTCCTCCCGCGCCGCGCTTCGGGGGCAGAAGTTGGCGATTGCCGGAGAGATTTGGCGCGAGGGCAACCGCCGGCAGGCAGACGACTTGGCCCGAGAAGCTTTTGATGGAGCAGGGCGGCGGCAATGCTTTTTCCTCAGACTCTTCTACGCTTATAGCAAACACATCGGCAAAGCTGCGCGGCGGCTATTCCTGCACACGCTCTGGCTATACAGATAAACAAAGCCGGCTGTATCGAAACGCTTAACGATACAGCCGGCATTGGTATGTTTCAAAATATTACTTTTTCTCCTTCAAAAGGTCGCGGATTTCGGCGAGCAGTTCTTCTTCACGCGTGGGCTTCGGCTCGGCGGGAGGCGCGGGAACTTCTTCCTTCTTGCGCTTGAGTTTCATCAGCGCGCGCACCATCAGGAACACGCAGAAAGAGATAATAAGGAAGTCGAGGCAGGTTTGCAGAAACGCACCGTAGTTGAGCGTCACCTCCGACACAGTTCCGTCTTCGGCAACCTTAGTTCCGATGAGCAATTTCAGGTCTGTGAAGTTCACGCCGCCTGTCAGCCAGCCAATCGGCGGCATCACGAGGTCGTTGACGATCGACGTTACGATTTTTCCGAACGCGCCGCCTACAATTACGCCGACAGCCATGTCAATGGCGTTTCCTTTTACTGCAAATTCCTTGAATTCTTGCAAAAATTTCGTTTTTCCCATAAGAAAGTTATTTTTTATACGTTTTATCACGTGCAAAAATAAAAACAAATTTGTACTTTTGCGTTGGAAAAGGCAAAAATCATATATGGTAACTCATACTTTGCCGTATCAGCCGCTTCCACAGAGAGAATAAATTTGAATATTAACCATTTTAACTGTTTATTTTTCAATTAAAACATCATGATTAAAGTAGGTATTAACGGTTTCGGTCGTATCGGCCGTTTCGTATTCCGCGCCGCTCAGAACCGCAGCGACATTCAGATTGTAGGTATCAACGACCTTTGCCCGGTAGACTACTTGGCATACATGCTGAAGTATGACACCATGCACGGCCAGTTCGAAGGCACTATCGAGGCTGACGTTGAGAACAGCAAGCTCATCGTTAACGGTAAGGAAATCCGCGTAACTGCAGAGCGCAATCCGGCTGATCTGAAGTGGAACGAAGTGGAAGCAGAATACGTAGTTGAATCTACGGGTCTTTTCCTCACCAAAGAGAAGGCACAGGCACACATCGAAGCTGGTGCTAAGTACGTGGTTATGTCTGCTCCCTCCAAGGACGACACCCCCATGTTCGTTTGCGGCGTAAACTTCGACAAGTACGTTAAGGGTACTCAGTTCGTTTCTAACGCTTCCTGCACCACCAACTGCCTTGCTCCTATCGCTAAGGTGCTTCACGACAAGTTCGGTATCACCGACGGCCTCATGACGACGGTTCACTCCACCACGGCTACGCAGAAGACCGTAGACGGTCCCTCTATGAAGGACTGGCGCGGCGGTCGCGCTGCCAGCGGCAACATCATCCCCTCTTCTACGGGTGCTGCTAAGGCTGTAGGTAAGGTTATCCCCGAGCTCAACGGCAAACTCACCGGTATGTCTATGCGCGTTCCGACTCTTGACGTTTCTGTTGTTGACCTCACCGTGAACCTCGCTAAGCCCGCTACTTACGCTGAAATCTGCGCCGCTATGAAGGAGGCTTCTGAAGGCGAACTCAAAGGCGTACTCGGCTACACGGAAGACGCAGTCGTTTCCAGCGACTTCCTCGGAGACACCCGCACGTCTATCTTCGACGCTAAGGCTGGTATCGCTCTCACCGACACTTTCGTTAAGGTAGTTTCTTGGTACGACAACGAAATCGGCTACTCTAACAAGGTTCTCGAACTCATCGCCCACATGGCTAAGGTTAACGCTTAATCGCGTTCTTAGAACTTTGTTTCTGAAAGCTAAAAAGAGGATGCACTCCGCGGAGTGCATCCTCTTTGCTTTTTGGCTTATTCAAAATACTTTTTTTAAGACATCTCTATCGCGAAGGTAGTGCCTTTGCCCACTTCGCTGCTTTTCACGTAGATGCGTCCGTTATGGTATTTCTCGACAATGCGTTTGGCGAGCGACAGACCCAAGCCCCAGCCGCGCTTCTTCGTAGTGAAGCCGGGCTTGAACACACTCTTGAAATGCTTTTTGGGAATACCCTTGCCCGTATCCGTCACTTCGAGCAGCGTACCAGTCGATACAGCGGAGAGGGTGAGCGTGATGCTACCGCCTTGCGGCATGGCGTCCACGGCGTTCTTGCAGAGATTTTCTATCACCCACTCGAAGAGCGGCTCGTTCACGCGTACCGGCAGAGGGTGTGCAGCGGCGGGTGCCGTGATGGTGACGTTGTGGGGCGTGCGGCGTGCCATATAGTCCACCGCCCGCGCCACCAGCGGGCGCAGGTCTGCCACGTGCAGTTCCGGCTCCGAGCCGATTTTTGAAAAACGCTCGGCGATAAGTTGCAGCCGCCCGATGTCTTTGTCCATTTCCGGCAGGAGCGGGTCGTCGGGGTGGCTTTCTTTCAGCACTTCGCTCCATGCCATGAGCGAGGAAATAGGGGTTCCGAGTTGGTGTGCCGTTTCGCGCGAAAGCCCCACCCACACCCTGTTTTGTTCCGCACGCTTGAAGGCCGAGAGCGCAAAAACCACGAGCAGCAGAAACAGCGCGGCAACGCCGAGTTGCACGTAGGGATAAACCGCCAGGCGTTTCAGCAGGCTCGACTCGCCGTAACATATATATATAGTGTCCGCCTCGCCGCCGTCTGTCTGCGAAAGATTCATCTGCATGGCGTGGCCGCTTTGGCGCATCTCGCTGGCCTGCTCGCGGATAAAGGTCAGAGAGTCCGTGCCGAGTGAGGGCTTGATGTTGCGTGAGGCGAGAATTTCGTTTTGCCCGTCGAGCACTACGATGGGAATGGTCGTGTTGCTGTTCACCACTTTCAGCACGAGGTTGAGGTCGGTGTTCTCGTCGGCGGCAATCAGCGAGCGCATCGCTTCAGCCCACACCTCAACCTTTCGCACCTCTTCGCGAGCGAGGTCGCGCGTCAGCAGGTGCGATACCACGAGCGACGCCGCCGCCGTAATCAGGGCAGCGATGACGATAATGGTGTTAATCGTTCTGAATCGGTCGGTCCAAAGCATTTTGTTATTGCTTAATCAGGTGAAAACAAGCAGCCTTATTCGTTGGTCGTTTTGTTGCAATCGTCTATAAAGCCGAGCACCTCGTCCTTGCCAAGTCCCGTGGCGCTGCTCGTCACGAAGTAGGGCGGCAGTTCTTCCCATTCCTCCGAGAGTGCTTTGCAAATGTTCTCCACATTATTCTTGGCGGCCGTTTTACTCAGTTTGTCAGCCTTTGTAAAGATAATGCCGAAAGGCACGCCGTTCTCGCCAAGCAGGCGAATGAACTCCGCGTCCTTTGCTTGCAGCTCGTGGCGCGAGTCAATGAGCACGAAGAGGCAGGTCAGTTCTTCGCGTTCCAGCACATAGTGTTCAATCAGACTTTTCAGTTTCGACATTTCCGACTTGCCGCGCTGCGCGTAGCCGTAGCCCGGGAGGTCCACAAGATACCAGTCGTTGTTGATCAGGAAATGGTTGATAAGGAGCGTTTTGCCTGGGGTAGACGAAGTTTTGGCAAGGGCCTTTCTGCCTGTAAGCATGTTGATGAGGCTGCTCTTGCCCACATTGCTGCGCCCTATAAAGGCATATTCCGGGCGGTCGTGCTTGGGGCACATGTCTGCGCGGCTATTGCTGATTATGAATTTTGCGTCCTTTATTATCATAAGGCTGTCGGTTATTTTGAGAATAAAAAAAGAAAAGAAGACGCGAGGGATAAACTTTCTCTGTGCATCTTCTTTTCTTTCGAGCCTCTTGTCGGATTCGAACCAACGACCCCGAGATTACAAATCACGTGCTCTGGCCAACTGAGCTAAAGAGGCGGGTGGGTAAGCTCACTGCATCGCGCCGCTACAACCAACTACCTTTGCTGCGGTCAAGCCCTGGAGGATTCGAAGGGAGCTGGCCGTACAGCACTTACCCATGTAACTTTTTGGTTTTGCGCTGCAAAGTTATAAACATTTTCTTATATGGCAAATAGGCAAGTGCTATTTTTTTGCGGTGCGCCATATGGACGGCTTATTCCTTGTCGTATGGTTTCGTCTCTCCTTTCGAGAAAGGCAAATCTTGTTAATGCCGTTCCACGCTCTGCGCAGAGCGTGGAACGGCGCGTTTGCAATCGTTAAGGCAGCGCGGCGCGAAGATTTATGGATAATTAAGAAAGCGGAAATTTGCTCCGAGAAAATTTCTACGAAAATCAAGGTGATTTCTACTTTCAAGCACATCGTAAAAACTATAAAGGAGCAAATTTTCACTATCCTGCTTATAATTTTTACGGTCATATAGGATAGTTTTTGCGCTCATATAAGATAGTTTGCCCCAAAAACAAGAAAAGAGGAAAAGCCTGCGCTCTTCCTCTTTTTGCTGATGCAAAGATAAGACGAAAACCCCGTTTCACCAAAACCCGCCCGGTAGTGCCGCCGGTTGGCAAAGTGCTTCGTAGTGGGTTGGCTGAAGCAGTCGGCGGTGCGGAGCAAGATGAAGGAAGGGTGAAAGGGAAAAAACTATGCCTTGCGCTTTCGGCTTGCTATTATATCGGCAAAGTTTGAGAGTGCCCAGTCTATCATGGGGCGGCAGGCGTGCATGAAGGAAAGGCCGCGCGGGGTGATGGCATACTCCACGCGCGGCGGCACTTCGGGAAAGGCGAAACGCTGCACCATTCCGTCTTCTTCGAGATGGCGGAGCGTCACGGAGAGCACTTTCTGCGAGATATCGGGCAGGGTCTTGCGGAGGTCGGAAAAACGCATGTTGACCTCGCGGCGGCAAAGCGTATGGAGCACGAGCAGAGACCATTTGTCGCCCACCCGCGCTATGATGTTGCGCACGGGACAATCGGGGAAGAGCACGTCTTGTATCTCTAAATCTTTTATCATAAGCGGTTGTTTATAAGAAAAACGGAAGAAAGCCTGCCTTATTGTGGCTTTCTTCCGTTTCTACCTGTGCTCGTCTTCGCGATTACAGTATCACGCCGTCAGTGGCGGTGCATTGTTCCAAGGAGTTTGCTTTGGCTTGGATACAGATGTAAGTGAAGGGCGTTTCGCCCGTGTTTCGGTTGCAGCGCACTACGTTCGGGTTGATGCGGAGCGCGTCGCCGCTTTCCACGGCAATGTCCTCGCCGTCGAGCGTAAAGACACCCGTGCCGCTGAGCACAATGTAGACTTCCTCGTTCTGCTTGTGCTTGTGGTTGAAAGGCACGGCCTCGCCTGGTGCCAGTGTGCCGAACGACACCTCAACGCCGGTGAGCGACAAGGCGTCCTTCAAAAATGCTTTTCCGCTGAATGCGGCGAGGTTTCCCACGTTTGCAACGGCATATCCGTTGCCCTTTTGCTTAATGGTCAGTTGGCTCATAATTCTTAGTTTTAGGAGTGATAACGGTGCAAAGGTACGCGCCTTTGCGCTTTCCTGCAAGAACTGAATTTTGCTTCACTTAGTAACTTTCGGGTTACTTTTGCTGCTTATCAGCCTTTTGCAGCAATCACTTTTACTAATAATTAACGCACCTGCAAGGGCGGGGCGGTTGCAGGTGCGTGGGGTTTGTCTTATTTATTCAGATGTTCAAAGCAAATGGGCGTAAGCCTCGATGGCGCGCTCGGCAGTTTTGACGGCTTCGGAAAGGGGGAAGGGCAGTTCGCCGCCGGAGGCGTTGAGGTGGCCGCCGCCGTTGAAAAACTCTTCCGCCATCTTGTTGCAGGGAAAATCGTCCACGCTGCGCAGGCTCACGCGCACCACGTCGCGCTCCGTGTCCTCGCGCAGGGAAATGCTAAGGCGCATGCCCTTTACCTGCAACGGCATATTCACCAGTCCCTCGGCATCACCGCGTATAAAGTTGAAGCGCGTCATTTCGCTGCGCGTGAGGGTGAAGATCGAGGCGCGGCGGTCTTGGTAAAAGTCGAGCTTTTTGTAGAGAATATATCCCGTGAGGCGCAGGCGCGACTCCGAGTAGGTGTTGAAGACGTTGCGGTAAATTTTGTCCTTGTCGATGCCCTTTGCCAGCAGGAGGCTGATGAGTTGGTAGATTTCCGGGCTGTTGGAATTGTAGGTAAAGCCGCCCGTGTCGGTCATCATGCCCGTGTAGAGCGCAGTGGCGGCGCGGCTGCCCATATCCTCGTAGCCGCCGAGTTGCAGCAGCAGGCGCAGCACTACCTCGCAGGTGGAGCACATTTGCGGATGCGAAATGGTGAGTGCGGCGGCGTTGCAGTCGGGATTGAGGTGGTGGTCGATGATGACGCGCGGCGCGTCGTGGGCGGCAATCACATCGCCCATTTCCATAAGGCGGTGGAGCGCGTTGAAGTCGAGGCAAAACACGAGGTCGCAGTTCTTGATGGCCTGTGCCGCCTCCGTTTCGTGGCGCATATAGAAGGAGATGTCCTGAATGCCGGGCAGCCAGCGCAGGAAGTCGGGGAAGGGGTTGGGCATCATGACGACCGTCTCCTTTCCGAGGCGTTTCAGATAATCTGCCCAGCCGAGCGCGGAGCCCACGGCATCGCCGTCGGGACCGCGATGCCCGCAGATGAGTATGCGCTGGGCGTTTGCAATGAGGTTTTGCAAAAGCTCGCGCTCCGTTTCAGTAATCAGGGGAGGAATTGTCAGCATTTCGTTGTCGGGGAAATTGTGGGAT
This sequence comes from Bacteroidales bacterium, assembly GCA_004556745.1. Classification (GTDB taxonomy): domain Bacteria; phylum Bacteroidota; class Bacteroidia; order Bacteroidales; family Bacteroidaceae; genus Alloprevotella. The sequence goes on along the minus strand of SFFY01000027.1, from coordinate 40,900 downwards.
TGGTTTTGAAAACCACGGATGTTTTGTATTTTCTTGTATGTAAACGTGGAAAATAAAAAACTACCTTTCGAGTGCCTTTAAGGCGAGTACTTCTGCCTCGGGGTCGGGGGCTTTGAAAATGGCGCTGCCTGCCACGAGCACGTCTGCGCCGGCATCTACGAGCAGTTTGCCCGTCTCGCGGTTCACGCCGCCGTCAATTTCAATAAGGGCTTTCGAGCCTCTGCGGTCGAGGAGTTCGCGCAGGCGCCGCGTCTTGTCGACAGCGTGCCCGATAAATTTCTGTCCGCCGAAGCCGGGGTTTACTGACATGAGCATCACAAGGTCGAGATCGGCTGCAATTTCTTCGAGTACGCAGACTGGCGTGTGCGGATTGAGCGTCACGCCCGCCATCATGCCTGCGTCCTTGATTTGCTGCACCACGCGGTGCAGGTGCGTGCAGGCCTCATAGTGCACGTTCATTACTTTTGCGCCGAGCGCCTTGACTTGCGGCAGGAACTTCTGTGGCTCCACGATCATCAGGTGCACGTCGAGCGGCTTCTGCGCTGCGCGTGCCATGGCTTCCATAACGGGGAAGCCGAAAGAGATGTTAGGGACAAACACGCCGTCCATCACGTCGAGGTGAAACCAGTCGCACGCGCCGCCATTGAGCATCTCGATGTCGCGTTGCAGGTTGCCGAAGTCGGCAGAAAGCAGGGAGGGGGAAACAAGTGCCATACAATATTATATATATACGCGGGCGCGAAAGGTACGCCCGAAAACTTATTAAAGAAAAAAGGATTGATACGGGTTTAAGTCGTTATCAATCCTTTTCTTTCTAACCTTTGAGTAGCGCCTACGGGAATCGAACCCGTATACCATGCGTGAGAGGCATGTATCCTAACCGTTAGATGAAAGCGCCATATGCGGAAGCTGGGGGATTCGAACCCCCGGTACGGTTAAACCCGTACGTCAGTTTAGCAAACTGGTGGTTTCAGCCACTCACCCAAACTTCCTTTCGCGTTCCCTTATCGGAAAGCAGTGCAAAAGTACGAGGATTTTTTCAACCTGCCAAACAATTTCCCGAAAAAAAGTCATCTTCCTGCTATGATAGTGAGGGAATCGCTGATTTGCGGGTAGTTTTTTCCGTCAGTTGGGGGATTGTCCGGTTTTTCTTCTTCCCCCTCGCTGCCGCCTTGGCCCTTGTCGTCCTCCTCCTCGTCGCCGCCGCCGCTTTCATTGTCGCCGCTGCCGCTTTCATTGCCGCCGCCGCTATTTTCAGGCGGGGCGATGAAGGCGAATGCCGTGGGGCTTTTCAGTCCGACAACGCGGAAATAGGTGGTCAGCTTGCCTTGAATGGCGATGTACTGGTTGAAATATTCGGGATGGTCGTAAATATTGAGCAGGCCGCGCAAGTTCCTGCCTGTCGTGGGCAGTTCGACGGGCAGGCAGCACAGTTCGTCGTACTCGTCGGGATTATCGGAGAGCAGCATGTTGGTATTCGGCTTGTCATCCGGGATAGAGAAGACGACGTTGTTCATCGAGGTTGTTGTATAACCTACTATGTAGCCCTTGATGACCACCTCGCTGCCGTCGGCTGCCCTTTGCATCGCTTCTGTCACGGTGAGCGCGTTGCTCGTGTCGAGGGAGGGAGAAGCGCCATTGCCGCCGCCCGTTGCGTTCTGCGCGTCCTCGTCGGCCGTGCCGTCGGGCAGTTCGATTTTCTGGCAGGAAAATGCCAAGGCCATCGAGAGGAGCGGCAGCAGTGACAGGCGGAGCAGGCGTTTCATAGCGGGCGGCGCGGGCGGTTTACTTGTTCTCGGGATAAAGCTCGTTCCACCATTCGGGTTCGCCTTTCAGATATTTGGCGAACCAGGCGAAGATGACGCTCTGCCACGTCATACGCTTCTTGAAGTTACCAATCACGTGGTTCTCTCCGTCTACCTGAACGTAACTAACCTCACGGCCGAGGATACGCAAAGCGTTGAAGAGTTGCTGGCTCTCCGTGGTAGGCACGTTGGTGTCCACGGTGCCGTGGAGCAGGAGCAGGGGCGTGTGGATTTTGTCGGCGTTGAAGAGCGGCGACTGCTTGACATACATGTCGGGGTTGTTCCAAGGATAGCTGCCGTACTGGGCGCACTCGCCGTAAGAGTAGCCCCAATAGCCGCCGCCCCAATAAGAGGCGATGTTGCTGATGCCGGCGTGCGACACGGCTGCGGCGAAGATATCGGTGCGCGTTTGCAGGTACTGCGTCATAAAGCCGCCGTAAGACGCACCCATACAACCCACGCGCTTGGCATCTACATAAGGATGCTCGGCAAGGAAGGTTTTTGTGCCTTCAATGATATCGTCGCCCGACTCTTTGCCCCACGTGCCCACATGACGGGCGGCAAATTCCTGCCCATAGCCGATGCAGCCGCTCGGCTCGCAGACATAGACCACGTAGCCCTGTGCGGCGAAGACTTGCAAGGGATAAATAAATTCGAGCTGCTTGGCCGTGGGCGTGCAGCCGCCGTAGTAGTAGACGAGCAAGGGATATTTCTTGGCGGCGTCGAAGTTGGGCGGCAGGAAGTAGAAGCCGTTGATGCTGTCGCCGCGTGATGATTTGAACGCCCAATCGTGGCACGTGCCAATGGCTGCCTCTGCGGCGATACGGTCAAAGTTTACCTCGCCGATACGTGTGCATTTAGGCGTTGCGGAAGAGAGGGTGCAGAGGAACATCTCGCGGGCACGCTCACCCGTCTGCCCCTTGAACGCGAGGCGCGGCGTTCGCTCATCGCTCGAAATGGAGAAACTTTCCACGACACTCACGGGCAGCTGGATTTTCTCCACGCGCAGCGTCTTGGGATTGAGGCGGAAGAGGCTTTCGTTGCAGCCGTCGGTGGCTTTGAAGTAGATGTTGCCGTCGCCCTTTGCCCAGAGGTAGCTGCCCACCGATCGTAGAGATAGAGGCGATAGTCGAAGGCTTGCGGCGTTTGTCCCGCTTTCACCTCCGCGCCGATGCCGCCGAATGCCGCCGGCGAGGCGGAGATGAGCAAGGCTGTACCGTCGGGCGTGAACTTGGCGTTTGAGATAAAGGTGGTGTCGCAGAGCAGCGTGTCAACTTTTGCCGTGGAAACGTCCATGCGCACCAGAGTCTTGCGGTCGAAGGGTGCTTTCGTGGGGTCGAAATGGTTGAAAGAGAGCAAAAGGCTGCGTCCGTCGCTGGAAATATCGTTGAGCCATACGCTCTGCTCGCCGAAGGTGAGGCGCGTCAGGGCGTGCGTCTTGAAATCGTATTTGTAGAGCGAGTTGCGGCTGCGCCAGCCGGGCATGCGGTCGTCGGGCTGCCTCAGCTTTTTCAGGCTGGGCGTTTTGTCGTTGTCGCCGTTGGTGCTCTTATTTATAATAATGTAGTCCTCGTTGGGCGAGAGCGTGTAAGACCCTTCGGGCAAGCCTTGCGCCATGATTTCCTCGCGCCCCGTCGCGGGGTCGAACGTTACGAGTTCCTTGCCCTTGGCGGCATTGCGCGTGAAGTAGAACGCCTCGCGGTTGGTCAGCCATTTCCACGTCGGCACGCCCTCCACGCGGCGCAGTTCCTTGCCGCTCTTCGTTTCGGTGAGCACGGTGCGGTACACGCCCGAGCCGTCGGGCTTCGTGGAATAGTAAGATGTGATGAGGTAGGTGCCTTTGCGCGAGAGCGATACAGAATAAATGTTTTCGCCGAGCGACATATCCGCCATAGAATAAGGGTGCTTGCCTTCCGCGTTTACGGTCAGCGCGGCGGCGTGCTCGCCGATGATGCTCACGTTGAAACTGTCCTTGTCTTCCTTCTTCGTCAGCGCCAGCATCGTCACGGTCTTTTTGCCCGGTTCGAGCAAGATGTCCTTGCCCGTTTGGTCGGTGCCGTCGATGAAGACCTTGTGGTTGGCGAGCGTCTTGACGTCGAGTTTCACTTTCGTGAAGCGCTCGGCAGTGAGGCTGAACTTGATGACGCGCAGCGCGGCGTAGTCGCCGCCGCCGAGGGCATCGCCTTTGCGGAGCGTGAGGGGTGTGGGCACGTCGGCCGTGGCAAGGCGTTCGTTGTCGGCGAGCGCGTCTTTCACGTCAAAGGTCTTGCCGTTGAAGTTACGCTCTTCGGTTTGATAGGGCGCGATGAGCGCATAAGGTTCTGTGGCGTAAGCCGTCTGCACCGCCACTGTGTCGGGCGTGGCAGCGGTGGCGAGGGCGAATAGGATAGGGGAGAGCATTTTTTTTAATGATAGATTTAAGGGAAAAACAAATCAGCGCGAGACGTTCCGCTTACATGCCTTTTTGCTGACCGATAAGTTGGAAATCTTTCTTGCGCAACTTAAAGCTGTTGGTAAGATATTTGTCGCGCACCACTTGGTTCTCGGCCAGTTCCTCGGGCTTGCCTTCAAAGAGAATGCGGCCCTCGAAGAGCAGGTAGGCGCGGTCGGTGATGCAGAGCGTTTCCTCCACGTTGTGGTCGGTGATGAGAATGCCGATGTTGCGGTCTTTGAGTTTCCAGACGATGTACTGGATGTCTTCCACGGCAATCGGGTCTACGCCGGCGAAGGGTTCGTCGAGCATGATAAACTTTGGGTCGATGGCCAGGCAGCGGGCAATTTCTGTGCGCCTGCGCTCGCCGCCGGAGAGCTGGTCGCCGAGGTTTTTGCGCACCTTTTGCAGTCGGAACTCGGCGATGAGGCTTTCGAGTTTCTCGCGTTGGTATTCCTTGGGGCGGCCCGTCATTTCGAGCACGGAGGCAATGTTGTCTTCCACGCTCATCTTGCGGAACACGGAGGCTTCCTGCGCGAGGTAGCCGATGCCTTTTTTGGCGCGCATATAGACAGGGTCTTTTGTAATCTCCTCATTGTTGAGGAAGATGCGGCCGCCGTTTGGCACCACGAGCCCCGTGGTCATATAAAAAGAAGTGGTCTTGCCCGCGCCGTTCGGCCCGAGCAATCCCACTATTTCTCCTTGTTTCACGTCGAAGCTGACGCCGTTTACCACGGTGCGCTTGCCGTATTTCTTTATCAACCCTTCCGATCGCAGCACCATCTGCTGCACTTCGGGGGTCGCGGGTGGTTGTTGCATGCTATATTATATATATGTATGGTAATACGTTGGTTGGATAAACTGCAAAATATTTTTTTGAATTACATAGTGATATATCATCTTGCGTGGCGGGCGTATGAAATACGCCCTGTTGTCTCCGTTGTCGTCATAATAATCGCATAATTTTCTGACTGGGAGTTGTCTCTTGTAGTCTATGTTGTCGTTTTTATATTTACGACAACTTAAATAACTTATGACAACTTATTATATGCGTTGCCGTATATTTACGACGACAACAGGGACAACTTTTAGACAACTTGCAGTTGTCTTTCTTGCGCGGCGGGCGTATGAAATACGCCCCGTTGTCTCCGTTGTAGTCATAATAAGCGCATAATTTTCTGACTGGGAGTTGTCTCTTGTAGTCTATGTTGTCGTTTTTATATTTACGACAACTTAAACAACTTATGACAACTTATTATATGTGTTGCCGTTTTCATTATGACGACAACTGGGACAACTTTTAGACAACTTGCAGTTGTCTAAATCAGATTTCGGCATTTTCGTAAAGGAAACGTTTGATGCTGCGCTTGGGCGTTTTCTCAAATTCCTCCTTGTAGAGTTTGAAACCCGATATTTGCTCGTAGGCTGCCACCATTGTGTTGAGCTCCTTGCGGTTTTGCTCCATCGCTTCGTTAAGGCCATTTTCGTCCAGCCCGTTCTTCTCGGCTTCTTCATAGTCGGGATAGATGAGCGCGTAGAGCTTCTCGTTTTTCTGAATAACGATACATTCCGACACGTAGGGGAGCGTGTTGAGCTTATCCTCGATTTCCTCCGGGTAGATGTTTTGGCCCGATGCGCCGAGCAGCATATTCTTGATGCGTCCGCGGATATAGATGTTGCCCTCTGCGTCCATCACGCCGAGGTCGCCCGTGTGGTACCAGCCGTCCTTGTCGAGCGTCTGCGCCGTTGCCTCCGGGTTTTTGAAATATCCGAGCATCGTGTTCATGCCCCGTGCGAGGATTTCTCCCGGCACGTTTGCCGGGTCTGCGCTGTTGATACGTACTTCCATGCGCGGCGCGGCTTTTCCGCACGAGCCGGGAGCAAAGTTGTGCCAGTCCTCGTAACTGATAATCGGGGCACACTCCGTGGCGCCGTAGCCTACGGTGTAGTTGAAGCCGATTTTGTGCAAAAGATTTTCCACCTCGCTGTTGAACGCCGCGCCGCCCACGATGATTTCGTAGAAGTTGCCGCCGAAGGCCTGCACGAGGCTCTCGCGGATGCGTTCGCGGATTTTCGTACTGATGATGGGCAGCTTGAGCAGCACCTTCATGCTGGGCGTCTGCAATTTCGGCAGCACGTTTTTCTTGATAATCTTCTCGATGATGAGGGGCACGGAGATAATGATGGCGGGCTTGATTTCGCCGAAGGCTTTAAGCACGATTTTGGGCGAGGGGATACGTGTGAGGTAGAACACGTGGCAACCGTGCATGAACTCGAATATGAACTCGAAGGCCATGCCATACATGTGCGCCAGCGGCAGCATCGAAATCACGTTGTCGCCACGGTGCACGCGCGTGCCGAGCACCTCGCGGGCAAATTCGAGGTTCGACCAAATGGCGCGGAACGGTATCAGCACGCCCTTGGAGTTGCTCGTCGTGCCGCTCGTGTAGTTGATGAGCGCGAGGTCGTCCGCGCCGGCGGCGACGGTGTAGTTCACATGCTCTTTGCGGAAGAACTTCGGATATTTCTTGCCGAAGAACTCGTTGAGTCGCTCGCGGGCTTCGGTGAGGAGCACGGTGCGGCTCACGAGGAGCGAGTAGTCGGGAATGTTGATGATGCCTTCGAGCGCGGGCATCTCGTCGGCGTTGAGCTCCGGCCATACCATATCGCCCACGAAGAGCAGTTTCGCCTCCGAATGGTTCACGATGTTGTGTACCTGCGCCGCCTTAAACTCGTGGAGGATAGGCACAGCCACCGCGCCGTAAGTAAGCACGCCGAGGAAAGCCGTGGCCCAGCAGGCGCTGTTACGCCCGCAGAGCGCGATTTTGTCGCCGGGCTTCACGCCTGCATTTTCAAAAAGAATGTGGAGCTTCTCGATTTTGCGGGCAACGTCCTTATACTGCAACGTTGCTCCCTGATAGTCGGTCAGTGCATCGAGATCCCAATTCTGCTTGATGCTTTCCGCGATGATGCCGACGAAGTCTTGATATTGTTTCATCGTAGGTTTTGGATGAGATAAACGAAAAAAGCCGCACATTGTGCGCGATTTTGTGCAAAAGTAGTAATAAAATATAGATTTTCTGCCTTGAAAGCGGGGTTTTATTCACACAAAAGCGATTTTCGTGCAAAAAAGCGTACTTTTGCGGTGCAAAAGTGGCCAACCACGCCCTTTGCCGTATGAAACATGACCTTGAATAAGAAAAAACAACTGATTGTCCTCGCCGCGCTCTGCCTCGCACTTTTGGCGGGCGGCGTGTCGCTGGGATTTATCTCCGCCAACCGCACAGGACAGACCGTTTCGCTCTTTGTTGATGCCGACGACACGCCCGACTCCGTGCTGCATAAGGCCGCCGCGGCCGGCGAACCGCTCTCCGTGCTCGGGCTGCGCAGTTTCATGACTGTAAGCGGCTATGCCGAGCATGTGCACCCCGGCCGCTACGACATAGAGCCGGGCACGAGCATCTACCGCATCTTCCGCCGCCTCCGCGCCGGGCAGCAAACGCCCGTGCGGCTCGTCATTCCCGCCTCGCTGCGCACAGTGGAAGCCTTGGCGGCCAAGCTCGGCGACAACCTGCAAACCGACTCCGCCGCGTGGATGGCTCTTTTCAGAGACACGGCCCAGTTGAAAGAATTCAATGTAGACACCTCCACGCTGCCTTGCCTCTTTATCCCCGACACGTATGAATTTTTCTGGACCGCCGAGCCGGTTGCCGTGCTGCGGAAGATGAAGAAGAATTACCGACGCTTTTGGACCGATGCGCGGCTTCTTAAAGCCCGCGAGGCAGGTCTGTCGCCTTATGAGGTTGTCACCCTCGCCTCCATCGTAGAGCAGGAAACGGCCAACGAGGCAGAGAAACCCATGGTGGCAGGCATGTACATCAATCGCCTGCGTCAGGGCATGAAACTTCAGGCCGACCCCACCGTTAAGTTTGCCCTGCGCCGTTTCGACCTGCGCCGCATTCTCCATGAGCATCTCGCCGTGGAAAGTCCCTATAACACGTATCGCGTTGAAGGGCTGCCGCCGGGACCCATTTGCCTCCCTTCAAAATCTTCCGTAGAAAGCGTGCTCAACTACGCCCGACACCCATATATATATATGTGTGCCAAAGAAGACCTTTCCGGCACCCACAATTTTGCCGCCACCTACGCCGAACACCTCGCCAACGCCCGCCGCTACGCCGCAGCTCTCGACAGCCGAGGCATCAAATAAATAGCATTCACTGCTTTCCGCCCCGAAATTTCGAGGCGGAAATTTTTTACTAAGCCCGAGATATTTTTTCCTATCTCGGGCTTATTTTTTACGGCGTGCGCAGAAATTTTTTGTTACAAACTTTGTAACACGTATTACAAAGTTTGTAACATGTGTTAGCAACTTTGTAACAAGCGTTACAAAGTTTGTAACAAAAAATATCTTATAGGATAGGAAAAAATTTCAAGCAGAAAAGAAAAACTTTCAGCAAGAAAGAAAAAAATATCTCCGTGATACGCGCGGCTTATACGAGGGAAGGCATCGACCGCGCGTGACACAGAAACTCTGAACTGGTGTAAGATTTAGAGAATAACCTTCTCGCAAAGAACCGTCACTCTCAAACAACCGCCTAAGCATAATTTCAAATCAAATAATCAGTATTAATATCATAATTATTGCTAAAATCGCAAGTGTTATATAGGGTATATGGGGATTTTTGCTAATTTTGCATTTTGTAAACCAAGGACCTTATCAAATGCTCGCCGAGAAAATGACAAAACTGAGCGTCAATATCAACAAAGTTGCCACGCTGCGCAATGCCCGGGGCGGTGATACGCCTAACGTGGTGCAGTTTGCGCTCGATTGTGAGAAGTTTGGCGCACAGGGCATTACGGTTCACCCCCGTCCCGACGAGCGGCACATCAGGCGAGCCGATGTAAGGGCGTTGAAACCCCTTCTTTCCACAGAATTTAATATTGAAGGCTATCCGTCGGAGGAGTTTTGCCAACTGGTAATGGAAGTGAAGCCGACGCAAGTGACGCTCGTGCCCGACAGTCCCGAACAACTTACGTCCAACCACGGCTGGGACACAAAGGCCAACCTTTCCTTCCTTACCGATGTGACGGCTCGTTTCCGCGAAGCGGGCATTCGCACCAGCATCTTCATCGATGCCCTGCCCGAAATGGCAGACTATGCCAAACAGGCCGGGGCAGACCGCATCGAACTCTATACAGAACCTTATGCCGCCGCTTATGCCACTGGCCGAGCCGTAGCCGTGCGCCCGTTTGTAGAAACAGCCGAACACAGCCGCAGGATTGGGCTCGGCGTGAATGCGGGGCACGATTTGAGTTTGCAGAACTTGGCATATTTCCATCAGGCCTTGCCCTGCCTCGACGAGGTGAGCATCGGCCACGCCTTGATTTCCGACGCCCTTTATCTCGGCATCGAAGAAACCATCAGGCAATACCTGCTCTGCATCAAGAACAAAATTTGAACACACAATATTATATATACACTCAACTAAAACTAAGTTACAACAAATGGTATATCTATTTTTAGCAGATGGTTTTGAAGAGATGGAAACCATTACGGCGTTTGACGTGTTGCAGCGTTGCGGCCTCGAAGTAAAGCTGCTGAGCATTACCGGCAAGCGTGTCGTGATTGGCGGCCACGGCTTAATTCTTAAAGTGGACGGCCTGTTCCGTAAGAACGTGGTGGAAAACGCCCAGGCATTGGTGCTGCCCGGCGGAATGCCCGCCGCCAAGACCCTGCTCAACTGCGACCTCCTGCGCCAGGCGCTCGTACAGCACAATCACAAGGGCACGCTGCTCGCTGCCATCTGCGCCGCTCCCATGGTGCTGGGCGAAGCCGGTGTATTGAAAGGCAAAGAAGCCACGTGCTACCCCGGATTTGAACCCCACATGCACGGCGCGAAGCATCTGCCGGGCGAAATGGTGGTGGAAGACGAGAACGTGATTACTGCCTGCGGCCCTGCCGCCGCCGAAGCCTTTGCCTTCACCATTGCCCGCCGCCTCGTGGGCAACGAAAAGGTGGAAGAGGCGCGCCGCGCTATGCAGTATAAGAAGTTGTAACGATTTCCCGCTCGATATAAACAACGGTTGCCCCGCCATGCCGGCGGGGCAGTTTTATTTACAGTATTATCCGTTGGCTGAATGAGTAATCCGCCCGCCGCACAAAAAGACAACTGAAAGTTGTCAAGAGTTGTCCCTGTTGTCGTCATAAATATACGGCAACACAAAAATAAAGTTGTCAAAAGTTGTCCTAGTTGTCGTAAAAATAAAAACGACAACATAGACAACAAGAGACAACTCCGAGTCAAATAATTATGCGCTAATTATGACGACAACGGAGACAACGGGGCGTATTTTATACGCCTGCCGCGCAAGAAAGACAACTGCAAGTTGTCTAAAAGTTGTCCCAGTTGTCGTCATAATGAAAAACGGCAACACAAAAATAAAGTTTTCAAAAGTTGTCCTAGTTGTCGTAAAAATAAAAACGGCATCATAGACAACAAGATACAACTAAGAGTTTGACAAATAATGCGCTAAAAATATGACGACAACAGAGACAACGGGGCGTATTACATACGCCCGACGCGCAGGTTATAATAACACTATGTATTTAGCAAAAAAATAATTCGCACTTAATTCAACCAACTGGTTTACTGAATATGCCTGCCAATTCCCTCCTCACCGATATCAAATACCTGAAAGGCGTAGGCCCTGTGCGTGCAAAAATCCTCGCGGAAGACTTGAACGCACACACCTTCCGCGACCTGCTCTACACCTTTCCCTATAAATATATCGACCGCAGCGAGATACACACCATACGCACGCTCAAAGAGGGCATGCCCTACGTGCAGTTGCGCGGCAGCATCGTGGACATCGAAACGGAGGGCATCGGCAGGAAGAAGAGGCTTAAAGCCATATTCAGCGACGGCACGGGCTATCTCACCCTGATATGGTTCAACGCCACAAAAAGCCTCGAAGACAGCCTCCGCTACGACAAAACCTACCTCATTCTCGGCAAACCCAACTTTTGGAACGGGCAAATCTCCATAGCCCACCCCGAAATGGAAGATTGCGCCAAGATGCAGGCAGAACCGGGCGGCCTGATGCCCTACTACCACACCTCCGAGCGCATGAAGCGCGCCGGAGTGGACTCGCGCCGCCTCGGCCAGTGGGTGCAAAACCTCTTGGAAACCCTTCCCCCGGGCAGTATCGAAGAAACCCTGCCCGCCCACGTCATCGCCCAGCACCACGGTGCACCACCCGGAAACCTCGCTTGCCCTTCCGCCCGCCATTCACCGCCTCAAATTTGAAGAACTCTTCTATCTCCAACTCGATATCCTGCGCTCGGCGGCAGGCAGGCGGCGCGACAACGAAGGCTACATATTCCAAAAAGTGGGCGAACGCTTCATGCAGTTCTACAACACCTGCCTGCCCTTTGAACTCACCGAGGCGCAGAAGCGCGTTATCCGCGAAATCCGCCGCGACGTGGGGAGCGGGCGACAGATGAACCGCCTCCTGCAAGGCGACGTGGGCTGCGGCAAGACGATCGTGGCATTGCTGTGCTGCCTCCTCGCCCTCGACAACGGTTTTCAGGCGTGCATCATGGCACCCACCGAAATACTTGCCGAACAGCACTTTGCCACCATCAGGGAACAGCTTGCCGACCTGCCTGTCACCGTGGAACTCCTCACGGGCAGCGTGAAAGGCAAGGCGCGCAAGGAAATCATGCAGGGCATCGCCGACGGCACAATCCATATCCTCGTGGGCACGCACGCCCTCATCGAACCTTCGGTGCGCTTCCTCAACCTCGGTTTCGTGGTCATCGACGAACAGCACCGCTTCGGCGTGAAGCAACGCGCCGCGCTGTGGGAGAAGAATGTGCGCCCGCCGCACGTGCTCGTGATGACCGCCACACCCATTCCGCGCACGCTCGCCATGACGGTCTACGGCGACCTCGACGTGTCGGTCATCGACGCGCTGCCGCCCGGGCGCAAACCGATTCAGACCATTCACTACACACAGCGAGAGCGCGGCTATATGTACACGGGCATGATGCGCGAACTGGCGGCGGGACGGCAGGTCTACGTGGTGTTTCCCCTGATTGAGGGCAGCGAAGAAAGCAATTTGCAGGACCTCGAAACGGGCTACAACAATCTTTGCGACGTGTTCCCGACATTTAAGATAGGCAAAGTGCACGGGCGCATGAAGCCGGCGGACAAAGATGCCGTGATGCAGGCCTTCAAGCGCCGCGAACTGAATATCCTTGTGGCGACCACGGTGATTGAAGTGGGGGTGAATGTGCCCAACGCCTCGGTGATGGTGATAGAAAACGCCGACCGCTTCGGCTTATCGCAGTTGCATCAGTTGCGCGGCAGGGTGGGGCGCGGCTCCGACAAGGCTTATTGCATTTTGATGACGGATAGCAAACTCACCGACAGTGCGCGGCGGCGCATGGCGGTGATGGTGGAGAGCACCGACGGATTTGTGATTGCCGAAGAAGACATGCGTCTGCGCGGTCCCGGCGATATGGATGGCACGCAGCAGAGCGGTATGCCCTTCGACCTAAAAATTGCCAACCTTGTACGCGATACCGACCTCATGGCCGCCGCCCGCGACACGGCTGCCGCCCTGCTCGAGCAGGACCCCGAGGAACGCCTGCCGCAGAACGCCGTGGCTTGGCAGCAGCTCAAGTTCTTCAAGAAATCCCAGCAAAGCTTTTCGGAGATTTCTTGAGTAAAGAATTATTGTATAAGATATGCTGTGGCTTAATTCCTCAAAAACGCCACTCTAACGGCAGATACTTGCACTTTTCGCGCAAAAAATTTGCTGTTTTCCGATTTTCTGCGTATTTTGCAGCCCGAAAATGAAAAGCACGGGGCAAAACGCTTGTTTTTTGCCCTACAACCTCTAACCTTAATTGTTTATAATTGACATGAAAGTCTACAATTCCCACGAAATCAAGAACATCGCGCTGCTCGGCAACGACGGTTCAGGTAAAACCACCCTTACGGAAGCCCTTCTCTTTGAAAGCGGACTGATCAAGCGCCGCGGCAGAATTACTGCAAAGAACACCGTTTCCGACTACTTCCCCGTAGAACAGGATTACGGCTACTCCGTATTCTCTACCGTGTTCCACGTTGAATGGATGGGCAAGAAGCTCAACATTATCGACTGCCCGGGTTCTGACGACTTTGTGGGCGCAGCCATGACCGCGCTGAACGTCACCGATACAGCCGTGCTGCTTATCAATGGCCAGTTCGGTCCGGAGGTAGGCACGCAAAACCACTTCCGCTACACGGAGAAGCTGGCCAAGCCGGTTATCTTCCTCGTGAACCAGCTCGACAGCGATAACTGCGACTACGATAAAATCCTCGAAGACCTTACGGCCAACTACGGTACAAAGGTCGTGCCTGTGCAGTACCCCGTGAAGACCGGCGCAGACTTCAACTCTCTCATCGACGTCATCCTGATGAAGAAACTCACGTGGGGTCCCGATGGCGGCGAGCCCACCATCGAGGACATTCCCGCCGAGGAAATGGATAAGGCGCAGGAGATGCACCGCACGCTCGTTGAGGCTGCCGCCGAAAACGACGAGGGACTGATGGAGAAGTTCTTCGAAACCGAACAGCTCACCGAGGACGAAATGCGCGAAGGCATCCGCAAGGGCATGGTGACGCGCAGCATCTTCCCCGTGTTCTGCGTGTGCGCCACGAAGAATATGGGCGTCGGCCGCCTCATGGAATTCCTTGGCAACGTTGTGCCATTTGTCGACGAAATGCCCGCAGTTCACAACACGCGCGGCGTGGAAGTGCCCACCGACGCAGCAGGACCCACGAGCATTTACTTCTTCAAGACGGGCGTTGAACCGCACATCGGCGAGGTGCAATACTTCAAGGTGATGAGCGGCACGCTCCACGAGGGCGACGACCTGCTCAACGCCGACCGCGGCTCGCGCGAACGCATGGCGCAAATCTTCGTATGCGCCGGTGCAAACCGCGAAAAGGTAGAGCAGCTCGAGGCAGGCGACATCGGTTGCACCGTAAAACTCAAGGACGTGCGCACCGGCAACACGCTCAACGGCAAAGATTGCGAGAACCGCTTCAACTTTATCAAATACCCCAACCCCAAGTACACCCGCGCCATTAAGGCGGTGAACGAAGCCGACACAGAAAAGATGATGGCGGCATTGAACCGCATGCGTCAGGAAGATCCCACGTGGGAAGTGGAGCAGAGCAAGGAATTGCGCCAAATCCTCGTGCACGGTCAGGGCGAGTTCCACCTCCGCACGCTGAAATGGCGTCTGGAAAACCTTGATAAGATTGCCGTAGAGTTTTACGAGCAGCGCATTCCTTATCGCGAAACCATCACCAAGGCAGCCCGCGCCGACTATCGCCACAAGAAGCAGAGCGGCGGTGCAGGACAGTTCGGTGAGGTACACCTCATCGTTGAGCCTTACTCCGACGGAATGCCCGATCCCACGGTCTACAAGTTCGGCAACCAGGAAATCCGCATTGCCATGAAGGGCAAGGAGGAAATTCCCTTGGAATGGGGCGGCAAGCTCGTGTTTATCAACTCCGTTGTGGGCGGTGCCATCGACACGCGCTTCATGCCCGCCATCCTTAAAGGCATCATGAGCCGCATGGAGCAAGGCCCGCTCACCGGCAGCTACGCCCGCGACGTGCGCGTCATTGTCTACGACGGCAAGATGCACCCGGTAGACTCCAACGAAGTGAGCTTCATGCTCGCCGGCCGCAACGCATTCAGTCAGGCCTTCAAAGAAGCCGGTCCGAAGATCCTCGAACCGATTTACGATGTGGAGGTATTCGTGCCTGCCGAGAAGATGGGCGACGTGATGAGCGACCTGCAAGGCCGTCGCGGCATGATTGTCGGCATGAGCAGCGAAAACGGCTACGAGAAGCTGCAGGCCAAAGTGCCTTTGAAGGAAATGTCTTCTTATTCCACCACGCTCAGCTCGCTTACGGGCGGCCGCGCTTCGTTCATCATGAAGTTCGCCAGCTACGAACTCGTGCCTGGCGATATCCAGAACAAGCTCGTAGAAGCCTTTGAAAAGGAACAGGAAGAAGATAAATAATTGAATTTGCACGAAAGCGAATAGTGAGTTCTATAAATCAGTTTTAAAAGTCCATACCCTCCAAATAGAGGGCGGCATGCTCTGCGGCAGCATTGACGTTGTGGACAACGGTAGCAATGTGATTACCAATTCCGGCAATAACTTGGAAGGCGGAGCTTGGACTAACAAGAAAGAAAATTTCGATTGGGAAGAATAGCATACAGCAACTATTCCCGTGATAAAATGTATAGAGGGTGCGTCCTAATCGGCGCATCCTCTTTTTATGTCATATACCGAAAACGGTGACCGTCACATACAATCGCTTTCACTGTCTGCGCAGACAGATCTGACTGTAACGGAGATAATTTTTATTTTCAGCAAGACAGTTTTTCCTTTCTCCTTGATATTTTTCACTATCCTATAAGAAATTTTTTGTTACAAAGTTTGTAATACGTATTACAAACTTTGTAACATGTGTTAGAAACTTTGTAACGCTTGTTACAAACTTTGTTACAAACTTTTTCTGCGCAGATAGTAAAAAATATCAGGCAGAAAGTAAAAACTATCTGCCTGAAAGTAAAAAATTGGAAGGGGAAAGTCTGAGGTTTTATATCGAAGACGTGGGTTTTGCAAAACGCCCCGTTCCTTGCGACGCGGGAAGAGGCCTTATTTCAGCAGTTGCTGCATTTCCTCCTGCAACTCGCGGGCCTTTTCGCCGGCCACCTTTGCAAAGTCCTCGGAAGAATCGGCGTAGATGATGCCGCGCGAGGAGTTTACCAAGAGTTCGCAGCGCGGGGTCATGCCGTAGCGGCACACTTCTTCGAGGGAACCGCCCTGCGCCCCCACGCCGGGCACGAGGAGAAAGTGGCGCGGCGCAATGCAGCGGATGTCTTCAAAAAGTTTGCCCTGCGTGGCACCCACTACGTACATCATCTGCTCGTCCGTGCCCCACTGTTGCGACACGCGTAGCACGCGCTCGAAGAGGCGTTCGCCTTCCTTGTCGGCGGTGAGCTGGAAATCGTGCGAGCCCTTGTTGCTCGTCAGGGCGAGCAGCACCGCCCACTTGCCGGGGTAGGTGAGAAACGGCGTTACGCTGTCTTCGCCCATGTAGGGCGCAATGGTCAGCGCGTCTACCTGCGTGCCTTCGAAAAATGTGCGGGCGTACATGGCGGAGGTGTTGCCGATGTCGCCGCGTTTCGCGTCGGCAATGATGAATTGGTCGGGGTGGTTGGCCTTGATATACTGCACCGTTTGCTCAAACGCCTGCCAGCCTTCAATGCCGAAGCATTCGTAGAAAGCGAGGTTGGGCTTGTAGGCCACGCAGTAGGGGGCGGTGGCGTCGATGATGGCTTTGTTGAACGTGAAGATGGCTTCAGCCGTCGTTGCGCTGTTGGCAATGATGTGCTGCGGCATCTTCTTCAAGTCGGTATCGAGGCCGACGCAGAGGAACGACCCTTTGCGGGCGATGTTGTCGATGATTTGCTGTTTGTTCATAGGAAGGAATATTGGGTGAAAGGTTTGGGGCTGTTGCGTGGTTGTGGCTTAGAGTTCCGCCTCTTTGAGGCGTTCGGCGTTCTCGGCAATGATGAGATGGTCGATGCAGTCCTGGATGTCGCCGTCCATGAAAGCCGCGAGGTTGTAAATGGTATAGTTGATGCGGTGGTCGGTGATGCGGCCCTGGGGATAGTTGTAGGTGCGAATCTTAGCGGAGCGGTCGCCCGTAGACACGAGGGTCTTGCGGCGCGAGGCGATGTCGTCGGTATACTTCTGGTGCTCGCGGTCGTAGATAAAGGTGCGCAGGCGTGCGAGGGCGCGTTCCTTATTCTTTGGCTGGTCGCGCGTCTCGGTACACTCAATGAGGATTTCCTCCACTTCGCCCGTCACGGGGTTTTTCCAGTTGTAGCGCAGGCGCACGCCGCTCTCCACCTTGTTCACGTTCTGTCCGCCCGCGCCGGAGCTGCGGAACGTGTCCCATTTGATTTCGCCCTCGTTGATAACCACGTCGAACGCCTCTGCTTCGGGCAGCACCGCCACTGTGGCGGCGGAGGTGTGCACGCGACCCTGCGTCTCGGTGGCAGGCACGCGCTGTACGCGGTGCACGCCGCTCTCGTATTTGAGCGTGCCGTAGACATCTGCGCCCGTCACGGAGCAGATGATTTCCTTGAAACCGCCTGCCGCGCCCTCGCTTGCGCTCGACACTTCGAGGTGCCAGCCTTTGCGTTCGCAGTATTTGGTGTACATGCGGAAGAGGTCGCCGGCAAAGAGTGCGGCTTCGTCGCCGCCCGTGCCGCCGCGTATTTCGAGAATGGCGTTTTTGCCGTCTTCGGGGTCTTTGGGCACGAGCATGAGTTTGATTTCCTCTTCGAGTTGTGGCAGACGCTGCTCGGCGGCGGCGAGTTCCTCGCGTGCCATTTCTTTAAGCTCGGGGTCCTGCTCGTTCACAATGAGTTGCTTGCACTCGTCAAGGCTCGTGAGCAGCGCGGCATATTCCTTGCGTGCCGCCATGAGGTCTTCGAGTTCCTTGTATTCTTTCGTGAGGCGCACGTAACGCTGCTGGTCGGCAATGACCGAGGGGTCGGTGATCAGTGTGGCGACCTCGTCAAAGCGCGCTTGCAGTCCCTCGAGTTTTTCTAATAAAGTGGTTGTTGCCATGTATGATGTAATTGTTATGCCCTTTTACTATTTTTTGTATTAGTATGCTAAGTGCCTGGAAGGCACTACGGAGCGCAGCGACGGTAACCGGGGACGAAGTCCTCGGATAGGCGATGCGAGGACGATGTGCCTGGAAGGCACTACGCCATAGGACTTGCACTTTATGCATCGCCAGAGGCGTACTGCCTTCCAGGCAGCTCGTTGCTATAGCTTGCTTCCGAGGACTTCGTCCCCGGTTACCATCGCTTCGCTCTGTACTGCCTTCCAGGCAGTCTCCTCGGAGTACAGTTGGCTTGTAGAAACAGCCGCTAAGCCTCCTCTGGGAAAATGCTCAATTTATGGCCGTTATCAATATTCAAACGTGCCGAACTCGCTCTTAATCGTCAGCGAGCGCGGGCCTTCCTCGATGCGGCCGATGATTTGCGCGTCGATGTTGAAGCTGCGGGAGATGTCGATGACCTGCTGCGCGTGTTCGGGCGCGAGGTACACTTCGAGGCGATGGCCCATATTGAATACCTTGTACATTTCTGCCCAGTCCGTTCCGCTTTCTTCGGCAATGGCCTTGAAGAGGGGCGGCACGGGGAACATGTTGTCCTTGATGACGCGGCAGTTGTCGCCCACGAAGTGCAGCACCTTGGTCTGTGCGCCGCCGGTGCAGTGCACCATACCGTGGATTTCGGGGCGCAGGCGGTCGAGCAACTGTTTCACAACAGGCGCGTAAGTCCTTGTGGGAGAGAGCACGAGGCGGCCGGCATCTATGGACGCACCGGCTACGGAGTCGGTGAGTTTGTAGCTGCCGCTGTAAACCAGTTCCTCGGGCACAGCCTTATCGTAGCTTTCGGGATATTTCTCGGCAAGATATTTTGCAAACACGTCGTGGCGGGCGGAAGTGAGGCCGTTGCTGCCCATGCCGCCGTTGTAGGCCGTTTCATAGGTGGCCTGCCCCGAAGAAGAGAGGCCCACGATTACGTCGCCCGGGCGGATATTGGCGTTGTTGATCACATCGCTGCGCTTCATGCGGCAGGTCACGGTGGAGTCCACGATAATGGTGCGCACGAGGTCGCCCACGTCGGCCGTCTCGCCGCCCGTGGCATAGATGCCGATGCCCATGTCGCGCATCTGCTGGAGGAGTTCGTCAGTGCCGTTGATGATGGCAGAGATCACCTCGCCGGGAATAAGCATCTTGTTGCGTCCGATGGTGGAGCTGACGAGAATATTGTCCACCGCGCCCACGCAGAGCAGGTCGTCCGTGTTCATGATGAGCGCGTCCTGCGCGATGCCCTTCCACACGGAGAGGTCGCCCGTCTCTTTCCAATACATGTAGGCGAGCGACGACTTGGTGCCTGCGCCGTCAGCATGCATGATGTTGCAATATTCGGGGTCGCCGCCGAGTATGTCGGGGATAATTTTGCAGAATGCCTGCGGGAAGATGCCCTTGTCGATGTTCTTGATGGCGTTGTGCACGTCTTCTTTCATTGCGCTCACGCCGCGCATCATATATCTTTGCTTGCTGTCCATATAGGGTTGGTTTTCTTTAAATTAAAATTCCACGGCGGGGGCGTTGGCCGCGCTTTCCTGCGCCTCGAACTTAGACTTCTTTTCAAAGCCGAAGATGCCAGCCACGATGTTGGCGGGGAAGCGGCGAACGGCGGTGTTGAACGTCTGCACCGACTCGTTGTAGAGGCGGCGGCTCTCGGCGATGCGGTTTTCCGTGCCTTCGAGTTGCGCTTGCAGTTCCGAGAAGTTTTCGCTTGCTTTCAGTTCGGGATAACTTTCAGATATGGCTATGAGTTTGCCGAGCGCGGTGGAGAGGTCGCCCTGTGCCTGCAAGATTTGGCGGGCTCGTTCGGGGGTGAGGTTATCAGCGTCAACGGAGAGTTGCGTTGCCTTGGCGCGTGCTGCCACGACGTTCTCAAACGTCTCGCTCTCGTGCTTGGCATAGCCCTTCACGGTATTCACGAGGTTGGGCACGAGGTCGGCGCGGCGCTGATATTGCGCTTGCAGGTTGCTCCAAGCGGTGGAAGCGGCTTCGTCCTTCGACACAAGTCCGTTGTAGGTGGTGAGCGTGCCGCCGATGAGAATGAGGATAACAACGCCGATAGCGATCAGCGTGATGCTGCCTTTGGATAAAGTCTTTGACATGATTGGGAGATTTTTATTGTTAAGAAAAGAGTTAAATGGACTATGGGGTAATTAGAAGCGTCCGCCGCTGCCTCCGCCGCCAAACGAGCCTCCGCCGAACGAACCGCCATGGAAACCGCCGCCTCCGCCGCCGAAGCCGCGTCCGCCCCCGCCGAAGATGACGGGGCCGCCGGAGTAACCATTGATATTGTCGTTCTCCTTTTCGGTGGTTTGCATGGTGTGACCGCACTTGCTGCATTTCCAGGTCTTGGAAACCAGCCACGTGCTCGAATTGATGCGGTTGAGTCGCTTCTTGCTCACGGTCTGCATGGCACGCTTGCCGCACTTGGGGCATTTCTTTATAGACGCGTAGCCAATCAGCATCATTAGTAATATAATCCCTACAAACACGGCCGCCAGCAATCCCATCACCACGCCGAAGTCTTCGTCTTCCTCGTCGTCAGATGCGATGGACGTGTCGCCGGCAATCACTTTGGCGAGCGCGTCGACCGTCTGCACGATGGCCGCGTCCCAATCCTTATTTTTGAGCAGCGGCACCATGATACGGTTTTCGACGCGGCGCACCATTGCGTCAGGCAGTGTGCCTTCCAGTCCGCGCCCCGTGAGGATTTGGTAGGAGCGGTCCTCTGTGGCGAGGATCACAATCAATCCCGTGCTTTGCTTATTGCCGATGCCGTACTTGCGTGCCAGCGCCATGCCGAACTCATAAGGGTCGTCGCCGTCGAGCTGTTTCACCGCAGCCACAACCGTCTGAACGCCCTGCTGTTTGTAGAGCGTGTAAAGGATGCTGTCGGCGCGGGCCACGGCGGAGTCGGAAAGCACCCCGTCGGGGTTGCACACGAAACGGTGGTCGTTTTGCAGGAAAACCATCGGCAGCGTTTCGGGCTTCCATTTCTCCGCAACGGAGTTTAGCGGCAGAAATGCCGCCACAATAAATAAAAGGGAAAGAACTATAAGCGCGTGCTTCTTAATCACTGTTTGCAATATAAGTTTCTGCAAGCAAAATTACATAGAAATTGACTATCTTACGAGAAAAGCGGTCAAAATATGGAGGAAATAGCGTTTTTGTAACCCGTTCTTTGGGCGCGTCTCGATAAAAAGTCCCAATTTTGCAAAGATTTGCGCTGGGAAAGCAGATTTCAAGCGTTTAGTAAACGAGTTTACAAGTAAACGAGTAAACGAGACAGAAATGTCTTGCCAATAATATTATTAGATGAGTAACTTGTCTTGTTCACTTGTTTACTCGTCTACTTGTTTACTAAAACAACAACCAATCCTACCAACTGATACACAATATTAATATATACGTGATGAAAAGGATTTTCTCATTCTTATGTATCGCCGCCGTTGCGCTCCTATCGCAGGCGCAAGCCCCCTCGGGCTATTACAGCGCGGCAAAAGGAAAAACGGGCTACGCCCTGAAAACCGCTTTGTTTGGTATCGTGGCCGACCACACGGCACGCAGTTACGACAACCTTTGGACCGACTTCCGCACCACCGATATGCGAGAAGACGGTAAAGTGTGGGACATGTATTCCGCCACCACCAATTTCTCCTTCGGCACCGACCAGGCCGGCAATTACAAAAAAGAGGGCGATAAGTACAACCGCGAGCACTCGTTCCCCAAAAGTTGGTTCAACGATGCCAAACCTATGTACACCGACCTCATGCACCTTGTGCCTTCCGACGGTTACGTGAACGGCCGCCGCAGCAACTATCCTTACGGCGAAACCAAAAGCCCCACCTATACCTCCAACCAGGGATGGAGCAAACTCGGTCCGTGTTCCGTAAGCGGGTATTCAGGCACAGTGTTCGAACCGAACGACGAATACAAAGGCGACTTCGCACGCATTTATTTCTATATGGCGACAGCCTACGAAGACCAAATAGCATCGTGGAGCAGCCCTATGCTGAGCAACAACAAGAACACCGCCTATGCCTCTTGGGCCTTGCAGATGCTCCTGCGTTGGGCGCAGCAAGACCCCGTGAGCCAAAAGGAAATCGACCGCAACAATGCCATCTACGGCATTCAGCACAACAGAAATCCCTTTGTCGACTTCCCGGGACTGGAGCAATACGTGTGGGGCGACAAGAGCGGCACGCCTTTCAACCCCGATGACTTTGAAACCGGCGGCGGCAGCGAGCAGCCCGTCACGCCCAACGACCCCGTATTCTCGCCCGCGGGCGGCTACGTGGCAGAAGGCACGGAGGTGACCGTTACCTGCACCACCGAAGGCGCATATATATATTATGCCCTCAACGGCGGCGAGGAGCAATGCGCCTATCCCCCTGTAAAGTTCACGATTAACGAAGAAACCACCATTTCCGCCTATGCGCAGCTCGGCGATAAGAAGAGCAGCACCGTGAGCGCGACGTACAAGGTGAGCAGCAATGCCGGCATCTACGGCGAGAACGATTTCATTCCCGTCACCTCCGCCACGCAGCTTATTCCCGGCGGCAACTACCTTATCGTGTGCCCCTCCAAGAGTCGCGCTTTGGCAGAAACGAACACCGATGTGCGCTCTTACGCAGAAATAGAATTCAACGACAACGGCTCCATCACGACCTCCGTGAACGAAGACGGCGCACCCCGCGCCCTCCTCTTGGGCGGCAGCGAGGTACACTGGACATTCTTCGACGCAGTAGAGCATACCTATCTCGGACTCAACACCAACGGCAACAAACTCAACGCCCTCGCCTCCGAAGACTCCGACAACGCGCAGTGGAGCATCAACTTCACCTCCACGGGCATGGCCGACATTGAAAACAACTACTACGAAGGCCGCTATATCCGCTACAACAGCAGTGCGCCGCGCTTTGCCTGCTACACTTCCACGCAGTCCCTCGTGGCCCTCTACGTGCAGAACAGCGCGCAAACCGGCATCGCCGCCCTTGCGCCTGCCGCCGCATCGAGCCAAACCGTCAACGTGTATTCGGCCGACGGCCGTCTCGTGCGCCGCAACGTTTGCCACGCCAACGCCTGCACCGGCCTACAATCGGGCATCTACATCGTGGGCGGCAGGAAAGTGATTGTGAAATAAAGAATATGAAACAATATTCCATAGAAGAGTTTTTCAGAAACGCCCCCACGGCCGCCTATCAGATAGCACCCGACGGGCGGCACATCTCTTATATGTCGCCGTATGAGGACAGAATGAACCTCTTTGTGGTGCCCACCGATGGCGAAACCCAGCCGCGCCAGCTCACCTTCGAGACCGAGCGGAGCATACAAGGCTATATGTGGGCGGGCAACGACCGCCTGCTCTTTGCGAAAGACACGGCGGGCGATGAGAACTACCGCCTTTACGGCATCAGCATAGACGGCAGCGATGAAATCTGCTACACGCCATTCGATGGCGTGCGCGCCGGCATTCTCGACGACTTGGAGGACGTGCCCGATGAGGTGCTGATAGAGATGAACAAGCGCAACCCCGAAGCGTTCGACCCCTATCGCCTTAATCTCAAAACCGGAGAACTGACGCTCTTGGCCGAAAATCCGGGAAACTATCAAGGGTGGCTCGCCGACCATGACGGGCATATCCGTGCCGTCACTGCCATTGTGGACGGCGTGAATACGCAGCTGCTCTATCGCGACACGGATGAAGAGCCATTCCGTCCCGTGCTTACCACAAACTTCAAGGAGTCGGTGAATTTCCTCCTCTTCACGCCCGACAACCGCAACGTTTACGCCGCCACTAACCTCGGTCGCGACAAAACCGCGCTCGTGGAAATGAATCCTGCCACGGCAGAGGAGGTGTGCCTGCTTTATGAAGATGAGAAATACGACGTTTCGAGCCTCAACTATTCCCGTCGGCGTAAAAAACTCCTCAGTTGCTATTGCACGGGACACCGCGAACCCGTGCGCCATTTCTTCGATGAGGAAGAGCAGGCCTTTCGCGAGCGGCTCCGCGCCCTTTTCCCCGGTAAGCGGGTAGCAATGGCTGATGTGGACAAAGCGGAAGAGCATTATATATTATATGTAGGCAGCGACCGCACGCGCGGTGCCTATTATTATTACGACGATACAACCGACACGTTGCGCAAACTCGCCGACCTTGCCCCGCAACTCGCCGAAGAAGACATGGCGGAAATGCACGCCGTGACCTACACCTCGCGCGATGGCCTGCGTATCGAAGCCTATCTCTCGCTTCCCAGCGGGCTTACGCCCGAAACGGCACGCGCCCTGCCCGTGGTGGTCAATCCCCACGGCGGTCCATGGGCACGCGACAGTTGGGGATTTTCTTCCGAAACGCAATTCCTGTGCAATAGAGGCTATGCCGTGTTCCAAATGAACTTTCGTGGTTCCACGGGCTACGGTCGCCGTTTCCTCGAAGCCGGTTACGGGCAATGGGGGCTGCGCATGCAGGACGACATTACCGACGGCGTGGACTGGCTCATCAGCCAAGGCATTGCCGACCCCAAGCGCATAGCCATCTACGGCGGCAGTTATGGCGGTTACGCCGCCCTTTCCGGCGTGGCATTCACGCCTGAAAAGTATGCCTGCGCCGTGGATTACGTCGGCGTTTCCAATCTGCTCACCTTCCTTGCCACTATCCCGCCGTATTGGAAACCGATGCTGCAAATGATGTATGAGCAGGTGGGCAATCCCGAAACCGACCGCGAGCGCCTCGAAGCCACTTCGCCCGCGCTCCACGCCGACCGCATCCGTGTGCCGCTCTTTGTGGCGCAGGGTGCGCACGACCCCCGCGTCAATAAGGCCGAGAGCGACCAGATGGTGGCGGCATTGCGCCAGCGCGGAGTGCCTGTGGAATACATGGTGAAAGAAAACGAAGGCCACGGCTTCCAAAATCAGGAAAACCGTTTCGATTTCTATCGCGCCATGGAGCGTTTCCTTAAAGAGCATCTGCAATAAAGGCTTTTTTTATTCCTTTTTTATGTCCCCCCTTCCTTTTCCCCCTAAAATTTATCCCGCGTCAGCCGGCACGGGCAAGACTTACACGCTCGCGGCAGAGTACATCGCCCTGATGCTTGCCGACACCAGCGCCAAGGCATTCGGCCGCATACTGGCAGTGACCTTTACCAACAAGGCTACGGCGGAGATGAAAGAACGTATCTTGCGCTTCCTTTACGACCTCGCCAACGGCGGCGGCAACGACGTGCTGCAAAAAGTGAGGACGCTCATGCCGCAGCCCGCCCCGTCGGAGGCAGAAGTGCGCAGCCGCGCTGCCAAGGCGCTTTCCGCCATTGTTCACGATTACGACTTCTTTCGCGTCGAAACCATCGACAGTTTCTTTTGGTGGCTGCTTTCGGGCGTGACCCACGAACTCGGCATGCCCTCCGGCGTGCGTGCCGACATCAATGATAAAGAAGCCGTGCGGCAGGCTGTGGACCGCCTTATCAAGAAATCGGAAACCGATGCAGAGTTGCGCGGACAAATGGAGCGGTATGTGCATGAGCGGATTGAAGACGACAAGAATTGGAACTTTAAGAACGACCTGCTGAAACTGGCAGCCCAACTCACGTCGAGCGGTTTCCTGAATAAGGAAGAAGAACTTGTGAAGAGTTTGAATAACATCTCTTTCGATGACTACCGAAAAGAGATAGGCAATCTGAAAGCCGGCATTGAGCAGCAACTCACGGCTCTGGCCGAAAACCTGCCTCGGGCGTTTGCAAGCATTATGGGGGATTGGGAAACAAGGGTTTCCAACGCGGGCGATTTCAGCACCTATCTCCAAAAAATGGGAAACTTTGAAGATTTTACGCTTTCCAATCGTATGCAGAATCGCATCGATGATGCGGTGAATTGGCTCAAGGCTGCGGATAAGAAAGATGCCGCCGCTAAGGCTGCCGCCGAGCAAATGAGGGCGGTGCTGGCAAATACCGAGGAAAAGCGCACACGGCTGATGCCCGTTCTCAACACCTGCGCAATTTGTCTCGACCGGCTCAATCCCCTCAGCCTTTTGCAGCACACACGGAAGGCACTCCAACAGGTGAACGAAGAGAACAGCCGCGAGATGATAGCCTATGTGCCCTATATCTTTCGCAACAGCGTCGCTTCCGCCGATGCTCCCTTCGTGCTCGAACGCGCCGGAAGCCGTTTCGACCATATTATGATAGACGAGTTCCAAGACACCTCGTCCATGCAATGGGAGAATTTCAGGAAACTCCTGCTCGAAAGCATGTCCACGGGCGGCAAGTGCCTGCTCGTTGGCGACGTGAAGCAAGCCATCTATCGTTTCAGAGGAGGCGATTGGGAGATACTCGAAGGTCTTAATAGAGAATATAAGGGCAAGCAGAACGGCGGTGAGGATATTCTCTGCAAAATGCAGACAAATTTCCGCACCGACGAGCGCATTGTGCGGTTCAACAATCAGTTTTTCCCCAAGGCCGCCACAGAGATAGACAGTCTCGGAAAAGGCCAGTCGCACGCTGCGGATATTTACGAGGAGGCCGGTTGCCAGAAAGCCAAGCACAAGGGCGATGTGGGCTATGTGCGCATTGCGGTGTCGTCCAAACTCGGTGCCCCGGCCGAAGACGAAGAAGAGGGCAGGGGAGTGCTTGATGAAATGGCGGAACAGATGCAAAGGCTGCACGCCGACGGGCTTCCTTATCGCGATATGTGCATACTCGTCCGCTGGAAAAGGGAGGCGGCTGATATTGTAGACGCATTTGCTGAAAAAGACATACCGCTTATTTCCGACGAGGCGTTTCTGCTGTCGGCTTCCCCAGCAGTGCTGACTGTTATTGACGCGCTGCGTGTGCTCGCCGATGCCGGCAACCAACTGGCGCTTGCTTCTTTGGCCAAAACCTATTGCCCCGATGTGGTGCTCCACGATAGAGTGGCACTGCTGAATGCCTTGCCGCAAGAATTTACGGGCAGACGCGCCGAACTCGCTGCCATGCCGCTTTACGAACTCTGCGAGGAACTGATTCGGATATTCGGACTTTGGCAAACTAACGGTGCAGGCGGTGCCGATGAGGCGCAAGCGGCGGGGCAGTTGGCTTATCTCACCTATTTCCTCGACCAGGTTGCGGCCTATTTGCAGGACAATGCTTCTTCCCTTCCCGATTTCTTGGACCATTGGGACGAAGTCTTGTCTTCTAAATCCATACCCGGCGCGGTTGCCGACGGTGTGCGCGTGCTTACCATCCATAAGTCCAAAGGGCTCGAAGCGCACACGGTTTTCATTCCCTTCTGTAATTGGGATCTCGAAAAAGACCATAGAGATACTATTCTTTGGCTCACGCCTTCCGAAGAACCTTTCTCTAAAATTTCGCCTATTCCCGTTGCGCCCCATTCAAAGAGGGTGAGGCAATCCATTTTCGCTGACGATTATGAGCAAGAGCATTTGCGCAGCCGTATTGAAAACCTCAATTTGCTTTATGTTGCCTTCACGCGTCCCCAGCGCAACCTTTTCGTTTGGGGCACTTGGTCGGGCAAGGATAAGGATCCGGTTGCCACGGCCGGCGATTTGCTGCATAAGGTAATCGATAATAATTTCAGGGACGATAATCAGCACTATCGTTTTGAGGAAACGGCAGACGGCTTTGTGCTGGAAACGCTTTCCTCGCCCCAAACCGATTGCCGCGCCGAAGGGCAGGCCGTTCCTGCCGGCGGCAAGCAAAATCCGTTTGGCAGCGGTGTGCGCCGTCCGATGTCCATTACGCTTTGTCAAACCCCGCTCCGCGCCAACTTCTGCCAGAGCGGCGAGGCTGCCGCGTTTATCGCCGCGCGTGCCGGCGAGGAAGAGGCTGCCGAGTCTGCCGCCTACATCAACCGCGGCAACCTGATGCACAAAATCTTCTCGATGATAGAAACCGCCGCCGATATCTCCCGCGCTGTGGGTGTGCTGCGCGGCCAGGGTTTCGAGGCAGACGGCATCGATTTCGACCAAATCGAAACGGAAATAAGGCAAAAGATTGCCGCCTGCCCCTTGGTGGCCGATTTGATCGATGGCAGTTGGCTCGTGCTCAACGAACGCGCCATTCTCCTGCCCGCCGGCAATGAGCAGGGCGCGGCGATGGTGCGCCCCGACCGCGTGTCGTTTAAGGACGGTCGCGCCGTTGTGCTCGACTATAAGTTTGGCAAGCCTCTGCCCAAGCATCAGGAGCAGGTGAAGCAGTATGCTGCTTACTTGCGCCAAATGGGCACGCCCGACGTAAAAGCCTGTCTCTGGTATTTTGATGAGAATAAGTTAGTGGAATGTTTTTAAAATATTTGATACTATAAAACGCGCGCGTTTGTTGAATTAGGAACTAATAATGATTAAAGTATTATCTGCCTGGAAGGCAGTACGGAGCGAAGCGACGGTAACCGGGGACGAAGTCCTCGGTGAATGTAACCGTCAAAGTTCTGCCTGGAAGGCAGTACGCCTGTGGAAATGTTTAGAGCACAATGTCCTGTGGCGTAGTGCCTTCCAGGCACATTGTTCTTATCATGCCTATCCGAGCACTTCGTGCCCGGTTATCGTCGCTACGCTCCGTAGTGCCTTCCAGGCACTTAATACCTAACTTAACACCATACGTTAAATCCTGATATATCTCTCGTTACTAATAGATTTATCTATTTATATCCCCATGACCTCCCCCAAATCTTTCTTGCAACTCGTAGCGGACGACCTGCTCGGCAGGAGCGATATCGACTTCCGCCGCCTTGTCATAGTGTTCCCCAACAAGCGTGCCGGCCTCTTCTTCAACGAGCACCTGCGCCGCGCCGACCGCCCGCTCTGGGCGCCGCAGTACGTCACCATCAGCGAACTCTTCCGCAGCCTCGCGCAGTGCGAGGTGATGGACGAAATAGAGGCCGTATGCCGCATATACAATATATATATAGGTTGCACGCCCGGCGCTGAGGCGTTGTCCCTCGACAAGTTTTACGGCTGGGGCAGGCAACTGCTCGCCGACTTTGACGACGTGGATAAGAACGAGGCCGACGCCGCCTGCCTCTTTGCCAATATGAGCGACTTCGCAGATATTGAAAAGGCCTTCGGCGCACCCGAAGAGGCCATGCGCCATTTCCGCAGCTGTTTCCGGGATATGGAGCGCAGCGAGGTGCGGCGCAAGTTCTTGGGGCTTTGGAATATTCTCTACAATATATATTCCTCCCTCAACGCCGGCACCTCCGAGGGCATCGCCCCCTACGAGGGCGCACTCTATCGCAACGTTGCCGAGCGGCTGAAGCAGGGCACGCTGCGTCCCCGCGAGGGTTTCACTTATGTCTTCGCGGGCTTCAACGTGCTGAGCAGCGTGGAGCGCAGTCTCATGGAAGCGTTTAAGGAGCAGGCCATATTCTATTGGGATTACGACGAGTACTACACCGAGCGGCACCCCGCTTGCGAAGCCGGGCTTTTTGTAAAGGAAAACATTGCCGCTTTCGGCAACGCCCTGCCGCCCGAGGCGTTCCGCAACATGGAGCGCAGCGAGGGCAATCGCCTTTTGCCCGAGATAGAAGTTGTAGAAGCCCCCACCGAGACCGCACAGGCCAAGAGCGTGGCGGCTTGGTTGAAGAAAAACAGGGCACAGAGCGGCACTACCGACCTGCGCCGCATGGCCGTTGTGCTGGCAGGCGAGGGACTGATGCAAGGCGTGCTGCACGCCCTGCCCGAAGAGGTCGACAAGGTAAATGTTACCAAGGGCTATCCGCTTTCGCAAACGCCGGCGTTTGCCTTGATCGACCGTTTTGAGCCGTCAGCCGCCGACAGCAACGCAGCCCTCCTCACCGCCCTTGCCGACCGGCTCAAAGCCGAGGCGGCGCGCCTTGCGGCCGACGGCACAATCAAGAAAATCTTTAAGGACATTTACGAAGAAGCCTGCTTTCAGGCATACACCGTCGTGGGGCGTTTCAGCCGTTTGGTGGCAGAGGCGTCACTCAACGTTACGCCCCAAACGCTCCTGCGCCTTTTGCGCACGGTGCTGATGCAGACCGACTTGCCCCTGCATGGCGAACCCCTCGAAGGCTTGCAGATTATGGGCGTGCTCGAAACGCGCCTGCTCGACTTCGACAGCGTGCTCGTGCTTTCCGCCTCCGAAGGCAACCTGCCGCGCCAGGGCGGCGACAATTCTTTCATCCCCAACGAACTGCGCGAGGCCTTTTCCCTCACCACCGTGCGCCGCCGCACGGCCGTCTTTGCCTATTATTTCTACCGCCTCATACAGCGCGCCCGCAGCGTCCGCCTGATGTATTCCGCCGTGACCGATGGCATCACGCGCGGCGAGATGTCGCGCTTCATTTCCCAGTTGCTCGTGGAGAGCCGTATCCCCATCAGCCAATACAAGATGCAACTTAAGCCGGGCATTTCCGGCGGAGCGGGCGCGGCGGATATAGCCAAGCCCGCAAACCTCGCCTCACTCGTTGAGCGGCTTTCACCCTCGTCCATCATCAACTACATGAAATGTCCGCAGATGTTCTACTTCAAGCACGTGGCAAAGATTCCCGAACCGCAGCCGCCCGTTCAGGAAGTCGCCCCCAACGTGTTTGGCAGCGTGTTCCACAATGCCGCAGAACTTTTCTATAAAGACCAGGGCGGCCGCCGCCTCACGCCAGATATGTTGAAGCGGGCTGCGAAAGAGACAGTCAAATTACGCGAATACGTAGAGCAGGCTTACATTGCCGTGCGCCGCGAGGCAGAGCCGGAGGCTGATGAACTGCTATGCCGTTCGGAGAATGCTGTGATGAAGTCGGCGGCGGTGAAATGCCTGGCCAAGATGCTGCTTTACGATGCCACCTATCAATCTGTCAAGGTTGTGGCGGAAGAAGAGCGTTGGCAGTTGACGGTCGATGTGGACCTGCCCGACGGTACGCAAATCCCTGTTCTGATAAAAGGATTTATAGACCGCGTGGACGAAGTGGAGGACGTGGCCGACGGGTCGTGCCGCACGCTCCTGCGCGTTGTGGACTATAAGACGGGCGGCGCTGCTAAGGCTTTGCCCCACGTGCCGGCCATGTTCTGCTGCGACGGCAAGCACGAGCATTATGCCTTCCAAGTTTCGCTCTATGCCATGGCCTACCAGCGCATGCACGGCAAAACGGCAGCCCCTACCATTTATTATCTGAACAGCCTGAACAAGGACAATATGCCTTATCTGCAAATGGGTTCGGGCAAGAATGCCGTGCCGGTCTATTCCTATACAGACTACGCCGCCGAGTTTGAGACCGCCCTCAAATCCCTTTTGTCTTCCATTTTCGACCCCGCCCAGCCTTTCACCGTCACCGAAGAGCCTGAGAAAGTCTGCAAATACTGTCCTTACTGCCGCCTGTGCGGAATGTAGGGACGTTTTTACCAGACGCCCTACTCTTGTTTGTCTCCTTTTTGTGATGATATTGTGAGCCCTTTCACCCATTTGCTGCGCAAATAGTTGCCATTTGTTCCAGTTTTCTTTCGTTTATTTCGTAGTATTTACGTAATTTTGCATGCAGTAACGACGAGCAGATGCCGTTGCCACTCTTTGGAGCATCTGCACGAGATTAGTCAGCGCATCATGAAACTGATTTTAATGACAACCCCTTACTTTTTTGTGGAAGAGCACCAGATATTGACTGCGCTCTTTGAAGAGGGGCTTGAAATCCTGCATCTCAGAAAACCTGACACCGAACCCGTTTATTCCGAACGCCTCCTGATGCTCATTCCCGAGCAATACAGGAAGCGCATTGTCGTGCACGACCATTTCTACCTTAAAAGCGAATATGGCTTGAAGGGTGTACACCTCAATAGCCGCAACTCCCAGCTCCCGCCAAAGTACAAAGGCAGCATCAGTTGCTCATGCCACACAATCGAAGAGGTGATGCAGCATAAGAAAGCTTGCGACTACGTGTTCCTATCTCCCATTTTCGACAGCATATCCAAGGACGACTATCCCGCGCATTTCTCTCAGAATGAGCTTAAAGACTATTCCAAACGCAAAATCATCGACCGCAAAGTGATGGCCTTGGGCGGCGTGGGCTACGACAATATCAAGCAGCTCAAGGATCTCGGTTTCGGCGGTGCCGTGCTGCTGGGCGACATCTGGAACCGCTTCAATATGCACACCGACAACGACTACCGCGAAATAATCAACCATTTCCGCCGCCTGCGCAAGCTGGCGGAATAAGCATCGCCGCCCTCCCGAGGTGGCGATTGCTATTTGGGAAAAACTTGGCCCCGTTTGGCTGACTTGTTTGCTTGGCCTACCTGCAACTGCAACTACTTCAACAACTCCTTTCATACTCATCAAATCCAAATCACACAATGAACAACCAGTCTTTTATGATCTTTTCGGGCACGAAGTCAAAGTATCTGGCAGAGAAAATCGCCGCCGACTTAAATCAGCCTTTGGGAAACTTGGTCATCACGTACTTTGCCGACGGCGAGTTCTCCGTATCTTACGAAGAGTCCATTCGCGGCCGCGACGTGTTCCTCGTGCAGTCCACGTTCCCCAACTCCGACAACCTTATGGAGCTTCTGCTGATGATCGACGCCGCCAAACGTGCCTCCGCGCACAGCATCAATGCCGTTGTTCCCTATTTCGGCTGGGCGCGTCAGGATCGTAAAGACAAGCCGCGCGTTTCTATCGGCGCCAAGCTCGTGGCCGACCTTCTGAGCGTTGCGGGTATTGACCGCCTGCTCACTATGGACCTCCACGCCGACCAGGAACAGGGCTTCTTCGACGTACCCGTAGACCATCTCTACGCCTCCACCGTGATGTTGCCCTACGTTAAGTCGCTCAACCTGCCCAACCTCTGCATCGCTACGCCCGATGTAGGCGGTTCGAAGCGTGCAAGCACGTATGCCAAGTTCCTTGATTGTCCCATGGTGCTCTGCAACAAGTCGCGCAAGAAAGCCAACGAGGTGGCAGGAATGCAGATCATCGGCGACGTGAAAGGCATGGACGTAGTGTTGGTTGACGACATTGTTGATACTGCCGGCACAATCACGAAAGCCGCCGACCTTATGATGGAAAATGGCGCCCGTAGCGTGCGCGCCCTTGCCTCTCACTGCATCATGTCAGGCCCTGCTGATGAGCGCGTTCAGGCATCTGCGCTGGAAGAAATGGTATTTACCGACAGCATCCCCTACAAAGGCCATTGCCCGAAAGTGAAGCAAATCACCGTTTCCGGCATGTTTGCCGAAACAATCCGCCGCGTGATGGACAACGAAAGCATCTCATCGCAATATCTCATTTAATCAAAGAGATTTATATCAGTTGATAAAAGTAAAGCCCCAATGCAGCGCGCTGCTGTATTGGGGCTTTCTTTTGCGATGAAACGTAAGGCGTTGATTGCTTTGCTGCGTAGTGCGCAATCTTTTCGCTTTGTAGGGCAGAGGCCTATTCATAAAGCCGCCTCAAATATATTTTGCTTCAAATTTTCTTATAACCTGCTGTTCACTAGCCTATATTTCACTGCACCATATCCCGGAGAAGACAGCCGCTTTCCCCGAGATATTTTTTCCTGTCTTATATGACAATTTCTATTTTCTTCTTGAAATTTTTTCCTTTCATATAAGATATTTTTTGTTACAAACTTTGTAACACGTATTACAAAGTTTGTAACATGTGTTAGAAAGTTTGTAACATATATTACAAAGTTTGTAACAAACTTTTTCTTAGCAGACAGGAAAAACTATCTTGCTGAAAGTGAAAACTATCTTGATGAAGGAAAAAAGTTTTAAGGAGATAATGCTGCGAGTAACGTAAGACGGTTGCGTCGTCCATAGCAGATAATTTCAACGAATATGCGGCGGCTTGTTCGCAGGCATAGAAAAAAGGCGCACCGAAAGGGTACGCCTTTATATATAATATAATATTGTGTAAGGGAGTTGCTAAATCTTATTTGGCATAAAGCAGCCAAGCGCCGGGATATGTGGCTTTGAGGCTCTCACGCGACTGGATAGCGGCGTCTTTCGTTTCGAACGAAGAGGCGATGACGCGATACCAGGGCGTCTGGCTGTTGATGGTTTCGTTGGTGCGGATCACCGTGGAGCTGTAGCCGGCTTCGCGGAGACGGGACATAAGGCCTTCGGCATTGGCCTGCGTGAGGAAGCTGCCTACAACCACGCTGTAAGCCTTGATCTGCGCACCGCCTACTACCGTAAACCCTTCATTGATGGTGCGAACATCGGCATCGGCGGACGAAGGTGCGGAGGGCGTGGCAGGCGTAACGGGGGTAACGGTAACGGTCTCCTGGGCTGGGTTGCCGCTCACACTGACAGTGGTTGTGTTGTCGGCCGTCTGGGCCTTTTCCTGCGCCATGGCCTGTTCGTAAGACTTGCGATAGGCACTTTCCTGCGACTTACAGCCGGTGAGGACGAGCACTGCGCCCAGACCGATGGCAAATAATAAGTTTTTCTTCATTACTTTGAGGTGTATTTAAGTGAAGTTCTAAAAATAATTCTGTAAAAAATTGTGCGCAAAGCAACGGCCGCGCCCTTGTTTGCATTGCAAAGTTAATAATAATACCGGCTTATGCGACATTTCTGCTTGTTAAAACACATTAATAGTGGCTTTTTCGGCGTAATTTCTCATAAAAACACGCTTTTTCCTTAGGTGATACGAAAGAAATGCCGTACCTTTGAGGCGTAATTACCGAAGTATAACCCCTAAAATATTATTATCATGAAAGGACTCAGCATTCTCGCAGCATTTCTCGGCGGCGCAGCAGTAGGCGCAGCCTGTGGCATTCTCTTTGCTCCTGAAAAGGGCAGCGAAACCCGCCTCCGCATCACCGAAGCTATCCGCAAGCGCGGCATCAAGCTCAACTCCAAGGAAATGGAAAGCTTAGTAGACGACATTGCAGATGAACTCAATCCCGCCAAGTAAGGACGGACAAAAACAAGTACAGATGTTTTCCTCTGATAAAAACATAGAAATTATCAGCCAACTCTTCGCAGAACTCAAGAAGTATGCGGAGCTGAAAGGGAAATGCCTGCAAATCGACTTTGTGAGCAAGATGACTATCCTGCTGTCGGCGCTCATCGTAGGGGCAATCCTCTTCGCGCTGTCCACGATAGTCATCTTGTTCCTTTCCTACACCGCCGTGCTCTTCCTCGCCAAGATGATGGGCAGCATCACGTGGGCCTGCTTCCTCATGGTGCTCTTCTACGTGGCGCTCGGCGTAATCGTCTACGCGATGCGCCGCCGCTGGATCGTCAATCCTTTGGCCAACTTCCTCGGACGGCTTTTCCTGTCGGACGAATCGGAACAAGCAGACAATAACTTATGATGAACACTTACGCCCATACGCCCATAACGCTCCAATCGCTGGCCGCGCGGAAAGCTGATTTGAAGAAAGAACTCACGGAAACCTCCGAGAGCATACGCGACCACTGGCACGCCCTGATGGACCCGCCCCCTGCCGACACGAAAGTGCAGCAATGGGTGAGCTCCGCCGAGCGCGTCGTCGCGGTCTACGACGGGGTGATGATGGGCTACAAGCTTCTCCGCCGTTTCCGCGGCCTGTTCTCTCACAGAAAGAAAAGGCGTTAGCCCCCTTCGCCTTGAACGCCGATTTCAGTATAAGGAAATTCTTGCGCGGACTGGCCGCCGACTTCGGCCAACTCATTTTCCCGCGCTATTGCAGCGTTTGCGATGCCCGCCTCTTGGGCAGCGAACGCTTTATTTGTACCTCCTGCCTCATGGACTTGCCGCGCACGGGCTATAAGGGCAGGAAAAACAACATGACCGAGCGCCTGCTCTGGCAGCAAATCCCGCAACTCGCCACCGCCAGCGCGTTCCTGCGCTATGAGCCGGGCACGGCATCGGCAAGCATCTTCATGGGCTTCAAGTACGGCGGCAGGCAGACCCTGGCGCACTTCATGGGCACGCTCATGGCGGCCGACTTGAAAGGCACGGGCTTTTTCGACGGCATCGACCTCATTGTTCCCATTCCCCTCTCGCGGCAAAGGCTGAAGCATCGTGGCTACAACCAAAGTGAATGCCTGGCGGCGGGCGTGGCAGAAGGTGCAGGCGTTCCTATGGTCGCCGACATCGTGACGCGCACCGTGGACAATCCCACGCAGACCAATCTCAACGTCGAGGAACGGCAAAGAAACGTGGAGGGCATCTTTCATCTCGAGCGTCCCGAGGCAGTGGCCGGGCGGCATGTGCTGATTGTCGACGACGTGCTCACCACGGGCGCCACCATATCTTCGTGCGCCAAAGAAATAGCCACGGCAGGCGAGGTGAAGATCAGCGTCCTGACGCTCGGTTTGGCGGGCAAGCATTACGCCTCATCGCTCCCGGAGGACGAGGTTTTGCCGAAATAAAGCATTTGCTTATAATAAAACCGCAAAAAAGACGTTGTAAAAATAACTTTCTTACTTTGAAATCTGCAAAACATTTTTTAATTTTGCCAAATCAAACGGGAACGTTCCCATTTCAACGCCTTTCCCGTTTGTTTCGCTGGAAAGCAAAACTTATATGCACGCCAATATTTATAAGTAAATACCCCAACCGCGCGCCGGGCAGCCAGTCCGATGCGTGGATTTGCGTATAAGTGCCGAAAGTGCGCCGCATGGAATTTTTCTACTCAATAATATATTGTAAATAGTAACAACTATGAAGAACGAAAAAAGAGTTTACACGTTCGGTAACGGTCAAGCAGAGGGTCGTGCCGACATGCGTAACGAACTGGGCGGTAAGGGTGCCAACCTTGCCGAGATGAACCTCATCGGTGTGCCCGTGCCCCCGGGATTTACCATTACGACCGATGTTTGCAACGAGTACTACGAAATTGGCAAGGACAAGGTCGTAGAAATTCTCAAGGCAGAGGTTGAGAAGAGTCTCCACCACGTGGAAGACTTGATGCAGAGCAAGTTCGGCGATGTACAGAACCCCCTGCTCCTCTCCGTACGCTCCGGCGCACGCGCTTCTATGCCCGGCATGATGGACACCATTCTCAACCTCGGTCTTAACGACGAAGTGGTTGAGGGTCTCGCAGCAAAGACCGGCAATCCCCGCTTCGCCTACGACGCATATCGCCGCTTCGTACAAATGTATGGCGACGTAGTGCTCGGCATGAAGCCCGTAAACAAGGACGACAAGGATCCCTTTGAAGAAATCATCGAGAAGGTGAAGGAAGAAAAGGGCGTGAAACTCGATAACGAGCTAGAAACGGAAGACCTCAAGCGTCTTGTAACCCTCTTCAAGGAAGCTATTTCCACGCAGACGGGTAAGGCATTCCCCACCGACCCCATGGAACAGCTCTGGGGTGCAATCTGCGCCGTGTTCGACTCTTGGATGAACGAGCGCGCTATCCTTTACCGCAAGATGGAAGGCATTCCCGCAGAATGGGGTACTGCCGTGACGGTAATGGCAATGGTGTTCGGCAACATGGGCAACACTTCCGCAACGGGCGTTT
This sequence comes from Bacteroidales bacterium, assembly GCA_004556745.1. Classification (GTDB taxonomy): domain Bacteria; phylum Bacteroidota; class Bacteroidia; order Bacteroidales; family Bacteroidaceae; genus Alloprevotella. The sequence goes on along the minus strand of SFFY01000027.1, from coordinate 3,506 downwards.
GCTTCAGCCGCGACGCCGCTACGGGCGAAGACCTCTTCAACGGCGAATGGCTCGTTAATGCACAGGGCGAAGACGTTGTGGCTGGTATCCGCACGCCGCAGCAAATCACGCTCGAAGGCTCTCGCCGCTGGGCAGAACTGCAAGGTATCACCGAAGAAGAGCGCAAAGCCAACTTCCCCTCTATGGAAGAGGCTATGCCCGAAATCTACCAGCAGCTCGACGCTATCCAGACCAAGCTCGAAAACCACTACCACGACATGCAGGACATGGAGTTCACCGTTCAGGAAGGCAAACTCTGGTTCTTGCAGACGCGTAACGGTAAGCGCACCGGCGCAGCCATGGTGAAGATTGCCATGGACCTGCTCCGTCAGGGCATGATCGACGAAAAGACGGCTATCAACCGCTGCGAACCCGCCAAGCTCGACGAACTCCTGCACCCCGTGTTCAATAAAGAAGCCCTCGCAAAGGCTAAGGAACTCACGCGCGGTCTTCCCGCCAGCCCGGGTGCTGCCTGCGGTCAGATTGTCTTCTTTGCCGAAGACGCTGCAAAGTGGCGCGCCGATGGCCATAAGGTGGTACTCGTACGTATCGAGACTTCTCCCGAAGACCTCGCCGGCATGGCTGCCGCAGAAGGCATCCTCACCGCTCGCGGCGGTATGACCAGCCACGCTGCCGTAGTTGCCCGCGGTATGGGTAAGTGCTGCGTCAGCGGCGCAGGCGCAATCAATGTTGACTACAAGGCTAAGACGCTCGAAATCGACGGCGTGAAGCTCCAGGAAGGCGATTTCATTTCGCTCAATGGTACTAACGGCTGCGTTTATCAGGGTGAAATCCGCACGCAGGCTGCCGAACTTTCCGGCGACTTCGCTGACCTCATGGAACTCTGCGCCAAGTACACCCGCCTGCAAGTGCGCACCAACGCCGATACGCCCCACGACGCAGAAGTGGCCCGCAAGTTCGGTGCTGTTGGTATCGGTCTCTGCCGCACGGAGCACATGTTCTTCGATGCTGACAAGATTGTCGCCATGCGCGAAATGATTCTTGCTGAAGACGTTGAAGGTCGCAAGAAGGCTCTTGCCAAACTTCTCCCCATTCAGAAAGAAGACTTCAAGGGCATCTTCCGTGCTATGGACGGCTTCCCCGTAAACGTTCGCCTGCTCGATCCTCCTCTCCACGAGTTCGTACCCCACGATTTGAAAGGTCAGGAAGAAATGGCCAAGGCTATGGGCGTAACGGTTGATTATATCCGTCAGCGCGTTGACAGCCTCTGCGAGCACAACCCGATGCTCGGCCATCGCGGTTGCCGCCTCGGCAATACTTATCCCTGCATCACGCAAATGCAGACCCGCGCCATTCTCGGTGCCTGCATCGACCTGAAGCGCGAAGGCTTCGACCCGCATCCCGAAATCATGGTGCCCCTCACGGGTATCCTCTACGAGTTCGAGGCACAGGAAGAAGTAATCCGTCAGGAAGCTGCCGAACTCTTCAAGGAAGAAGGCATTGAAATTCCGTTCAAGGTTGGTACGATGATTGAAATTCCTCGTGCAGCCCTCACGGCCGACAAGATTGCTACCCGCGCCGAATATTTCAGCTTCGGTACGAACGACCTCACGCAGATGACCTTCGGTTATTCTCGCGACGACATCGCCAGCTTCTTGCCCGTTTACCTTGAAAAGAAGATCTTGAAGGTAGACCCCTTCCAGGTGCTCGACCAGAACGGCGTAGGCCAACTTATCAATATGGCCGTAGAAAAGGGTCGTCACGCCCGTCCCGACCTCAAGTGCGGCATTTGCGGCGAACACGGCGGCGAACCCTCTTCCGTTAAGTTCTGCCACAAAGCAGGCCTCAACTACGTCAGCTGCTCGCCTTTCCGCGTGCCCATCGCCCGCCTCGCAGCGGCTCAGGCCGCCGTCGAAGAATAAACGAAAAGTGCTGAAAATTAGTGATATACGAGGCAAGTATCTGGCAAACAGGTACTTGCCTCGGTTCTTTTTAGTACATTCTGCACATCCCTCAAGCAGTCTATGACGCATGTGCCTTACATATGTCTTACACTAAAATGGCTCGCGTCTTACACTAAAAAAATGGTGCTGCTAATGTGAGAACTTAATTCAAATTTAATAGTCACTAATTTTAATCAGTATGGTAAACATTAAAGCAACTGTCAGAATCAAGACAAAAAGCGGAATCTACCCTGTTTACATCCGCTTTACAAAGAAAAAGCAAACGTCCTATATTAAGACTGCCTGGGTTGTTAATGAGAAAGGTCTAAGTTGTAACAAAGAAATAACCGATACTTACGTTATTCAGCAGACTTCTTCTTTAATTGAAACATATTGTCGGCAGCTCAATCTTGTTGATACTACAAATTGGTCAACAAGTGAGGTTGTTAAATATCTCTCTGAGTTCAATAACGATATTTCCTTTTCCGATTATGCAAGAAAGCATATAGACAAGTTGATTGGTCGAGGACAGGAACGTACTTCTCGAAACTACAAATGGGCAATACAGCACATGGAGAGATTCGCTGAGACAGATAACATCATGTTCTCTCGTCTTACATCTGCTTTCCTTAACCGATGGATAGAATCTCTTGCAGAGACTAATCGTTGCAAAGAGCAATATCCGGTTTGTATGAGAGAGGTGTATAAGGCTGCCATGAAGGAGTTCAATGATGAAGAACTTGGCATTACAAAACTCAAGAACCCTTGGACAAATGTAAAAATTCCAAGAAGTGATATTCCTGAGAAGCGTGCCATTCCTGCAAGTAAGCTTCGTGCATTCTTTAATGTCGTGCCAGACAGAAGCAGATTCACAAACCCTCTTATGGAAGTTGGTCAAGATGTTGCTTTGATTTCTTTCGGTATGTGTGGACTCAATGCGGTTGACATTTTCAATGCAAAGAAGGATCAGTATGTAAATGGTATTTTTCATTATGAGCGTCAGAAGACTAAAAAGACTAGATCAGACAATGGTTACTTTGAGGTTCGTGTTCCTGAGTTCATCAAGCCGACTTTCGAGAAGTACCTTTCCAAGGATCCAAAATCTCCATGGCTGTTCAACTCCCTCCAGTTTCAACGTCCAAAGAGAGACGTATGGATAGAGAGAAGACTGTCATCAACCTCTATGCAGCAGGACATCCAATAGAAGAAGTATGGAAAGCCAGCGGATTCCGTAGTCGAAGCTCCGTGTTCCGCATACTGAACAAGCACGGAATCAAGTTGAATAGAGGTAAGCATTCTGGTCCGATCAAGAAGAAGGACGAAAGGAAAGGCTCCTCGGAAGAATAGAAAAACGAACGTACATCTATCAATCAAAAAAAGGAAATGACTCTTCAAGAAGCAATAGTTGCTCGCCATAGTGTGCGCAAATACATAGACAAGCCAATTCCCCAGGATATTATTGACATCCTTCAAGCCAAGATTGAAGAATGCAACAAACTCGGAAATCTTCACATTCAGCTGGTTACCAATGAGCCAAAAGCATTCAAGGGTAAGATGGCTTAT
>SFFY01000068.1 GCA_004556745.1 Bacteroidales bacterium | reverse complement strand
GTATGAACTTAAACGGAGACAACAGATGCTGACGTAGCAGAAGGTCAACCATTTCAGGATAAGTCAACCCGTCACAAGTGTAGGGTTTGAGGCACAAACCATACACGCGCAACAAACTCTCACTCAGAACATTAATTAAATCAGTGTATAGTTGAATAGTTTTTCGGGAAAAAAAATGCGTATAAGGAAGGGCTTTTTTAGGGTTGCTGCATTCGTTTCAAAGTCATGAAGCATTGCACTTCTATCTTGAATGTTCAGGCCTTTCTGAAACTTGCCTGTCTTAAACTATTGCCGATATCGGCAAAAACGAGTAACTTTGCAGTAAGAAACAATATAAAACTTGCCGATAGAGAAAAGATGGAATATATTTCTGTTAAACAATTCGCGGAGAAGTACGGTATTTCAGAGCGCACGGCACGCAACTATTGCGCAATGGGGATGATTGATGGCGCGTTTCTGACGGGCAAGACTTGGAACATACCCAACGATGCCGACCTGCCCAAGCGACAATCCTCCAAGATTAATGTTTCCCCGCTGTTGGGCGTTTTGAGAGAAGAGAAACGCGCACGCCTTAAAGGCGGCATCTACCACCGAACCCAAATAGACCTTACCTATAATTCTAACCATATCGAGGGCAGCCGACTGACGCACGATCAAACCCGATATATCTTCGAGACCAATACAATTGGCATTACCGTCGAGGCGGTTAGCGTGGACGACGTGTTAGAAACCGTAAACCACTTCCGTTGCATCGACTATATCATCGACCATGCAGAAGAGAAAATGACAGAAAACTTCATCAAACATCTGCATCTTCTTTTAAAGACGGGAACGTCCGACAGCCGACGGGAATGGTTTGCTGTTGGGGACTACAAGCGGTTGCCCAACGAAGTGGGAGGCGTAGAAACTTCCCTACCCGAGAACGTTCATAAGGATATTTTTTCGCTGCTAAAAAGTTATTATACGAAGAAAGTACATTCTTTTGAGGACATAATCGATTTTCATGTCCGTTTTGAATCAATCCACCCGTTTCAAGACGGCAACGGGCGCGTCGGCAGGCTGTTGATGTTCAAGGAGTGCCTTGCGAACGGCCATGTTCCCTTTATTATTAGTGATGAGCTTAAAATGTTCTACTATCGCGGTTTGCATGAATGGGGGCATCTCAATGGCTATCTGACAGATACCTGCCTTGCGGCGCAGGATAACTACAAGGCATTATTGGATTATTTCAAGATCAATTATTAACGGCGCAATTAGACCTTAGATTAAGAGGACATTGATAAAAATGCCCGAAGTTCGGAAGAACTTCGGGCATTCTTTATAAGATTTAGAATTTATGGATTACAAGGCCGCTGCGTAGTTTCGGCTCGAACCAGGTTGCTTTGGGCGGCATGATTTTTCCGCTGTCGGCAATATTCATGATTTGCTCCATCGTGACGGGATAAAGGGCGAGGGCGAGTTTCATCTCTCCACTGTCAACGCGCTGCTGCAATTCGCCGAGGCCGCGCAGGCCGCCAACGAAGTCGATGCGCTTGTCGCTACGCAGGTCCTTGATGCCCAAGAGTTCGTCGAGAATGAGGCGCGAACTGATGTCTACGTCTAAAACGCCGATGGGGTCGGTGGCATCGAAAGTGCCGGGCTTGGCTTTGAGGCTGTACCACGTGCCTTCAAGATAGAGCGAGAACTCATGCTGCTCCTGCGGACGATAGGGCTCGGCGGTCTTGGCCACCAAGACGAAGTTTTTGGTCAGGGCTTCGAGAAACTCTGCCGCCGTGCGCCCGTTGAGGTCTTTGACGAGGCGGTTGTAGTCGAGAATGGTGAGCTGGTCTGCGGGGAAGCATACAGCCATATAATAGTTGTATTCCTCCGCGCCCGTGTTCTGCGGGTTGGCTTTTGCCCGCTCCGCGCCCACAAGGGCAGCGGCCGCGCTGCGGTGGTGTCCGTCGGCGATATAGAGGCTGTCCATACGGGCAAAGGCTTCGGTGATAATTTGCTGGTCGGCCTTGTCGGCAATCACCCAGAACTGATGGCGGAAGCCGTCGCCGGGCGCCACGAAGTCGTATTCGGGCTGCGCGGCAGTTACCTTATCGGTGAGGGCGGCAAGGGCAGCGTCGGGTTTGTAAGCAAGGAATACTGGTTCGATGTTTGCGCTGGTGCGGCGCACGTGCTTCATGCGGTCCTCTTCTTTGTCGCGGCGCGTGAGTTCGTGCTTCTTGATCACGCCCGAAAGGTAATCGTCCACATTGGCGCACACCACGAAACCGTATTGCGTGCGGCCATTCATCGTCTGGGCGTAGAGATAATAGTTTTCCTCGGCATCTTCCACGAGCCAGCCGTTATCCTGAAATTTCTGGAACTGCTCGGCGCCGCTTTCGTAAACGCGCGGGTCGTATTCGTCCGTGCCTTCGGGGAAATTTATCTCGGGCTTAATGATGTGGTAAAGCGACATCGCGTTGTCGCCTGCCTCTTGGCGTGCTTCTTCGGAACTAAGCACGTCGTAGGGACGGCTTTGCACTTGTTCCACGAGTGCTTTTGGCGGGCGCACGCCACGGAATGGTTTTATTTTGGGCATAATATTTACTTATTTACCTGATATGTATGATTGCCGTCCTTGAAATAGTCCACGATTTGCTGCGCTGCGGCAAGTCCGGCATTGATATTAGCCTCTGCGGTCTGCGCACCCATTTTCTTGGGCGTGAAGACATAGCGGTCGCCGAGTTTGGCAACGGCTTCGTCGTGTGCTTTGAGTTTGAGGTCGGTCACGTAGCGCAGGTCGGTGCGTTCTTCAAAAGCGCGAATCAATCCTTCCTCGTCGATGATGTCCTGCCGCGCGGTGTTCACGAGAATGCCGTTCTTGCGCATTTTCATCACGAGGTCGTAGCCGATGCTGCCGCGCGTCTGAGGCGTGGAAGGCACGTGGAGGCTCACGATATGGTTGTGGATAAATAAGTCCTCGAGCGTGTCGGTCACGTGGAAACCTGCGTCGATGATTTTCTGCGGGCGGTTGAGGGGCGAGAAGCTCGACACGTCCATGCCCATGCCGTGGGCGATGCGAGCGAGGTTTTGCGCCACTGCGCCGAAGGCCAGCAGACCGAGTTTCTTGCCCATGAGTTCCGTGCCGCTCGTGCCGTTGAAGCGGTTGCGTATGGTGTAGATGAGCATGCCGATAACGAGTTCGGCCACGGCGTTGGCATTCTGTCCGGGCGTGTTTTCCACAATGATGCCGTGGCGCGTGGCGGCTTCGAGGTCGATATTGTCATAACCTGCGCCTGCGCGTACGATTATTTTAAGCTCGGGCGCAGCCTGCATCACTTCTTCGTCGATGATGTCGGAGCGCACGATGAGGGCGTTGGCGGTCGCCACGGCTTCGAGCAGTTGTTTTTTCTCGGTATATTTCTCTAAAAGTTCAAGGTCCACGCTTGCCTCGTCGAGGATGTCCTTGATGCCTTTCACCGCCACGGGGGCGAAAGGTTTCTCTGTGGCAATAAGTACTTTCATGGTTGTTGTTAGATTTAGGAAAGTAGGGGCGTTTCTCAAAACGCCCGGCGAATGCGCAAATTAGACATAACCAATGCTGCAACCATCAACCGGGCGTTTTGCAAAACGCCCCTACCCTTTTTTAATGTTTCGCTTCAAATTCCTTCATGCAGTTAACAAGCGCCTGCACGCCTTCGATGCTCATGGCGTTGTAGCAGGAGGCACGGAAACCGCCCACGGAGCGGTGGCCCTTGATGCCCTGCATACCGGCTGCTGCGGCGTATTGCTGGAACTCGGCTTCGAGTTCTTTGTATTCCTCCTTCATCACGAAGCAGATGTTCATCAGCGAGCGGTCTTCTTCCTTTGCCGTGCCGCAGAAGAGTTTGTTGCGGTCGATTTCGCCGTAGAGCAGTTCGGCGCGAGCCTTGGCGCGGCGTTCCATTTCTTCCACGCCGCCTTGCGCCTTGATCCATTTCAGATTTTGCAGGGCGCAGTAGATGGGCACGACGGGCGGGGTGTTGAACATCGAGCCTTTGTCCACGTGCGTGCGATAGTCGAGCATCGTAGGAATGGGGCGGCTCACCTTGCCGAGCAGTTCTTCTTTTACAATCACGAAGGTAACGCCTGCCATGGAGAGGTTCTTCTGCGCACCGCCGTAAATCAAGCCATATTTTGCCACGTCGAGAGGACGCGAGAAGATGTCGGACGACATGTCGGCTACAAGGGGTACTGGGCTGTCGAGATCGCGGCGCAGTTCGGTGCCGTAAATGGTATTGTTGGTCGTGATGTGGAAATAATCCGCATCGGCGGGTATTTCGTAGTCCTTGGGAATAAAGGTGTAGTTAGCGTCGGCGGAAGATGCCACTTCTACCACTTCGCCGAAGAGCTTAGCCTCTTTGAGGGCTTTCTTGGCCCAAACGCCGGTGTTGAGATAAGCGGCTTTCTTTTCGAGGAGGTTGAAGGGCACCATGCAGAATTGCGTGCTGGCACCGCCGCCGAGGAAGAGCACGGAATAGCCTTCGGGTATGCCGAGGAGTTCTTTGAAGAGGTCTTGCGCCTCGTCGATGACAGCCTGGAATTCTTTGGTACGGTGGCTGATTTCCATGAGGGAAAGCCCCATGCCCTGAAATTCCACACAGGCGTCAGCCGTTGCTTTCATCACTTCTTGCGGGAGGATTGACGGACCCGCGCCGAAATTGTACTTTTTCATAGTCGATGTATAAGGTAGGTTATGAGTGAAATTTATCGCTTTATTATAAGAACTTTGCGAATATAGGGAAAAATGCGCTTATCTGCCAAGCAAAGCGGGATTATTTTGAGCGTGATGGAAAAATATGGGGTTGCATTGCCCTCATCGCCCGCTCTTTTCAATCAGCGCGCGGAGTTTCTCGTTGAAGTCGGTAGCGGCTGCGAGCTGCTCTATGGTGAGGTGCATGCGATATGTCCAATGCTGGTCGGGATTGGCGGGATCGTTGATTTGCTCCGCTTCGGGCTGCGGGTGGCGCAGGGAGGCGTCCATGGCGAGATAGTCTTGCAGGGCAATGAGAGCCAGCATGGAGGGACTGTCGAGGTGGGTGGCAATGATGCTTTCGCACTCTGCCGCGCCCAAATCGGCGGGAGCTTCGCCTTCGCGGTGCATCGCCTCGTGCCAGTACGCCTGCCGTCCGTCGGCATCGGTCTTCCACCACAGGCGGAGGGGCGGCATGTCGTGCGTGCCGATAGTAGCCACTGAGAGATAGGGATTGGCAGAAAGGTCGGCAAAGCGGCGGCCGTAAGTCTTGGGCATACGCTGTATTTCGAGGCTCAACACGTCGAGTTGCCCCAGCACGTCCTTAACACACTCGGGCACCATGCCGAGGTCCTCGGCACAGGGCAGCATCGAGGCGGCATTGCCCGCACCGCTTTCCGCGTAACGAATCACGGCTGGCAACTTTTTCATCGCCTCCTGTGCCCAGAAAGCATTGTGGCGGTGGTAAAAGAAATGCTCGTGCAAGCGGTCGAACGCCTCGCGGTCTGCCTTCGGGAGCAGGGCGTAGCGGTCGGTCTGCTGCCCGGCTATGCGCGGGTGGTACGTGCCCGGCGTGTCGGGATCTTCGATGAAGAGCACGTCGGCTATGAGGTCGCAGAGCGTGGTGCGCAACCGCTCATCTTGCACCCGCTCGCACACGCCGCGTTGCGTCTTCACCTCGTCGGCGAGTTCATACAGCCCGTCTTCGTTTTTATGGAAATAATGCTTGAAGCCCCAGCCTCCCGCAGCGTCGGAAAGTTCCTCGAGCCGCTCCTCCGTGAGCAGGGGTCGCGTCAGCGCGGCGGGGTTTTGCGTGAAGCCGAAGCCCTTGATTTCTTCCGGCGTAAGGGGCAAAGCGGGACGGAAACGCCCGAGCAGCCCGTAGATATGCCCGTAAGGGATTTCCCAAATACGGAAAAAGCCGAGCACATGGTCTATGCGGTAGGCATCAAAATACAGCCCCGTGTGCGCGAATCGCCTGCGCCACCAAGCGTAGCCGTCTTTCGCCATCTCTTCCCAGTTGTAGGTCGGGAAGCCCCAGTTTTGACCGTGACGGGCAAAGGCATCGGGCGGTGCGCCCGCCTGTCCGTCGAAGTGGAAGAGGCGCGTGTCCTCGCGTGCCGGCACGCTGTCGCGATTGATGCCAATGGGAATGTCGCCTTTCAGTATAACGCCGTGTTCCATAGCCGTTTCGTGGGCGCGGCGCATTTGCGTGTGGGCAAGATATTGCACGAAGCGGTGCTTCATTCTGATGCGCTCGGCGGCGCGTTCCTCGCCGCTGCGGAGGTTTTCCTCGGGCCAGAGGCGGAAGTTCGCCGTGCGGTATTCATCGCGCTGACGGCAGAAGTCGGCGTAGGGTTCGAGCCAGTGCGCCTGTTCTGCACAAAATTCCTTAAAGCCTTTCTTGCGCATTATGCTGCCGCCAATCTCGTCGAACAGGTCGTCGAGGAAACGGCTTTTGAGCTGCATCACCGCCTCGTAGTTCACCGCCGGCTCGGCGTTGAGCCGCAGACCGCGCTGCGCGTGTCGGGCATAGGCTTTGGTGTGTTTCCATTCGCGCGCGTCTATATATATAGGATGCAGGGCGAAGACCGAGATGCCGTTGTAAGGATAGGAGTCGCGCCAGGTGCCGCCCGCCGTGGTGTCATTGATGGGCAGTAGCTGCACGGCCTTCATACCCACAGAGGCTGCCCAAAGCACGAACGACTGCAAATCGCCGAAGTCGCCGATGCCGAAACTGCCTGCGGAGCGCAGCGAGAACACGGGTATCACCACGCCTGCCCCGCGCCAGGGGGCGAGTTTTATGTCGGGCGCGTCGTCGCTCGCTATGACCGCTGCGCCCGCCTCGGGCGAGAGGGGCTGGAAACGGCGGTTGTCGCCTTCTTCCCAAAGGATAAATTCGGGGCGGCGCTCATCGGTCAATACATATTTATATTCAAATCCCGCCGCAGCCGTTTTCAGGTCGAGCGCAAAGGAGTATTCGTAGGTGTCGGTGCGCACGGCGTGGAGCGTGCGTTCGGGCTGCCATTCGCCCAGGGCGGGGATATTGCCAAGCACGCCCCAGCGCATTCCTTCGGGCGGCGGCGTGGCGCGGAGGCGCAGCGTGAGCGGCGCAGGGAGGTCCTCATGGGCGCGTTGCCGGTCGAAGTCGGAGAGGCGGTAGATGCAGTCGGTGAAGGCCGAGGTGCGCAGGGCGGCCGACAGGGGGCGCAGTGTCCAGGCGTCGGCAAGGTGGAGCGCAGGCTGCTGACCTATGGCCACGTGCCGCACGGCACCTTCTTCGCGCCGCACCACGTCGCCGCCGTCGGTGCATACTTCGTAGAAATAGCTGAACTCCGTGCCGCCCGGCATTCGCAGCGTGGCGTGCCAATGCTCGCCGTCGTCGGTTTGCATGGGCGCGTGGGAGGTTTCGCCATTTAGGTTAAGATGGATGCGGAGATACGCCCCGCCGTCGGTTTTATAGGTGATGCAGAAATGAATATTGGCCATTTTCTTGGCAGATAAGTATGGTTTTCTGCAAAAATACAAGATATTTCTATGTAAAAGGGTTTATCGAGTGATTTTTTTAGGAAAAAGGGAAGAGAGCTTGGTGGGAAATTGAAATTTCAACGAATAAAACCCTTCGCAACACTTTTTCAGATTTGGCGCAACGGGAATA
>SFFY01000026.1 GCA_004556745.1 Bacteroidales bacterium | reverse complement strand
CGTTGCGCTTCAGGATGGGCTTGAACCAACGACCCCCTGATTAACAGTCAGGTGCTCTAACCAACTGAGCTACTGAAGCAGTGTCTTAGCAGAGAAAAGGCATATCCTTTGCTCTTTTGCGGTGCAAAGGTAACGGATAATTTTGAAATAAACCATATCTTTGCAAGAAAATTGCGGCTTTTCACGTAAGAAAATAAATTTTTCAGCAAGTCATTCAGTCAATCCATCAAGAAATGAAGCGAATTTTGGGCATTGGAAACGCTCTGGTAGATGCGCTCACGCTTATCCCAAGCGACGAAATACTTTCAGAACTCAACCTGCCGAAGGGTTCAATGCAACTCATCGATGAAACGCGTTTTGCCGATATCTGCGCACGGCAAAAGGGGCTCGACGTAAAGTGCACCACGGGCGGCTCGGCCTGCAACACCGTGCTGGCCGTTGCCAACCTCTGCGGAGAGGCGGGGCTGATAGGCTGCATCGGGAAAGACAAGGCAGGTAAATTCTTCGCGGAGAATTGCCGGGCGCACCATATCAATACGCATCTTTATGAGCACCCCACGCTGCCAACTGGCATCGCCAACACGTTTATCTCCACAGACGGCCAACGCACCTTCGGCACATTTCTCGGCGCGGCGGCGAGCCTCACGGCCGAAATGCTGCAAAAGGAATGGTTTGCCGGTTACGCGCTGGTGCATATCGAGGGTTATCTCGTGCAAAACCATGAGCTGCTGCGCCACGCCATACAAATGGCAAAGGAGTGCGGTCTGCTGGTGAGCCTCGACCTTGCAGGATATAATATAGTAGAGGCCGAGCACGCGTTTTTCGAACAACTGCTGCCGCAGGTGGACATCGTGTTTGCCAACGAGGAGGAGTCGTTTGCCTATACCCGCAAAGAGCCCCGCGAAGCCGCCCGCGCATTGGCAGAAATATGCGACACTGCCGTGGTGAAAATAGGCAGCGAAGGCGCACTCGTGGCATGCGGCGAAGAACTCTTTCACCAGCCGCCGCTACCTGGGGCAAAAGCCATTGACACTACCGCTGCCGGCGATTATTTTGCCGCAGGCTTCTTGCACGGGCTTGCCAACGGACAATCCTTGCCCGACTGCGCCGCCCTCGGCACGCTACTCGCGGGAAACATTGTCCAAGTAATAGGCACCGCGCTTTCCGAAGACGTTTGGCAGGATATTCGCTGCAGAGCGTTTTCCGAAAAGTAGGGGCGTTCTGCAGAACGCCCGGGAAATGGTTGCCTCATTGATTTTTGCCATGCGGCGTACTCGGCGGGCGTTTTACAAAACGCCCCTACTCTCGTCCACAATCAAATAATATCCAAGATGAAAAACTTACGCGCCATAGGCTGGGTCTTGCTGCTTGCGCTGACCTTGCCTTTCAATTCAGTCTGCATCAAGGCGCAGACCAACCACAACTTTGAATTGGTGAAGAATCTCGACATCTTCACTGCGCTCTATCGAGAACTCGACCGCAACTACGTGGACACGCTCAATAGCCAGAAACTCATCGAAAACGCCGTGCTATATATGCTCGACCAACTCGACCCCTACACAGAGTTTTATCCAGAAAGCAACACCGAAGACCTACGGCAGATGACGACGGGCAAATATGCCGGCATCGGCTCTACCATCATGTATCGCCCGAAAGAGAAACACTGCATCCTTACAAACCTCTACGAGAATATGCCTGCCGCAAAGGCGGGACTGCGTCCGGGCGACGTTATCCTTTCTGTCGACGGCGAACCGCTCGCCTACGAAGGCAAGCAGAAGCAGGAGGAGTTTTCCGCTTACGTGAGCGGCAAGCTGCGCGGCGAGCCGGGCACGACGATTGAGTTGAAAGTGCAGCGTCCCGTTGCCGACAAAGACCTCACCTTCAAGGTAACGCGCGAAAACATCGTAATACCCTCCGTAACGCTGCACACCATGGTGGCCGACAGCATAGGCTATCTACATCTAAGCGGATATATCGACGGCACGTCGGAAGAAGTGCGCCGCGCTATCGTGGATCTGAAAAAGCAGGGGGCGAAAGCCTTTATACTCAACCTTTGCAGCAATCCCGGCGGCGTGATCGATGAGGCGGTGAAAACGGTCAACCTATTCCTGCCGCGCGGAAAGGAGGTGGTGAGCAGGAAAGGAAAGACCAAGGAGAGCAATTACAAATACAAAACCACTGACGACCCGCTCGATCCCTCCTCACCCTTGGTCGTATTGACCGACTTCGGTTCCGCCTCCGCCTCTGAAATTACGAGCGGCGCGTTGCAGGACTACGACCGCGCCGTCATCATGGGACAGCGCACCTATGGTAAAGGCCTTGTGCAGCAGTCACGCGAATTGCCTTACAACACGGCGGTGAAATTGACAACGGCCCGCTACTACCTGCCTTCGGGGCGCTGTGTGCAGGCCTACGAGTTCAAAGACGGCGAGCCCGTGCATCTGCCCGACTCTCTGACCAAGGAGTTCCGCACGGCGGCCGGGCGCATCGTGCGTGACGGCGGCGGCATCACGCCGGATATTGAAGTAAAGGAAGACAGCATGCCTACTTTCATTCCATATCTGGTTGCCTCCAACCAACTCACAGACTATTGCGTGCATTACCGCAATACGCACGCCACGATTGCCTCACCCACCGAGTTTCGCCTGACAGATGAAGAATATGCCGATTTCACCGAGTTTATGAAGCGCGAAGGCTTCACTTACGACCGCCAAAGCCTCAAAGCATTAGACGTGCTGCGCAAAATTGTCAAGTCCGACGGCTTGGCTGACGAAGCAAAAGCAGAACTCGATGCGCTTGAAGCAAAGCTCAAAAGCAATCTTGAAAACGACTTCAAGCGTTACGAGCCCATTATCCGCTTTGTGGTGGAAAGCAACATCGTGGAATATTATTATTACGACCGTGGGCGCGGCCTTCACAACGTTCCCCGGGACAATATGATTAAAGAAGCCATAAAGTTGCTGCAAAACCCCGACCGCTACCGCCGCGTGCTGAATGGAGAGCCAGCGGCGTAAGGTGTTTCTTTCCTTTAATTCTCAACAGTCCATTTATTAAATATCACCCCTAATCCAAAATATCACCCGATATTTTGGATTAGGGGTTTAGAGAAAGAGGATTGTCAACGTATACACCGGGTTTTGAACGGGCGTTTTGCCACACCACCCTACTCCACCGCAATGCCTGCAGCGGCAGAAGAGCCGCAGTATTCGGGAGCATAGACACAGGTGACGGCGGCGCAACCTGCCTTATACGTTCCGGCGCGGTCAATAAAACCTTCCTCGGTGACGGTCAGCGTGCCGCGCGGCATCTTTTCAAAGAAAAATTCGGTGGAGGCATCATGCACGGCGCGGTAATAGCAATGCCCGTTGCTCCAGTCTGCACCAGAGAGGGCGCGGCGCGGGGCGAAGCAGGCGGGACGCGGCAGGCGCAGCGACACGAAATCGAAATCGCGGGCAGCCGTTACGGTGGCCACCTGACGCACACGGTCGCCCACCTTTGCCTGTACGCCGTCCGTTTCCATGGATTGCCAAACGCCATCTCGCCACACTTCAAAGCGGCGCGTGACGCGCAAGTCGCTGCCCGTGGGTACGGTTTCATTCTGCGGCATTGTGGAAATGGCGGTCACGCTGCCCCAAGAAAGTCCTTCTGTGGGCTTTTGTACGATTAAAACGTTACTTTTTGAAGCAATGGGGTCGGTATATGTGTCGCGCACATAACCGATGGTAGCGTTTGTGTCCCCATTCTTTCTGTCGCTATCGGCGAGCACGGTGCGCCCGGCTTTCAATGTGTAAGAAAGCGGCGCGGTTTCCTCTGATTTCATCACCTTTGTTGCGTCTGCCTTTGCCGAAGGCGCGGCCAGCAGACAGTAGAGCGCATCTGCCGTGGCGATTGGAGTGTCCCACATCTGCGTGCGCTTGCTCTGCATCAGCCAAAGTCGCATTTCGTCCACCAGTGCAGCATATTCGGGGGCTGTGGAAAGGGCTTCGATGGCAATGGTTTGCGTGGGTATGCGATAGGACGCGGCAAACATCGGAGCGCGGGCAGAGTCAAAGAAACGCCCAACGACGGCATTGCCCACGGTATATTCCGAGAGACTTTCAAACAGGGCGGAAGCCTTTTCTTTTTGTCCGTCAAAATCGAGGACAAGAGCCATAAGCGATTTGGCGTAAAGGTCACTGCCGCCTGCCTGCTCCGCGCAGCGTTCAAGCACAAACTGCGCGTTTTCATCGAGTTTCTCGCCGCGCACGGCATAGAGATAAACCACCGTGAGCCATAAGCGCGAAGGCACGACGTGATTTGCGGGCGTATGCGATACGCCCCTACGCTCGTATTCCTTCATTTCTTTTACGGCATTTGCCAAAGATTTTTTCAGGAAAGCAAAGCCGCGGGCCGCCATGGGTGCGGCGGTTTGCTCGCCGGCAAGGTTTTGGAGGCGCGAGAGCAGCAGCACGTTCTGCGCCGTGATGTAATCGTTGCCCGGCATTTTGGGATACCAACTCAAAGAACCGTCGGCATTTTGCAGTGCTTTGAGTTTGTCGAGTGCCGACTGGGCACGCAACACGTAAGCGGTAGAATCGAAGAGCAACTGCAATTCGCCCGCCCGCTGACGTTCCGCCTCTGCCTCCCGCAGCCACGGTGTTTCTTCCGCAACGGAAGCAAAGGCATTGCTCAAAGGCGTTTCGCGCTCAGTGTCTGCACTTAGGTCGGCGGCATATTGGCGCACGGCGGGCAGGACGTTAGCAATGTGCCGACCCAAGGCGAGGGCGTAGTAACGGGCAGCCAGCGAGAAGGCATCCGTGCTTTCCAAACGCGAGAGGGCAGGCAGGGCACTCACGGCATACCAGGTGGGATTGCTGCACATTTCTACGATGAAACGGCGGTTTTCTGCCTTTTTCTCCTTAAAAAGGGTATCAAGGCGCAGCGTGTGCGCACCGCTCTGCGTGAAAGAGAAAGGCAAGGTGCGGCGCACTTCTACCCTATCATCCAGCACGGGCAGCACGTGCTCCTCTCCGTCGGCATAGCCTTCGGCTGCAGCGGTAAATCGGCACACTACGGCCTGCACCTGCTCCGGCACGGTGAAAGCAAAGGTCAGCGCGGCAGCACCGTTTGCCCCTACCTGGGCCTGTTGCCTGTTCTCTGAGAGCGGGCGCATCGTGGCGGCATCAAGTATCTGCATCGTCACGTTTGCCGCCAAGTTCTTGCCTGTAAGATTGCGGAGCGTAACGGGCAGGGCGGCGCGGTCGCCGCTGCGGAGGAAGCGCGGCATTTGCGCTTGCAGCATAAACTCTTTGCGGGCCACGACAGTCGTATCCAAAAGCCCGTAGTCCACAGCCTGCGTATGCGCCAGCAGTTTGAGCCGCCAACTGGTGAGCGATTCGGGAAGCGTGAACACGAGGTCCACGTGCCCAAGACTGTCGGTGCGCAACTGCGGCTGGAAGAAGGCGGTTTCTGCAAAGTTCTTGCGCACTTGGCCTTCGTCGGCAGTGGCAGTATCTGCGCTTTTCATATCATTTTCCGCGCTTTCATCGGTTGTAACGAGTTTATCTGCCATATCCATTGAAGCAACCGCGTCTTTAAGCATCAGTTTTTCTTTACTTGGAGCGGCAGCGGGGAAACCCATACCTGCCACCGGGGCACGGTAACGGCGGAAGTTGGGATAGAATGCCGTAGAGAAAATATCCAATTCATCGCGCCAATGCGTAAATTCCAGTTGCTTTTCCTTTTCTGATTTATAAGACACCCACCCCGAAAGCATCGCGGAGGGCTGCTCGCCGCCGCTCCAGAAGTTATAGACCGTGGCGCGGTGGAAGTCCGTGCCCGTGAGTGACCAGCCCATTGTCCCGAAAGCATCGAGCGAGGCATCGTAGAGCGTGGCCATGAGAGAGGCATCGGCGGGGCGGCCGTCGGGGTGCGTTACGCGCAGCCGCCATTGCTCCTCCTTGCCCGGCGTGAGGGCGGAGCGGAAGGTGGTCCACTGCAAGCGCAGGCTCTTGTTGGGCGCAGGTTTCAGAAGGTCTACACTGAACGAATGCAACTCGCCGTCGCGCATCAGCGCAAACCACGCCTTGCCGCTTTCGCCCCATTCCGGCTTGTATGCCAATTCAAGGCGGAGCAGGGTGTCATTGAGTGCGATGCGGCGGCTTTCCACGAGCCGGCCGTTGCCGAACACGTCGTAAAAGAGGGTAACGTCCTTGCAGGGCGAGCCCACGAGCACCAGCGCACTGTCGCGGGCAGCGGAGGGGCGCACGTAGTGCCAGAGGGGCTGGTCGGCAGAGGGGGTGCGCACATCTTGCTCGGAGAAAATCGTGAAGCGCACGGTGTCAGTATCTTCGCCCACGGCGAGGGCGGCGGCATACGCGCCGGAAGGCAATCCTGCCAACTCCACCGTACTGAACGGCTCGCCGGCGGCAAATCGGCCCTTAAAGACGGTTGCCCCGTCTTTTAAGATGCGATACATTCCCTCCCCTCCAAGTTCTGCACCGGCGGCATTCGTGCGATGCACGAGCACCGTGCCCGGCGTTTCCTTGCAAATCGCCTGCGGCCACTGCGCGGAGAGCCACGAGCGGCGGCTGGCCGTGCGCAGCGACAAAGAGGCAGAATTGGTCTCTCCGCCCTCGGCGGTAACGTCGCACGCCAACTCATATATATATATATTGTATGGCATCGCCTTCCTGCTTGGCACTGCCGGCACAATGATGCTTAGGGAGAAGCGGCCTGCCGAGTCGGTGGTGCATTGTCCTGCTTGGGGCATATTGTCCGCATTGGCGGCACGCCAGTAGGAGCGTGCCGATAGCCGCCATGCCACCTCAGCATCGCTCACGGGCAGTCCCGTGTAAGTGCGTGCCGCACCTGTGATGCGCAGCGTGTCGCCGGGCGCATAGGCTGCGGCGGGCTGGTCGATGGTTACGGTGAAAGCAGGGCGTTTGTACTCTTCCACGCGAATGGAGCAATAGGCAGAGCCGTTGCCCTCCGTGGCTTTCGCTTCAATGCTGAACATACCGGGCAATACCGCAGACGGCAGAGCAAATGTGCCGCTCACCGTACCGAAGGCATCGGTCAACAGTTGGGTTTCGGCCAACTGCCGGTGGTTGGTGTCGTAGAGGCGCACGGTCATCGGGCAGTTTGGCAATGCCTGGAACGTATCTCCGCGGCGCGTGAAACAGATGCCGCCAAAGCGCACTGCCTGCCCAGGGCGGTAGATACTGCGGTCGGTGAAGATTTGCCACGACTGCTGCAAGCGTTCATCGGCATTGCCGTTGTAGAAGAACCCCGAAGGCACGCCGAATGCCGGTGAAAAGGCATCTTTTCCGTGCGAGGCGAAGTAGCGCAGACTGTAATTTCCGCGCGACAGCAGTGCCTGCCCCGTACTGTCGCAACGGGTGGCGGTCTGTGCGCTGCGCGTAGTGGTGTTGTATGCCCTGACGGTTCCGCCTTTGAGGGGCTTGCCTGTTGCACCGTCTACCAAAATCACCCGTGTCTCCTTGCCCGTCACGGCCAGGCGCAGGGCACGTACGGCCGAAACGCTCACCACCTCACGCGAAAGGCAACGCCCGTCTGCCAAGAGTTCGCAAAGATAAAGGCCGGGACTGTTCAGGCAGAACGTCAGACTGTCAGTCTGCTCGGCGTATGGCGGCATGGCATGAAGTGTCTTCGTCACCGTAGCCACGGCCTTGCCGGCAATCTTCCGCAACTTATCTTCCGTCCATTCGCCCGTCTCATAATCGTAGGCGGTTAGTCCCAAAGGTAGGAAGCGCAGACTCACTTTCTTCAAATTACGCGCCTTGATGGCGACGGTATAGGCGCGACCCGGCAGATAAAGTGCCGGCATATCGGCAATTTCAGCCTTTGGCTGCTCCTGCGATTTGAGGAAATTGCGCAGCACAGCCGCGCCGTCGGTCTTGCCATAGCGTGCCAACGCCGTGCGTGCCGCAGCATTGGCAAGGCTGTCGGCCTGAGGAATATCGGCCGCCTGATAGGCGCGGCTAAGGGCAATGGCGGCATAGACAGCCTGCGGCAAATCGGCATAGTCCGCAACCATGCGGCGCAAAACCTCTATATTATTATAATTGTCTGCCGATACGGCATCAAGGCTGTCGAGGCGCAGTAAGAGGGCGGCGGGGCGGTTGCCGTCGGCAAGGTAACCTGCAATGGCTTGCCCGTAGGCAGCGGCACATTCCTCGCGCGGCAAGAGGTTAGCGGCGCATACGCTGCGCAGCACGACGCTCAACACGTCATCGCCGAACAACCGGCTGTCTTTTTCTACCGTAAAAAGAGGCAGATAGTCCTTGGCACGGGCGCGACGCAGGGTTTCCATCGGTTGCAACGCCTGGCGCACATGCCGCCGGGCGGCGGAAACGGCGGCGGTGTCGCTTCTGCCTGCCGAGATCCACGTGTAAGCCGAACCGAGCAAAGCGTGACGCAGGGCGTTGACGGCAGCACTGTCGGGCGCATCGGGCATTGCCTCAAACTCTTTGATGAACACCCGCGCCGTGTCGGGAGAAAGGGTCCACCCTTGCTGCACCAGCACGAGCATCGCCTTCATCTGCTCCACGCGGTTGCCTTCCGCCTGCGCTTTATCATAGATATGGCGCACGGCGGTCAAGACGGTTTTCGGCAGGTTATTCTGCTGCGCTGCCTGCACGTCTTGCCAAAGCGTTTCGTACGTCTGTGCCACTACGGGCAGGATGGAAACCGCGCAAAGCCATGTGGCAAGCGCCAGCTTTTTGCCTAAAATCAAAATATATCTGTTCATAATCAATCGCCTGTTGGTTGGGTAAGGGGATAAATTATTTGTGCCGGTTGAATGAAACAAGAACAATCAAAACTATTTTCAAACAATTATTTCCTGCCCGATATGGTCGCTCATTTTGCTGTCCCAAGGCAGCAGACGATAGCTTTTGACTGGCAGGTTGGTGTATGTGTAATCAATAAAGAACGGCAGAGTTTCTTTGAATAAATGATAGTAAGTCGGTGTGGTTTCTTTGCCGAGGGCTTCGCCGGTTTGGCGGTGATAGATGCTGTAAAGCCCGTGGTTTTCCAAGATTTCATCGATGCGCCGAATATCTCCATATTCTTTTGAATAATCGCGCTGATTGACATAACAATTAAAATCGCCCGTAATGATTACCTTCTTTCCTTTGAAGTGCGGGGCGTATTCGGCAATAATTTCTTGCGCGATTTGCGGATAGAGTTTTTTCTCTGAAATGTCCTTTCGCTTGGTTGGCCAAAAGGCAAGCACAAGCACGTCGTCGTAGATGAGCGGTATGCCGTAGCAGAGTTTGGGGTTGTACCAATCAGGTACAAATCCTTTGCCTTTCTTCCAAATAACGCCCAGTCCCTTCCATTTTTGTTTACCCCGAAAGTTCCAGGTTATTCCTTCCCAGGCCATATTGTACCCCTCCGACAACGTTATTTGTTCGGGGCAGGCTATTTCGGGCACAACGATTACATCAGCCTCTGTTGCCAGCAGTCTGTCGATTTTCCACTGTTGACTGTCGTTGATGTTGTGACAGATGATTTTCATTCATCTTTTTTTATTCCTCCACTTCGCAGCCGCTGAAGTGCATTTCGCTGCGTGCCTTTTCAGGCGGGAAGGTGAAGTAGGTGCAGAGGGCTTGCGAGCAAAGTTCGCCCGTGCTGTTGTGGAGGGTCGCCTCGATGAGCACGATGTTGCGGCGCTGCTCCTTGATGCGGGCGCGGAGCGTGATTTGCCCGCCCTCTGTGCTCACGGGGCGGAGGTAGCGCGTTTCCATTTTCGAGGTTACGCCGGCCGTTTGCAGCTTGCGCATCACCACCCAGCCGCAAATCTCGTCGAGCAGCACGCTCTGAATACCGCCGTGCAGCGTGTTGAGCCAGCCTTGGAAGTTCGGCGTTGGTTGCCAAAGGCTCACAATGTCGTCGCCGTCCTCAAAAAACTCCATTTTCACGCCGAAAGGGTTGCACGGCGCACAGCCGAAGCAGTTGTAGCCGTCGAGATGTACGAAGGGATTTATTATCTTTTTCATTTCAGAAGAGTAGACGAGTAGACAAGTAGACGAGTAAACAAGTGTCCTAAAATAAAAATCAGAAAGGCCAGAATACGGGAATGAGCCAGATACTCAGGGTCATGACGATGAGGTTGAGCGGCAGGCCTATCTTGATGAAATCGCCGAAGCGGTAGTTACCCACGCCTTGCACGATTAGGTTTGTTTGATAGCCGATAGGCGTGCAGAAACTGGCGGAAGCGGCCACGCAGATGCAAACTATGAAAGGCATGGGGCTAACTCCAAGATGCTGCGCCATGGATATGGAGATGGGGAATGCCAGCGCGGCGGCGGCATTGTTGGTCATCAGTTCCGTGGCGACGCTCGTGATGAAAAACACCACGCCGAGCAGCACGTAGCTGCCGTGTTCCCTGCTAAGTCCCACAGCCCACGATGCCACGGCATCGGCCATGCCCGAATTTTGCATCGCCTTGCTGATAGCGAAGGCCGAGGCTATGGTGATGAGAATGTCCCAAGAGATAAATTTCGTGTACTTGCGGGCGGGGAAGATGTTCATCACCGCCATAATCACCGTCACTACGCAGACGAAGAAGAACATGTCGAACTTCATGCCCGGCACAAGCCCTTGCGCCCACGGCAACTCGCCGATGGCGGCGCCGAATATCATGAGCGCGAGCAGCACGATGGTAAACCAGCGCTTCTTGCGCCCCATCGCGGGTTCCTTCTGGCGGGTGTCGGCTACGAGCAGGAAGAAAGAGGAGTCGCCCCAGTTGCGCATAAATTTGTCGTCGGCCAGCACCACCACCGTGTCGCCTTCGCGGAAATGCTCCTTGCGCATATCGTGCATAAGGAGCGTTTGGCCGTTGCGCTTGAGCTCTAAGAGGGTGGCGCCATATTTTTCTTTGAAATCGAAGTCGAAGATGCGTTTGTTGATGGCGGGGAAGCGTGCGCCGAGCACCAGTTCCACGCGGAAGTATTTGGAATTGGGGTTCTCCTGTTCCAAGTCGCCGCGCTCTTCGCGTCGCGCCGGCAGCAGGTATTTGGCGGCGATGATGATGTAGACCGTGCCGACAAGGGCGATGATTAACCCTATTTTGCCCAACTCAAACATATTCAGCCCGCGCAGCCCGAGCGTGGGATTTGCGGCGGCTTCATCGAGCGCCATGCCGTGGACCACGAGATTTGTGGACGTGCCGATCAGTGTGCAAAGCCCGCCGAGAATGGTGGCAAACGACAGCGGGATGAGCAGTTTCGTGGCAGGAATACCCACGCGCTCTGCCCAACGCTTCACCATGGGGGCGAAGATGACCACCACGGGCGTGTTGTTGAGGAAGGCCGAGATGAACGATACCATCGGCATCATGCTGAACAATGCCTTGCGCTCGCCACAGCGTTTGGCGGGCAGCAGGCGGTAGAGCATCTTTTCCAGCAATCCCGAGCGCCGCACGCCCTCGCTCACGAGAAAGAGCAGCGCAACGGTAATCATACCTTTGTTGGAAAAGCCTGCCACTACCTCCGACGGGGTTAGAATGCCGGCGCAAAGGAATACCACGGCACCGGAAAACAATATCAGCCCCGGGCGCAGCCACTCCTTGATGAGTGCCACGAGCAGCAGCACCACGACGACGGTGACGAATATGGCGGATGAACTCATGTTTTAAAATATTATTTCTTAGGCGCAACTATAAAATACGGATTGTGCAAATCCTCCTTGTTGTAGCGCAGCGGCTGCCCGTTCCCGGCATCCGTAACGCTGCAGCCGGCGGCTTCAGCCACTGCCTGCCCCGCAGCCGTGTCCCACTCCATGGTGGGCGCGAGGCGCGGGTAAACGTCAGCTTCGCCCTCAGCCACAAGGCAGATTTTTAGAGAACTGCCCGCCGAGCGCAACTCTACATTGCCGTGTTCGCTGCGCATACGCTCCACGAACTGCTCTGTTTCCTCGCTGAGGTGCGAGCGCGAAGCCACCACCACGAATGTGCCGCCGCCCATCCTGTGCGCCGCGCCGCCTTTCAAGGGCAATTTCTCGCAACTCACGGGTTCAAAATCCTCGCCAAGAGTTTTGCGGAAAGCCTCGCTCTCATCGGCGCAGACGATGCCCGTATACAGTTGGCGGCGTGCCGGCACATAGATTGCGCCCACTACGGGGCTGCCTTCGTGGCAGAGTGCGATGTTGACGGTAAACTCGCCGTTGCGTTTCAGAAACTCCTTCGTGCCGTCCAGCGGGTCCACGATCCACATTGTTTCCACGTCTTTGCGCTCTGCGTAGTCGGCGTGCCGCCCCTCTTCGCTCAATACGTGGAACGGCGTTTCACGCAGATAGCCACAAATCACAGCGTGCGCCTTGCGGTCGGCCAGCGTCAGGGGCGAGTTGTCCGCCTTGCGCTCCACTTCCCAGTCGGTTTCGGGGCTTTCATATACTTCCATGATGGCCTGTCCTGCCTTGACGGCGGCCTCGGCTGCCAAGTCGGCGTATGCTTTCAGTTGCGAGAGAGTCATATATATAATTATTGTGTATCTTTGTTTTTGAAAAAATCATTCGTCTTTCTTTGCCTCCAGCCTTATCCCCACGTCCGTGATGCCCGGCAAGAGGTCTTGCCGCATGATGTGGTTGATGCAGATGCGTGCGCTGTCGCCTTTGGCGAGTTGGCGCACGGGTAGGGCAAATTCGTACTGATTGAGTGCCACACCCTTGCCGGATGCATCGCCGGCTGGCGTGGCGAGGGTGCATTGCAGGGTGTCGGCGAACGTCTGCCCCGATGCCCATTCCTGCTTCACCGTGAGCCACAGTTCCCGAAACGGGTAGGGCACGGTGTTCGAGGTGCGTAACCCGAGCTGCATGGCGTATGCGCCGCCCTGTTCGAGGGGCGGCACGTACAAAACCACTGTGTCGCCCGAGTCCCATCCGTCCACCGACACATTGCCATACTGATAGGCGGCGGCATCGCGGCGGCAGCCCGCAGCCAGTGCGGCAAGCAGGCCTAAGCATAGGGCGAAATATATTTTCAAACTATGGAAACGCATAATTTTCTACGTGCAAATGTACGACTTATTTATAAAACGCATTGCTCCTTATAGGCAGCTAATTGTTTTTTGCCTGCTAATTGTATCAGTATTCGCGCAATTTTGTGGACTTGAAACATTGACGGTAGGGAAATTGGCACGAGTTGTTTTTTTGCCACGAAACTCACGATTGATAAAGGTATTAACTGCCTGGAAGGCAGTACGGAGCAAAGCGACGATAACCGGGCACGAAGTGCTCGGTAGGGTGTAATGAGATGATTGTGCCTGGAAGGCACTACGCCACAGGACATGCATCTTATACATCGCCACAGGCGTACTGCCTTCCAGGCAGAACCATTGCAATAGCCTCTACCGAGCACTTCGTGCCCGGTTATCGTCGCTTCGCTCCGTAGTGCTTTCCAGGCACTTAACACTTGCCGAGCGCAGCAGAAAATATGGAAAAATCCAAAACTTGTTAATGCCTTTCCGCTCTCTGCGCAGAGCGTTGAAGGCGCGTTTGCAATCGTTAAGGCGGCGCGGCGTGAAAGTTTAGGGATAATTAAGATAATGGATATTTGCTCCGAGAAATTTTCGATGAAATCAGAGAAAATTATCACTTTCAAGCACATCGTAAAAACTATCAAGGAGCAAATTTTTACGGGCTTGCTTATAATTTTCACGATCCTATAAGATAATTTTTCCGCTCATATAGGATAGTTTGCACCAAAAACGCAGAAAGAGGAAAAGCCCTCGATCTTCCTCTTTCTGCTGATGCAAAGATAAGACAATAAATCCGTTTCGCCAAAACGCGCGCAGTTGTGCCACGGGCTGGCAAAGGTGCGGGCGGGTAGGAAAGCGTGTTTCGTGGCTCTTTTGTGCCGCCCTACTAACTGCAGTATCGCTTCAAAAACATCAAATTTCCATAAAAACGGGGTTTCTTAGCGCAAAATGCGCGTTTTTATTGGGAAATGTCGTAACTTTGTCGGGCTTATAACATTCTGAGACCAAAATAACAAACAATATACAAGAATGAAAAGAACATTACTCCTAACTGGTTTGTGCGCAGTGCTTTCGCTCTCTGTTTCAGCACAAACCCCGTTTATCCCCGAAGGCGGCAAGAAGTGGGACGGCCATTTGGACGCACTCGTTGCCGGGGGCACCGTGCAGCGTGTTGCTGCCAAGGGCGTGCAAAGCGTCACGCCGCAAACGCTCACGGGCGTTATCATCAACAGTTCCGAACCTGCCGTGACGGCGGACTTCGTGAAAGAGCAAGGGTTTGAGGCGATGCCCATCACCGACCGTGTGCTCACGGCCACGATACCCGCTACGCTCATTCCCGTGCTGGCCGAGCGCGAGGAGGTGCTCTATATAAATAGTACGCGCACGTACGAGCCGTTCATGGAAAAGGTACGCCCCGAAGTGGGTGCTACAAAAGTGCATGCCGGCACGGGGCTCGAAACGCCCTTCACTGGCAAAGGCGTGGTGGTTGGCGTAATTGACCGCGGTTTCGAGTTCCAGCATCTCGCATTCAAGAACGAGGACGGTTCGCTGCGCGTCAAGGCCGTGTGGAACCGCAACGTGACGAACAGCAGCATGACGACAACTATCCCCACTAAGGGCGATGTGACGACCGACGGTGGGGGACATGCCACGCACGTAACGAGCATTGCGGCAGGCAGCAAAATTGCACACAACGACTATTACGGCATCGCCCCCGAGGCCGACATCGTGATGGTGCCGAGCGTGGCATTTGAGAACAACGAGGTGCTCGAAGATGCCAAGGCTATTAAAGACTTCGCCGAGGCCAACGGCCAGCCGTGGGTGATTAATATGAGTTTCGGCGGACACATGGGCCCGCACGACGGACTTACGCTCTACGACCAAAGCATGAGCGCGCTCTCTGGCGAGGGCGGCATCTTCGTGGCGGCACTTGGCAATGAATACGACCAGAACCTGCATGCCGGTCACTCGTTTACAGCGGCCGATGAGGTGAAGGACTTTGTTGTTGTGCCCTCTGCCGACCGTAGCTATTACGGCACCATTTCCCTTTGGGGGCAGCACGCCGACGGCCAGAAGCATCTCACGATTAAGCCCTTTGTGATGAACGGGCGTAACAAGCTCTATCTCACTGCCGCCAATATCCAGAGCGCAGGCGGAACGTATTGGTCGGGCATCGATCCTTACAGCAAGAAGCAGGGGTGCGAAATCTACGTGCCCATGTCGCGCCTGTATAGCGTGGTGGGCCTTTCCTCTACAAGTTATTATCTCGGCGTGGAAGTAACGGCTGCCGACCCAACCGACGTGCATGCATGGACCTTGCAGGGCGGCGGCACATTTGCCACGCGCCTCACGGGTGCCGATTGCGTGAAGGGCGACAACAAGTATCAGGTGGGCGAAGGCGGTGCCAGCATTCCCCGCTGCGTGGCCGTGGCTTCGTACAACACCACCAGAGACCTCACCTCCGCCATCGACGGAAAAACCTATTCTTACAGCGTGGGTAGCGCGAACGATATCAGCAATTTCAGCAACCTCGGTCCTTTCCTCGGCAACCAACCCAAACCAACTGTCGCCGCTCCCGGCGCGGTGGTTAAGGCGGCCATTTCCCGCTACGACGGCGGCTTTGACTCAAAAGATTTGAGCATTGTGGACGTCATCAAAGTAGATGTCCGCAACTCCTATTATTATGCCGGCATGACGGGCACGTCGATGGCCTCGCCTGTGGTTGCCGGTTGCGTGGCCCTGTGGCTGCAAGCCAATCCTAAGCTTACTTACGAAAATGTTCTGGAAATCCTCAAAACGACCTCTAAGCGCGACGTCTATACCCAAGGCGGCTTCAACACGGGCGACGACGAATGGAACGACCGCTGGGGTTACGGCAAGATTGACGTGTATGAAGGCCTGAAGCTTGCCCTGAAAATGGGTGCCGAAGCGGGCATCAACAAAATTGTCAGCCCCGAAAGCCCCATTACCTTGCAGAAGGGCCTTGACGAATGGAAGGTGCTCTTCAACAACAACGAGAGCTTTGCCGACATTGCCCTTTACACGACCGACGGTCGCCCCGTGTGGCGCAAAAGCATCACCCAGCCGCGCCAGGGCGAAGAGGCTGTCATCTCGCTGCGCGGCACAACGCCCGGTGCTTACCTCATCCGCATCAACACCTCTGCCGGCACGCTCACGCGCAAAGTGCTGGTGAAATAATTTTGACTAACGCCATAGTAATATAAAAACGTCCCCGCACCTCAAATCGAGGTGTGGGGACGTTTGCTTAGGGGCAGGAAAAACTAAAAAGGATGTGCCTAAACGCACGAAGAAAACATATAAGCCTCAAAAGTAGGGGTGTTTTTGTTGCTTTTTTACACCCCTGTTGCTACCCAACAAAAGAAAAACGACTGATAACAAACAAGTTATCAGTCGTTTTCTGTACTCGGAGCCGGGGTCGAACCGGCACGGGTTGCCCCACTGGTGTTTGAGACCAGCGCGTCTACCGATTCCGCCATCCGAGCTGCGCTTAATAAAGTGGTGCAAAGAAAGTGCAAGGTGAGTGCAATAAAGTTTACTTTAATTGCCGAACCGCAGCCTTTCTTCTGCAAAGATAGAGTTTTTTGCCTTATAAACCAAGCGCATTGCGGAAAAACCACGGGTTTTTGTGCCGAAAAGCCCTTTTTACGCACTTCTTAACCTTGTTTGACGGGCATTTTCTTGCAACTTTTCCTATCTTAGCATCAAGAAACGCGGAATTACAATTTTCTTCGCGCTTCGTCGTTATAATAATATCAATTGTCTTTCCTAAAATACTCCGATTATGAAAGCACCCGAGTGTTTCTGCATTATTCTTGCCGGCGGCGCCGGCCGACGCCTTTGGCCGGGCAGCCGCAAGCAGCGACCTAAGCAGTTCATTGATTTTCTCGGCTGCGGCCGTACCTTAATCCAGCAGACATTTGACCGCTTCGCGCGCTTCGTGCCTGCCGACCATATCTTCGTTTCTACTTACAAGGACTACGTGCCGCTCGTCAAGGAGCAGTTGCCCGCCTTGCCTGCCGGCAATATCCTGAGCGAGGGGTCGCAGCAAAGCACGGCGTTGGCAGCGGCATGGGCTACGTGGCACGTAGCACGCCTTGCGCCTGGCGCGAACCTTATTGTGTCGCCTGCCGACCAGATTATCCACGATGAAGTCCGTTTCGAAGAAGAAGTGAAAAAGGGCTTGCAATATGTGGACAGCCACAGCGAGTTTCTCGTTATGGGCATCAAGCCTACGTTCCCCGACACGGGCTACGGTTACATACAGATGGGGCACCGTGTGGCAGGCGGCATGTATCGCGTCAAGTCGTTCAGCGAGAAGCCTGAAAGGGACTATGCCGAGGCATTCGTTGAAAGCGGCGAATTTCTGTGGAACACGGGACTCTTCCTGTGGAACGAGCGCACCATGTGGCAGACGCTGCACGAGCGTTTCCATGCCATCGAAGTGCCCAGTCGCTCCTACGAGCGCGGCGGGCAGTTCACGGAAGAAGAGGAAGCTGTGTTTATCAACGAAAACTTCCCCGCTGAGTTGCCGCGCAGCATAGACCTTTGCGTATTGGAACGTTGTACGAATGTCGTGGTGCAGACCTGCACGTTCGGCTGGTGCGACATCGGTAATTGGACCGACCTCTATCAGGCGGGGCGCAAGGATGCCGACAGCAATGTCGTGACAGGTGAGGGGCATGCCATGCTTTCGGGCTGCCGCAAGAATATCGTGCGCCTGCCGGCGGGTAAAACGGCCGTGATCAACGGGCTTGAGAACTACGTGGTGGTGCAGGACGGCGACATGCTGCTGATTTGCCCCAACGACCCCGCGCTGACGCGCCGCCTCGTTACGGAAGCCCGCGTGCAGCTGGGAGAATAGGGGATTTTTATTCAGATAATCTAAAAAAAAGGATGCGTGCCAAATTGGCACGCATCCTTTTTGCATTATTACTCTTGTTTTTGATTAAACGCTGAGCATCGTGTAGGTTTTACCGTTGAGGGTGGCAACGACTTGGTTGCGGGCATTTACAGAAAGAATTACGTGGAAATTAACGTCGCCGTCACTGTACGTTATCTCGCCAGTTCCGCTTGCCGAATTCCACTTGTACTTAGCACCTCTGTAAGTTGTGCCATCAACCATTATAATAGCTTCATCTTTGATAACCTCGCCGTTCTTCTCGTAGGGCGAAGTCAGCTTGAAGCTAAATTCGCTGTTGGTCTTTTCGCCATTGATGCGCCAGTTGATTTCGCTGATGCAGAAACCGCCGGTCTTCACAGCCGTGAAGTTTTTGACCATCTTGGAATTTCCGTCGTTGTCCATCTTGAAGAGCTGCACGGTCATGCGGCTCATGTCGCGGTGGCGTGCCAGGTAGAGCTTGCCGATCATATTCATCACGTCGGGGTAGCTGCTCTGCTTGGGGAAGGTGACGGTGGTCATGCCGGCGAGTTTGTCGTAAGACACGACGCCCCTGCGCAGGTACTTCTCGTTGCCCGTCTTCTTGTCAATACGCGTGAAGGTGCAGAGGGTGTCGCCCGTCTGATTGATGTAGAGCGAGATGTTGTAATCGTAAAGCGGGTCTTTGTTGCCGTCGGTTTCTGATGCCCACGAAGCAATTTCTTCGCTTTGTGCATAGGTCACCTGTTCCACCTCGTCTTCCGAGCATGCTGCAAATCCTAAGCTCAAGGTGAGCAGGATTGCGAGTGATTTTATATACTTTTTCATAGATAAAGTCTCTTTTATTTGATAGGTGATGCGGAGGGGTTATTACCAGTTGGGTTGCAGGTTGGGGTTGGCCTGACGGTCGTTGTCGGGGATTTCCCAAACGAAGCGCTTGTCGGAGGCAGAAACCTCGAGGTCCTGATAGCCGGCGTTGGGTACAGAGGTGAGGAGGTTGCCGTTGAAGTGCTGTGCATCCATGCGCTTGAAGCCCTTGTGCCAACGCTTGAGACAGTCGAGGCGCTTGCCTTCGCCGAGGTATTCGCGCGTCCATTCGTCTTCCATTTCCTTCACAAGGTCTTGGCCGGTCACGGTTGCTTCGATTTCAGAGGCGTTGCGTGCACTTCTCAGATCGTTGAGGTACTGTCGTGCCTTGCCTTCATCGGGAGTGGCCTTGCGCAGATATGCTTCGGCGGCCGTGAGGTAGGCCTCGGCAGAACGGAATGCCTTAGACATATTGTAAGGGCTGGCGTACCAGTCCGAAGGATTCTTGAAAAGGTTCTGGTTGCCGGGGAACTTGAAGAGCAACCAGGCGGACTCTGAGGGGTCGTCGGTAGAGGTGTTGGAAAGCTTTGTCTTGGGGTAAGCCTCCTCCATGTAGGGGTTAGTGAAGTAGACGTTCTTGCGGGTGTCGCCGTCTTCATACAGGTCTACTACGCCCTGCGTAGGCACGAGATAGGGGTCATAGCCGTAAATGCCGTAACCGTCGTCCATTTGCCGGATGTCGTAGCTGATATAAACAGTGCCGTAGCCGTTTGTACGTTCTTCGGGCGTTTGGGCAGGCTCGAAGATGATTTCACTGCCGGTATCGAGCACCCAGAGCTGCTGCATTTCCGCTACGGAAGAGGCGAGGGAGTAGCCGTCGATAATGATGTCAGCTTTCTCAATGGCCTTGTCGAAGTCGTGCGTATAGAGCGCAAAGCGCATCTGAAGGGCATCGAGGGCATCGAGACCGGGGTGATAGAGACCATCACTCGAATTGTCGAAGTCGCGAATAGCCTGCATATTATCTTCGGCGTTCTTGAAGTCAGAGAGGATAAAGTTTACGGTTTCCTGCAACGTGGCGCGCGAGGGGCGTGCTTCCTTGTCTACGGTGGTGACGATGGGCAGACCGAGTTCGTTGGCAGCCGTTTCGGGTTCGTAGTCCTTGCAGTAGCGCACGATCATGTTGGTGTAGGCAAAGGCGCGTGCGAAGTAGGCCACGCCCTTGTAGTGCTTCAGGCGTAGTTGCTTTTCGCTGCCTTCTTCTTCGGCATTGATAAAGGTGTCAATGTTGGCGAGGAAGTCGTTGGCCTGCATCACGAGCGAGAAGTTGTTGGCCCACACGGCATCGCCGGCGAACTGGTTGGTGGTGAAGGTCCAGCGGTGCTCTTGTGCGAGGCTGGCCGCACCGGCGCGCAGGTTAAAGAGGTCGGCCATGGCTTCGGGCACGTAGGCAGCCGAGCCGCCCACTACGCCGCGCACCACCGTCATCATACCCGTATAGTGCTTGCAGGCGTCGTCGTAGGTGCTCCAAGAGCTGCCGTAGGTGATGCTGCTGTAAGGCTCTTGGTCGAGTTCGCAGGAACTGAGCACGGGCAGGGTGAGTGCCGCGCAGAGGACTGCCTTGATGATATTCTTGTTCATAATATATTTCCTTTCGATTGAAAATGATTAGAATGTGATTTCAGCACCGAGTACAAACTGACGTGTTGCGGGATAGCCGCCGAGTGCGATGTTGGTGTCTACTTCGGGGTCGGCACCCTTATACTTTGTAACGGTGAAGAGGTTGCGGCCCGTGAGGTTGAGGCGGACGTTGTTGATAAACTTCGTGGCTTCCATCCACTTCTTGGGCAGGTCGTAAGAGATAGAGAGGTTCTTCAGGCGCATGAACGAAGCGTTTTCGAGCAGGTGCGTGTCGAACTGCGAGTCGTATTCGAAGGCGGGCAGGTCGGTTTCGTCGCCCGGGTTGCGCCACATGTTGAGCGCGTCGCGGTCCATGTTGAAGCCCTGCGTAGCCGTAGAAGAAGCGGTAGAGAGGAAGTAGGCGTTGTTCACCATGTACTTGCCGAGCACGTAGGAGAAGTCTGCCACGATGCTGAGGCCTTTCCAGGAGAAGGTGAAGCCGAAGCCGCCGTGATGGGGTGCGTAGTAGCTCTTGCCCGTATCCTGATAGAGGTCTTCAATCTGCGTTTCGTCCTTCGTCATCGTTTCGGGGTTGAAGGTATGGCCGGCTTCGCCCTTATAGCCTTTCTTGTACCACATGGGCGCGCCGTCTTCCTTGTCCACACCGGCGAAGATAGGCATGTAGAAGTTCAGGCTCTGACCCTTGACGAGGCAAAGGAGGCTGCTCTTCATGGGCCATTCGTCGAGGTCGTAGAACAGCTTGTCGATCTTGTTCTTATTATAGGTGTAGTTGCCGCGGAGGCTGAAGTAAACGTCCTTGTTGTGCACCACGTCGTAAGAAGCTTCGAGTTCAATGCCTCGGTTGCTCATCTCGCCCACGTTGCGCATCATGGAGCTGAAGCCCGTGGTATAGGGCAAGGGGGTGCTCATAAGCATGTCCTTGGTCTTGCGGTGGTAAACGTTCACCTCGAATTTCAGCTTTTCAAAGAAGGTGGCGCTGATGCCCACGTTGGTCTGGATTTGCTTTTCCCAACCGAGTTCCGGGTTGGCAAGCTGCCCGTAACCCCAACCCGTGGTGCCGTTATAGTCGGCAGAGCCGGCGAGCGCGAGGTGGCCGTAGTTGCCCACTTCGGAGTTACCCGTGCTACCCACACTGACTTTGAGCTTGAGGTCGGTGAGCCACGTAGCGGGACGCATGAAGTATTCGCGGGCGATGTTCCACATCAGACCGCCGCTGACGAAGACAGCCGTGCGGTTGTCCTTACCGAAGCGGGAGGAGGCATCGGAACGCACCGTCACGTTGGCAGCGTATTTACCTTTATAGTCCCAGTCGGCGCGGCCGAAGAACGAGAGGTATTCGTACTTGGATTTCGACTGCGAGGGAGCCTCGGGCGTCTTGCCGTGCGAGAGAAGCATCAGGCGGTCATCGGCGATGCCCGATACGCTGGCGCCGAAACTCTGTGCATCGTTCTTGATGCCTTCCTGGCCGGCGAGGAGCGTGATGTTGTGCTCCTTGGCAACGGTGAACTTATATTCGGCCGTATTCGTGATGGTCCACATGGAGCGGCGGCTGAAGCCTTCGGAACCAGAACCTTCTTCCTCACCGAATACCTGCGCGTGGCTGGGGAGCAGACGGGAACTGTTGCGGCTCTCGGTGGCATAGAGACCGAGCTGCGACTTGATGGTCAAGCCCTTTACGGGGTTGAGCTGCAAGTAGGCGTTACCATTGTACACAATGTCGCGATAGTTCAAGGGATTGCCTTCCAGCACATAAATGGGGTCGTACATGTCGCCCGCACCCCAGAGCAGATGCTTGGCGGCAGCATCGGGATCATTGGGATCCCAGTAGCGCGGGAAGTTGGTAGTCAGCGTAGAGAATGAGTACAGGTAGTTAGAACCGTTGTACGTCATGTTGTTGGTCTGGCTTTCGGAATAGGCGACGCTCTGCGTGATACCCATAGACAGCCAGTCGTTGAGCTTCGTGTCGAGGTTGGTACGCAGAGAGTAGCGCTTCATGTTTGAAGAAACGGTCAGACCGTTCTGCTTCAGATATCCGCCCGAAACGAAGTAGTTCGTATTGCCGTTGCCGCCCTGCACGTTGAAGTTCGTCTCGTACATCGGGGCTGCCTTGTCGAAGGCGTAGGAGTCCCAGTCGATATTTGCGCCGTGGCTCTTGTAGCGGGCATAAGCATCGGGGGTGATGAGCGCGTGCTCAAGCTGGAAGTCGAGCAACTCGTCGGCCGACATCGGGTTGCCGATGCGGCGTGCCAGCTGGCTCCAACCGATTTTCTGGGAAATGCTCACGCGTGCCTTTTCGCCTTTGCTACCGCGCTTGGTGGTAACGAAGATAACGCCGTTGGCAGCACGCGAACCGTAAATAGAAGTTGCGGAAGCGTCTTTAAGCACCGTGACGCTCTCGATGTCGCTGTCGGTCAGCATGGCAAGCACCGCCATGCCGCAAGGCGTGCCGTCGACCACCACGAGGGGCTCGCTCGAGGCTGAGATAGAACCGTTACCGCGCACGGTGATGGAGATATTCGTGAAGTCGCCCACGTCACCTGAGGAGTTGAGCACCTGCATACCGGCCACCTGACCTTGCAGGGCATCGGCAATGTTTACGTTGGGCTTGCCGGCCACAACTTCGCCGGTCACCTTTTTCACGGATCCTACAACGGTTCCGACTTTCTTGGCAGTACCGTAACCCACAACCACGGCTTCGTTGAGCTGGTTGTCGTTCATGACTACCTGAACGTTTCCGGCCACGTTTACGGTCTGCGACTGCATGCCGATGTAAGAAACCGTGAGTTTCTTGGCCGAAGCAGGAACATTCTCGAGCGTGAACTTACCGTCTTCGTCGGTAACTACCACGACTTTTGTCCCGGGCACTCTGACCGTCGCGCCGATAACCGCCTCGCCTTGTGAGTCGACAACGCGGCCGGTTACGCGCTTCTGTGCGGAAAGCGATGCTGCACCCAACAGCACGCAAGCCCCGAGGAGCACAAGTTTTTTGTTCATAATATAAACCTTAAATTAAACATTTTTGTTTTTCTATGTCAAGCAGGGCGTTTGGTTATTGCCGCCAAGGCAGTTCCGATTTGTCTCGGCAGGCGCGCCCTCCTTTATTTTTTCGTCCTTTGCCACACCCTATATATAATATTGTATAGAAATAGCCCGAACGGGTTTAGCAAGTCGCGTGTGTTAATTTTAATCCTTTCCCTCTTACACACCATAAACCTGCACTCGGCACGGTTCTTTATCGCCGCACGGAGTATCAGACTAAGGCATTTTGTGTTTGAGGATTATGTGAATTGGCAGCAAAAATACTGCTTTTTTCTTATATGACAAATATTTTAATAGCGTTTAGACCGATTTTTTAACACCGAGTCCGTTTTTCGCGTGTATTTCGCCCCATTTTTGTTCGTTACGCGGCTTTTTGCTTTCACTATGAAAGGACGCAGCTTTCAGCCCGCAAACGTTTCCTACCTGGAAGGCACTTGACGCCTAATTCTACCGACGGGTCAGGCGAGAGCAAACAAGGCAAGTATGCTTTTTGCGAGGTACAAACAGCCGGTTAAAATGGCGCGTCCTATACGCATTTTTTTACCCCGAAAAACCTTTCAACCCTTCATCATTGCGCTTATCTATCTGTTTATTAAAAAGATACCGCTGAACGGTTTGAGGCGCAAACCTTTCAGCAATGAAGGGTTGGGGTTGGCAATTGTCTTGTCCTAAAATAGGTTTGTATAAAGCCGGCGGCTTTATACAAACATCTTATTCTGCACCCTTGCATGATGCACGACATTGCAGGTGCCACTTTCAGCAAGATAATTATTATTTTCAGCAAGATAGTTTTCACTATCAGCAAGATAATTTTTCCGATCATATAAGAAAGTTTTTGTTACAAACTTTGTAACATGTATTCAAAAGCCTTGAATATATGTTCAACAGTTTTGAATATGCGTTACAAACTTTGTAACAAAAAATCTCGGGCACTTCGTGAAAGCCATCAAGGGCTTAGGAAAAACTCTCCAGGACTTCGTGAAAATTTTCTGCCTGAAAGGTTGTGAAAGGTTGCTGAAGGGTTTGCCCTCCAAACCTTTCAGCAATATCTTTCTAATATACAAACAGATAAGCGCAAGGCTGAAAGGTTGAAGGGTTTTTCGGGGAATAAAATTGCGTTATACGCACGCGAGGATAGCGAGGATAGCGAGGAACTTATCCATGGGCAAATAGGAAAGGTGAAGATCATGACAGCGCGAGCGGTCATTTCCCGATGAAATCAGTGAATTTTAGACATTTCAGGCTTATTTCCCACTATAAATGAAACGGTAAGGGCTATGATTTTACCAATTTTGCGGTAAATGCGGGCGGTAAATAACCAAAACGTCGTGCAACGCCAAATAAATTTCGTAACTTTGCAGCCGAAAATGTCACGAGAAATCAGCAAATTGTATGACAAACTGCAATGTTTTTTTAGTAAAAAAGCTCTTTGCCCTTTCTTTTTTACTCCTTTCCCTACCCCTATTTAATGCCTGCATCAAAGACGAAGCGCCCAATGCCGAATGCGATATCACGGGCGTGGATGAGGAATGGCTCAAAAGCCTGCCCGAAGGCACTATCCTCGGAAATCCCAACATACAGAACAATTCCGTAAGTTTCCTTTGCAACCCCAACGCCGACCGCACCGCGCTCGCCCCGCGTTTCACGCTTACGCCAGGCGCACGCATCACGTATCTTGACAAAGGCGTAGAGAAGGAAGGCAATGGCGCGATGCGCAATTTCTCTACCCCGCAGATTTACACCGTTGTGGCTGAGGATAACGTTTGGCGCAAGAACTACGAGGTGGCGTTCCTGCCGTTCGTGCCTTTCGAGCGTTGCAGCTTCGAGGACTACAAGGGCGAGGGCAAACGCGGCTACCACAAGTGGCTGCAACCCTGCGACTACCACGGTTACACCTTTGTGAGCGATTATTGCTGGGACAGCGGCAATGCCGGCTACGCCCTGACGGGTATGGCACAAACCCCCGAACAGTTCCCCACCGTGAGCGTCGAGGGCGGTGTTGAGGGCAGATGCGTGCGCATGATCACGCTCAGCACGGGCTCTTTCGGCAAAAACCTGAATATGCCCATTGCTGCCGGCAACCTCTTTATCGGCACGTTCGATGTGTCGAAGGCGGCCAGTCCCACGGGCGGCGCACGCAAAGCCACTAAGTTTGGCCTGCAAATGGTGGCGGGCGAACCGATCAGCCTGCAAGGTTATTATAAATATACTGCCGGTCCGGTCTTTACCGACATCGGCCAAAACGTTGTAGAAGGACGCAAGGACCTTTGCGACATCTACGCCGTGCTTTATGAGGTGGATCCCGACCCTGCTACGGGCAAGGTGACGCCGCTCAACGGCAACGACGTGCTTTCGTCGGATCGTATCGTGGCATTGGCACGCATCGCCGAACCGGGCGAACCGCAGAACTGGAAGTTTTTCAGCGAGCCCTTTGTCTACCAAAACGGCAAGACGTTCGACGAAGACCGTTTCCACGGCAACGGTTACTCCATTGCTGTGGTGATGACATCGAGCCGCGAGGGCGCCTACTTTGAAGGCAGCGTAGGCAGCACGCTCTATGTGGACGAGATAGAAATCAAGTGGCGCGAAATCACGAGACAATAATTTTTATAAAGACTCATCATCAGAAAGAACAGGAATATGGTTAAGACCCATCGCATATTGCTCCGCACGCTTCTTACGCTTTGCCTCGCGTTTGCCGCTTCCACGGCATTTGCCGCCGACGGCGAGAACAAAGAAAAAGAGCCGAAAGAAACCGACTTCAATCTTCTGCGGGCCGCCCTCAAAGGCTGGCACGTGCGTCTTGCCGCCGGTTTCAACCTCGGCGGTACGTCGCCCCTGCCACTGCCGAAGGAAATACGCGGCATCGACAGTTACAACCCCACGATGAACATCTCCGTGGAGGGCGGGGCGCACAAGCGTTTCGAACATTCCAACTGGGGCATGATGGTAGGCGTGCGCTTTGAAACGAAAGGCATGAAGACCGACGCCACGGTGAAGAACTACCACATGGAAGCCGTGAACGAAGACGGCAGCGGCAAGGTGGTGGGCGCATGGACGGGCGGCGTACGCACCAAGGTGCGCAACAACTACCTCACCTTCCCCATCCTCGCCACTTACAGCATAGGCAAGCGCTGGCAGGTGTCGGCAGGGCCGTATTTCTCCTGGATGTTCGACGGCGAGTTCTCGGGCGAAGCCCACGACGGCTATATCCGCGACATCGACCCCACGGGTACGAAAGCTGAAGTGTCGCGTGCCATCTACGACTTCTCGAGCGACCTGCGCCGCTTCCACTGGGGCTTGCAGGCAGGCGGCGAGTTCCGCGCCTATAAGCACCTCTCCGTGATGCTCAACCTGCAATGGGGGCTGAACGGTATCTTCCCAAGCGATTTCGAGAGCGTCACCTTCGACCTCTACCCCATCTACGCCACGCTGGGCTTCAGCTATGTGTTTTAGTAGACAAGTAGACAAGTAAACAAGTAGACAAGTAAACAAGTAGACAAGTAAACAAGACAAGACACTAATATATATTGTATAGCAAGACATCTCTGTCTCGTCAACTCGTTTACTGGTAAACTCGTTGACTAAAAACCGAAAAACAAATTATTCAATAAATCCATAAAACTTTCAGCTTATGAAAAAAATTTTACTCACACTCGTAGTCACCCTGTTCTCTATGAACAGCCTTTTTGCACAGGACATTGCCAAGAAAGCCGACGGCATTTACAACGGCAAACTTTGGATTAGTCTTATGGCACCAGTTGACGATGACACGGATTTCACAGAAGGTCAGGAAATCAAAGTATTTGCTAATAATGACAACACCGTGACGTTCGCGCTCTATAATTTCTCATTCATGGGAAGCGTATTGGGCGACATCGTTCTGTCCGATATTCCTGTAACGGAGAAGGACGGCAAAATCCTTTTCGGCGAAAACGAAATGCAATCTTTCCATTTCATGTTGGGAACAGAGCCTATTGAAGCGACAGCCAAACTTAATAGCAAGAGTAGCTATATTGAGGGTGGCCGCCTTTACGCTGATATAGATGTCCTTTGGACTAATATGCCTGGCAGTGATGAAGCCGCACCTATTTTCGTGCGCTTTGACGGCAACAAGACAGCCGCAACAGGCATTGCCAACATCGCTGCCGGCCAGACGGGTGGCAGCGAAAGCATCTACAACCTTAGCGGCGTGCGCATCGGCGTTGCCAAAGGCCTTTGTATCAAGAATGGCAAAAAGGTATTTGTGAAATAATTGTATTTACAAATTAAAGCAGAAACACATTATGAAAAAACTTTTACTCTCCTGCGCCATGGCATGCTTTGCGTTTGCCGCAGGCGCACAGGGCATTTACCAGTTTGCCTACCCCGGCTTTGAGGGCGACTGGCGTTCTGACGAAGAACCGGGCAACGGCTGGAACTCTTTCCCTTCGGCAGTCGGTTCTATGGCAGGTTTAGGCAAGGGTTCTTCCCCCAAGCCCCAAAAAGTAGAAGGGCACAACAGTAGCGTGGCAGTCAAAATCTTTTCAAAAAGCATCTTGGGGAAAAAAGCCAATGGAAACCTCACCACGGGAAGAATTAACATGGGCAGCATGACACCTGCCAATTCCGCCAACTACAACTACACCGACCGCAGCAGCAGCGACAACAGCCTGCGCTTCGCCGGCCGCCCCGATGCCGTGAGCTTCTACGCTAAGTTTACACCGGGTTCAGACAACGCAGATCAGAAGGCACGCGGACAGTTTATCCTGCACGACGACTGCGACTATCGCGACCCAGAAATTGACAGCCAGAGCGGCAACCGCGTGGGTAAGGCCTCTGTGCTGATAGATGCCAGCACAGAATGGACGTACTACGAAGGCGCATTCGCCTACGACAAGAACAGCACGCCCGAGGTGCAATATCTGCTCGGCTCTTTCACCACCAACCCCACACCGGGTGGCAGCAAGGACGACGAACTCATCATCGACGACATCAATTTTATCTATTACAGCACCCTCGGCGGTGTGCTCTACGACCCTGCCACCATCGACTTCAAGGAAGACGTGCTCAATTATACGGTTGATGCCGAATACAGCGCCATCGACTTCTATTGCACCCCCAAAGGCGCAGGCGCAACGAAAGAGTTGAGCTACGACGAAAACACCGGCGTGCTCACCGTTACCGTGAAGGGCAACGACATCTCCGTCAATCCCGAAAACTATACGGTGTACACCTTCACCTTTAAGACCAGCGGCGAAACGACCGACCCCGAACCCAAGCCCGAGGTGAAACCGCTCGGCACGCCCGTGGCAACGTTGGCAGAGCTCTCCAACACCGAGACATATGCCGTTTACAACGACACTTACACCGCTTATCTCATCTACTCGGAAGCGAACTCTACCTCTAAGGTATGGACGGCCGAGATGAGCGGCGACAGCGGCGACCACAAACTCTCCAATCCTGCTTACGCCGGCGCATTTGACGCTACGGCGGCTGCAATGAGCTGGATGGCCATTCAGTTTGAAGGCAACTTCTATCTCTACAACGTAGGCGCAAAGAAGTTCCTCACCACCCCGGGTTACAGCGGCGAGACGGGTGCTTGCACGCTCTCAGCCGACCCTGTGGCACTCCAAACCACCGACCTCGGCAACGGTTGGTTCGCTCTCTCTGCTACGGGAGGCAATCAAGACTGGGTTTGCGCTGCTCCGCAGCTTGTAAATCCCGTATCCATTTGGACCACGGACGACAGCGGTTCGCGCTGGCAGTTCCGCCCCAATCCCAACGTGGAATACGACGCACAGGTAATCGCCAAGTACTTCACGCCCGAGGGCATCGCTTCCGTGAGCAGCAATACTGCCGCCAACGAGATGATTTACGACCTCAGCGGCCGCCAGGTTGGCACGCTCCGCAAGGGTCTGCCCCGTGGCATCTATATCCAAAACAATAAGAAGTTCTTTGTGAAATAATCCATCAAAAGAATATTGACCGCAACGCGCGGCAATGGCACACTCGCCATTGCCGCGCGTTTTTTGCATTATATATAAACAAAAGAAGCCGCGTAAGAACGGATGTTCTTACGCGGCTTGCGTTGCGCTTCAGGATGGGCTTGAACCAACGACCCCCTGATTAACAGTCAGGTGCTCTAACCAACTGAGCTACTGAAGCAGTGTCTTAGCAGAGAAAAG
>SFFY01000067.1 GCA_004556745.1 Bacteroidales bacterium | reverse complement strand
AAGAGCTTCAACAGGTATTTCCAGTTTTTCCTCTCTAAGAAGGCCCTTGATTTCCCCGCTTAATCGTAAGTTACGAAAGCAAAATGAAATACCAGCGTCAAGTAGGTCAAAGAAATTACCTGACTCCATTTTGTTGTCTATAAACACCATTTTGTCTTTGCCTCTGAAATATCCCATTCTCAACTCCATCTCTGGGTAGTTGTCTGTATTGTTGGCAAAAAGCATAACAGCTGCGTTGGTTAGTTTACCGTCACGGAGTAATTTCAGTCTTGCCAGCACATCTGCGACAGATTCTCCTTCTGCTTCGGGATTCAACCTACCGCTTTTCACACCCAACATTATTGCAGCATGGATACGACGTTCGTCAAGATCTTCAATCCTCACATCGTTAGCAATCATGGCATCCCAGCGAAACTTCTCTGTGTCTCTTTGCCGAAGCATATCTTCGTACATTTGCTGAGGCATTTGCATCGTTGTGCTTTCCAACTTATAATAGGGTCTCCCATCATAGACATATGGGGCATCACCCAACAAATGCTTATCTACATGAATAACAACCACTTGCTGACAATTACTATCAGGAACATCCACATACTTTACAGCCAAATTCACGAATGGTTCAATTTTTCGTATTTCCCGGGCTATTTCCTGCCGAGTATTGTCTGAAACCATCTGTCCGATTATTTTAAGAGTTTTCGGGACTATGCCAAACATCACATAGCCCCCATCACTATTAAGCATTGCACATAATGAACGCATGCCGTCTTTTATCTCACCCGTTGTCTTCTTCAACTCTAATGTTCGAGTTTCATCTATTTTGATGAGTTCCTTGATTTCTTCTATTGTCATAAAGTGGATTATATAAATCTGTAAAATCTTACCCGTTGGCTGAATTAACTACAAAATATTATTTGTCCACGAATTTCACGAATTCGGACAAACTTTCGTGCAAGCGAGGGCAATTCGAGCAAGCTCGAATTGCCCTCGCTTGCACGGCATTACAGCCCGCCACAACCATTATTATCCCATCCGGCGCACACGGCGGGCGTTCTGCAGAACGCCCCTACTCATTCACGTCGGGCAACGTGTTGTAGTCGCGGCTGTAACGGAGCATTTGCTGGTCGTAGGGCTCGGTGTAGTCGAGGCGCACGTCGGTGATGTTGCCGGCGGCATCGCGCACGGCGGTGTAGACGGGGTTGATGAAGCCTTTGTAGGGCGAGAGGCGGAGTTTCTCGTAGCGC
This sequence comes from Bacteroidales bacterium, assembly GCA_004556745.1. Lineage (GTDB taxonomy): Bacteria > Bacteroidota > Bacteroidia > Bacteroidales > Bacteroidaceae > Alloprevotella. The sequence goes on along the minus strand of SFFY01000067.1, from coordinate 6,817 downwards.
GCAAGGATTTCCTTGTGGAGCGTCGGGTCTACCTTTACGCCATAGTTCTCCACCAAAGCGCGGGCAGCCTCATAGTCGCCCTCGCTCTTGATGCGCTGCACCTCGGCGAGGAGTTTGCCGAATAGGGTGCGCAGGGCGGCATAGTCGTTGATGCGCACAAAGGTTTTCTTATTTTTCTTCACCAGTTCCACCACGCGGTCGGCCTTGCCGTGCTCATAGGCCCAGCGGGCAATGATGGCGCGATTGCGCATGTGGGCCTCTTCGATGTTGTTGCCGGGCTTGATGCGCACGAGCTGCGTGAGCAGACCGTTCATCATATAGGTGTAATACTGTGACTTATAGGCTTCGAGGTTGGGCGTGAGACCGAGTTCCACGAGTTTGGCATCTGCCACGTAGTAGAGGCCGAAGAGGTCGGCGCGGGCTTCCTCGATGGTAGAGCCGTAGGCTTTGAGCGTGTCGGGGTCGGTGCCGGGGAGCAGTTTGCCCGAACCGTGGCCGAGACATTCGTGGAGGTCGGTGTGGAGGTCGTCGCAGGCATCGCCATACTGCGCAATGAGTTTGCGCGTGGCCTCGTCGATGACGAACTCCTTGTCCATGCCGTTGCCGTGGGCCGCCTTGTTGTAGGCATCGGTGAGGTTGCCGATGGTGACGCTCTTGGAACCGTACTCGCGACGCACCCAGTCGCTGTTGGGCAAATTGATGCCGATGGCAGTGGAGGGATAGAGGTCGCCGGCAAGAATGGCGGCTGTGATAACCTTGGCAGAAATGCCCTTGCACTCCGATTTCTTAAAGCGCGGGTCAACGGGGCTGTTGTCCTCAAACCACTGGGCGTTGGCTGAGAGTTTCTCAGTGCGCCCCGTGGCGGCGAGGTCTTTGAAGTTAACGATGCTCTCCCAAGAGGCTTTCATGCCCAAGGGGTCGCCGTAGCTCTCGGTGAAGCCGTTGCAGAAGTCCACGAGGCTCTCGGTGTCTTTGAGCCAGTGGATAGAATAGTTGTCGAAAGTGCGGAGGTCGCCCGTGCGGTAGTATTCCACAAGGCGGTCAATCACCGTTTGCTGCTCCGGGGTGCAGGCAAAGGGGCGTGCCTTTTCGAGATTGTCCACGATACGCTCCAAGGCCGTGCCGTAGAGCCCGCCCACGCGCCAGACGCGCTCGGCGAGGTCGCCGAACTCATTGCGCACGAGGCGGCTGTTCATACCCATCATAATGGGCTGCGGGTCGTCGGCAGGCTTGCGCTGCGTGTAGAAGCGCTCGGCCTCAGCCTGCGTGATGCCGGGATCATAGTAGTTGGCGGCGGAGGTGAGCACGAGGTCGTCGCCGTCCTTCTGATTGACGCGCATAGGCATCACGGCGGGGTCAAAAATCACGGGCAGGAGTTCTTCCCACGACTTGCCGCAGGCGGTGCGGGGCACGCAAGTAGCCTCTTCATAGTTGATCTCTACCAAAGCGTTGCGCAGCCATTGCTCGGAAAAGCCCGGCTCAAACTTCTCACAACCGTAGTGGTGGTGCGGCCCGGAGGAGAACCAGAAGCGTTTGAGATACGTAACGAAACCTTGCCAATCGGCCGAAGCGCGGTCGCCCTTGTAGTCGGTATAAACCTTTTCGAGCATACGGCGGATGCGGAGGTTGTAGCGGCCGTTTTGGTCGAAAAGAATATCGCGGCCCTGCAAGGCTGCTTCTTGAAGATAATAGATAAAAGTTTTTTCTTTGAGCGTGAGTTTTTCGAAGCCCTCAACGCGGTAGCGCAACATCTGGATGTCGGCAAACTGCTCGTCGGTGTACTTAAACCCGTCGGCAGCCGTCTGGGCTGCGGCGGCGGAGAAGGCCGCCGCTGTGGTGAGTGACATAAGCAAGCGTTTTGTGTTCATAATAATATAATATGTTTGTAAATTTTTCAAAAGAGATTCAATGGGATTTGGATAAAAACCATAAAAACCACTTGCTGCGTTTGAAGCCCAAGGGCACGCCGCCGGTCTTAACGCCGAGCCTGCGAGCCTAAACGGCTCACGCTCGCCCTTAATCCCTGCGGCTGCGGTCGGTGCCCGCCCGCTTCAAACACCGCAAGGAAAAAACAAGGAAAAACCCGTGAGACCTTGATACCATTCAAATAACTACGGATTGCTTTTCCGTTGGAAACGGGTTTTTACTGGTTTTTATCTTATTCAACCAACATCGTATGCGCCGAGCAATCAATTACTGGGCTTTTTGCAAGATTTTGCCCACACCCGTAACGGAGCAATCGGGCGCGAGGTCGGTGCAGAGACCTTGGAGGTCAATCGTGCCCGCACCGTTGAGCACAGCGGATGCACGGCGGGCTTTGCCTTCGAGGGCGATGATGCCCGCGCCGCCAAGTGTGGCGGAAACGGCATCGGCATCAATGCCGCGCAGGTCGATATGCCCCGCGCCGTTGAGCACGGCTTTCAACTCGGGCGCAGCGATGGAATCGGACACAATACTGCCCACGCCGTCGAGCACGATGCTCATCGGACAGGCCATGTGCACCTTGCCCAAGCGCAGGCATTTGCCACCCACCAGTGAGAAGTCGCAAACGGCCGGGGCATAGATGTGCACCACTGCCACCGCCTCTTCGGGGTGCGTGTCGCTATGGTTGAGCGACAGGCGCAACGTGCCGTCGACCACACTGCCGGAACAATCGTCCAAAATATTCTCGGGGGCTTGCAGCACCACGCGGACCGTACTGTCTAAGGGGATTTGATGATAAGTGATGTCGGCAAAGCACGTGGCTTCGACGGAAACAAAGTCCTCCGTTGCAATGGTGCGCGACTTGTAGCCCGTCGTGTCAACCGACTGCTCGGCAACGGCTTTGATAACCTTGCGCGTGTCGGTAGGCTTGCAAGCCGAGAGCGACAGCAAGAGGAGGCACGAAATGAGGGGAAAAAGATTTTTCATAGAAAATCAAATAAATTCTATTGGTTGAATTGAGTATTAAGTGCCTGGAATGCACTACAAAAGCGTAGCTTTTTGGTAACCGGGGACGAAGTCCTCGGATAGGCGAGGCAAGAACGATGTGCCTGGAAGGCACTACGCCATAGGACAGGCATTTTTACATTTCCACAGGCGTACTGCCTTCCAGGCAGGACTATATCAACCGTCTCCTCCCGAGGACTTCGTCCCCGGTTACCGTCGCTTCGCTCCGTACTGCCTTCCAGGCAGTTAATTCCTTAATCATATTAGTTCTTCATTCAACAACGCATCAAATAAAGTATTTTTCCAAACGCTTGATGGCATTGTCGAGGCAGAAGGCAACGACCGTGTCGCCGGGGCGTATCTGCGTCATACCATTGATAAGCAAGCCCTTGCCATCGCGCACCAATCCGCCGAGCGTCACCGTGGGCGGCAAGTCGAGGTCCTTGACCGGCTTGCGGGCAATGCGCGAGTCTTCGCCGACCACGAACTCCGCCACATCGGCATTCGCCACCGTGAGGCTCTTGATCGACGTGACGTCGGCCTTGAGCATCATCTGGTAAATATGTCCTGCGGCAAAGGTTTTCTTATTTATTATTGTGCCGATGTCGAGGCTTTCGGCCATACCGATGTAGTCCGTATTTTCCACCATCGCCACCGTCTTGCGCACGCCGAGGCGCTTGGCGGCGAGGCAGGCAAGGATATTGGTCTCCGAATTGTCGGTAAGGGCGGCAAAGGCCTGCGCCTTGTGAATGCCCTCCTCGATGAGCAGGGGCACATTGCGGCCGTCGCCGTGAATGACCAAAGTATGGCTGTTTTGAATAATCTCGTTCAAACGCTCTGCACGGCGCACATCGGCCTCTATAATCTTGGCATAGAGCGTGTCGGGCATGTTGGCGGCAAGGTGTACCGCCGTGCTGCTGCCGCCCATGATAAAGAGGTTGGTCACGTCGGGGTAGTCCTCCTTGCCGGCCAGCGTGCGGATTGTATCGGCAAAGGAAGGCGTGGTCATGAAAAACACCACGTCGTTGGCATAAAGCTCGTCGTCGCCGTGGGGAATGAGCGTATCGTCGCCGCGCTTAATCGCCACGATGTGATAAGGCACGTCGGGACCGCAAAGCTGCTTGAGCGGAATGTTGAGAATTTCTGCGCCTTGGCGCACCTTGACGCTAAACAGCACGAGCGCACCGCCCTGCACTTCCCACCACTGGCGCACCCAGCTACGATGAAGATTGTGCAAAATCTCCTGCGCAGCCAGCATTTCAGGATAAATAATGGAGTCGATGCCCACCGTTTTGAAAAACTCGCAATGCTGCGGCAGGGTGTATTCGGCATTGTCGACGCGCGCCACGGTTTTCTTCGCCCCTAATTTACTGGCAAGCATACAGCTCGTCATGTTGTGTGCCTCGTCGGGCGTTACGCCGATAAACAAATCGGCCTTGCCCACCTCCGCCTCGCGCAGGGCGGAAATAGAAGATGGATTGGCGGCAACGGTGAGAATGTCGTAGTTGGCAGAAATATCCTCGAGTTTCTCGGGATTTTCGTCCATCAGCGTAATGTCGTGCCGCTCTCGCGAAAGCAGTTTGGCCAAATGTGTGCCGACCGCGCCGGCACCGGCTATAATGATTTTCATAAATCTATATTTAATATTGTCCGGGCGATGCCGGCGGCATCAAGCCCCACTAAGGCACGCAACTCGGGCACCGAGCCATGCTCAACGAACTCATCGGGCAACCCGAGGCGCACCACGCGGCAATCGGCGTTGCGGTCAGCCACCCATTCGAGTACCGCACTACCGAAACCGCCCGCACGCACACCGTCCTCAACGGTGACTATGCAGCGGAACTTCTGCACCACTTCGGTAAGCAGAACTTCGTCGAGCGGTTTGAGGAAACGCATATCGTAGTGCGCAATGCTGCGCCCGGTCTTTTGCTCCACTTCTTCGATGGCCTTGGCTGCCTCTGTGCCCAACGGACCCAAAGTGAGCACGGCAAGGTCTGCGCCGTCCTTCAACTTGCGACCCGTGCCTACCCGAACTTCCTCCAACGGGCACTGCCACTCATCGCCCAAACGACCGCTGCCGCGCGGGTAACGGATTACGAACGTGCCTTTGCCGGGCAACTGTGCCGTGTACATCAGACGGCGCAATTCGTGCTCATCATAAGGCGAGGCAATCGTAAGATTGGGAATGGGGCGCAGGGCGGCGAGGTCGAACGCGCCGTGATGCGTAGGACCGTCCTCGCCGACCAAACCGGCACGGTCGAGGCACAGCACAACGGGCAAGTCGAGCAAGGCGGCATCGTGGATCACGTTGTCGTAAGCACGCTGCGCAAAGGCAGAATATATGTTGCAAAAAGGAATAGCCCCCTCCTTAGCCATACCGGCGGAGAAGGTAACGGCATGGCCCTCGGCAATGCCTACGTCGAAAGCACGGTCGGGCATCTCGCGCATCAGGATATTCATGGAGCAACCCGTGGGCATGGCCGGCGTAACGCCGATAATCTTACTGTTCTGGCGGCAAAGCTCCAGCAGCGTTTCACCGAAAACATCTTGGAAGCGCACCTTGGGTTTTGTGTTTTCTGCCGCGCGAAGTCCGCTCTCTTTGTCAAATTTGCCGGGCGCGTGCCAAATAGTGGCTTCCTCCTCAGCCGGTTTGAAGCCCTTGCCTTTCACAGTATGCAGATGCAAGAGTTTCGGGCCTTTCATATCCTTGATTTCGCGGAGCACGCGCACCAGTTCTATCACGTCGTGCCCGTTGGCAGGGCCGAAATAGCGGATATTCATACCCTCAAAGATATTTTGCTGATTGGTCAAAAGGGATTTGAGGGAATTGTTGAAGCGGAGAATGGAGCGCCGGCGGCTCTCGTTGAGCAGTCCCCAATCGGACAACTTGCGCGAAACGGCAAAGCGGAACCTATTGTACGCGCCGCTCGTGTGCAGATGCATCAGATAGTCGTTCATACCGCCAACGGGGCGGTCGATGCTCATATTGTTGTCGTTGAGAATAATCAGCAGATTGTTAGGAATTTCGGAGGCATTGTTCAGCCCCTCGAACGCCAGCCCGCCACTCATCGCGCCGTCGCCGATTACGGCCACCACCTTACGCTGCGACCCTTCTTTAAGAGCCACCAACGCCATGCCAAGCGCCGCTGAAATGGAATTAGAGGCGTGACCGCAGGCAAAGGTGTCGTATTCGCTCTCTTTGGGTGTGGGGAAGGGGCAAAGGCCGTGGAACTTGCGGTTCGTGGAAAAGGCATCGCGCCGTCCCGTCAAAATCTTATGGCCATAGGCCTGATGCCCCACGTCCCAAACGATGCGGTCATCAGGAGTATCAAAAACATAATGGAGTGCCACGGTGAGTTCCACCGTGCCGAGACTTGACGCAAAATGCCCGGGATTGTTGGCCAGTTCCTTAATAATGTCGCGCCGCAATTCATCGCAAACAGCGGGCAACTCCGTTACAGCCAACCTCTTTAAATCCTTTGGAGAATTTATCTTGGAAAGATATCTAAAACTATTCTCTTGTTCCATTTCCTAATGGTATGCCAAAAGCTACTTTTCTTATATGATAAATCAAATTACAAAGATAGTGCAAGGTGAGCGCAGAAGACTAAGCTTGCTTAAAGTCTTATGCCGAGCCGAAGCCTATATTATGCAAAGATACGGCAAAGTAGGGAGTTAAAGAAATATTGACAATTCTTTTTGGGAAAAGCCAAATAAATGGAGATGCAAAAAACCGCGCGCCGAAGATTTATATCTCTTCGGCGCGCGGCATCGTTTAACGATTTTTGTTTAAAAGCTGGCGGCGACCTACTCTCCCGCGGGTCTGCAGTACCATCGGCGCGGACGGGCTTAACTTCTCTGTTCGGAATGGGAAGAGGTGGAACCCCGA
>SFFY01000066.1 GCA_004556745.1 Bacteroidales bacterium | reverse complement strand
AAGTCATAAACTCTATGGTTTTCCAGGCAGGCGCAAATTTGTCATTTATGTGTTTTGCGTGGTGTCGTTTGATAACGTCGTTGCCCAAAATCGTATCATACACTTTAGACTTAAAACTATCCACATACGCAGATTCCATAATGGCTTTATCAGCGAACCAAGTAGGCGATTGTTTATAATGATTGGATACGATATATGTTATTTTCGTACGCACGTTCACTTCGATGCGGTCAAGGGCATTCAATAAGATACGGCGTAACTGCATATCAAATTCGTAGAGGTCATATACAGCCTTGAATGTAGTACCAACTTTGAACATGTGCGTACGATTGTCAAGAGATGGATATGTCTGTTCAAAAGGGAAAGAATAAAAACCTAGTCGGTAGAAACCAACATCCATCAAAATTTCTTTTGCCTTATCCTCATCGTCAAAGAGCATGCCACGCCCTTTGAGCCGCTGCATTTGTTCGTTTATATCAAGTGCTTTCTTCATTAGTTTTTATTCTAAACGTGTTAGCAATAGGGAAAAAAGCAGGCGATTATTTGCCGATAAGGCTTAAAAATTCCATTCTTGTCTTTTCTCTGTCGAATGCGCCGCAAAAGGCAGAGGTAACGGTCTTGGAACTTTCCTGTTCCACGCCGCGCATTTGCATGCACATGTGCCTTGCCTCTACTACCACCATCACGCCGAGCGGTTTCAGGGCTTCCTGTATGCAGTCCTTGATTTGCAGCGTCATGCGTTCCTGCACTTGGAGGCGGTGGGAAAAGGCCTCTACCACGCGCGCTATTTTAGAAAGCCCCGTGATGTAGCCGTTGGGAATGTACGCCACGTGTGCCTTACCGTAGAAAGGCAGCATGTGGTGTTCGCAAAGCGAATGGAAGTTGATGTCCTTCACAATGACCATCTGATTGTAAGGCTCTTGAAACTTTGCGGAGTTGAGAATTGCGATAGGGTCGGTTTGGTAGCCGCGCGTAAGGTCTTGCATTGCCTTTGCCACGCGCATCGGCGTTTTCAGCAGTCCTTCGCGCTGCGGGTCTTCGCCGAGCAGGCGCAGGATTTCTTTATAGTGCTCTTGCAGTTCTTCGATTGTGGAGGGGTGCATGGGTGATGTTTGAAATATGTAGTAGGGGCATATTGCCCAAAATGAGAGTATAAAATTATTCCACCAAAAACACTTCGCTTTTCACCACGCGCACCTCGTAGGAAATGCGGGCAGAGCGAATGGGAGCGATGTATTTCTGCGCGTCTTCCATGGTCTTGAAATCGCCGACGGTGCAGACCCAACGGGGCGACACGAAATGCGTGTAGACGGAGAGTTCCGGGAATTGCTTTCTGCATTTCTCGCCCACATTTTGCGCCTGCTCCTTGTCTTTCTTGGAGTTGCCGCCGGTAAAGATGCGTATGCGGTAGCCCGAGGTCTTATAGCGTTTGCGGCTGCCGGGTTTGTAGGTCTTGCTGTCGTCCGAAGCGGAATGGCTTTCGCCGTGGTTCTTTGCGGAGTTGTCGTTGTGGGTGCTTGCCGGTTTAGTTGCCGGTTTAGGGAGCGGCGTGTTGTTGATGATGCGCTCCAAGGCATCGTCCATAACGATGACTACGCTGCCTTCGCCTTCGGTGTTCTTGCGCAGTTCCTGCGTCAGCGTGTTCTTTTGCGCCGTTGCTGTAAGCGGCAGAAGCGTCAGCAAAAGTATGAGGCCGTGGATAAACGTTTTCATAAATAAAGGATAGAATACTTAGTAAAATCCCGACCCTGCCTCGCGCGCGTATATATATAATATTGTGTGAGGCAGGGTAGGGATGTATCTTACTGCTTAGCCGTGCTTATTTCCAAGCATCGATGATGCCCTTGAAGTCGGCTGCTTTGAGGGCTGCGCCGCCGATAAGGCCGCCGTCTACGTTCTCCTTAGAGAAGATTTCCTTAGCGTTGCTGGGCTTGCAGCTGCCGCCATAGAGAATGCTTACGTTCTCGGCTGCTTCTGCACCGAACTTGCCGGCGATGACGCCGCGAATGAAGGCATGCATTTCTTCTGCCTGTTCAGCCGTGGCGGTCTTGCCCGTACCGATTGCCCAAACGGGTTCGTAAGCGAGGATAATGTTAGCAAACTGTTCGGCGGTGAGGTCGAAGAGAGAGCCGGCGAGCTGAGCTTCTACCACTTCGTTCTGCTTGCCGCTTTCGCGCTCTTCGAGCACTTCGCCAATGCAGAAGATTACCTTCAAGCCGTTAGCGAGGGCGAGGTTGATTTTCTCTTTGAGGATTTCAGCCGTTTCGCCATAGTAAGCGCGGCGTTCGCTGTGGCCGAGGATTACGTAGCCAGCGCCCGTGCTCTTCACCATTTCTGCGGACACCTCACCGGTGTAAGCGCCGCTTGCCTTGTCTGCGCAGTTCTCTGCGCCGAGGCCGATGACGCTCTGGTCGATGATGCCTGCCACAGAGGCGAGGTGGATAAACGGAGTGCAGATCACGACGTCGCAGTTGGGCTTGTCAGCTTTGAGGATGTCGTTCAACTCGGTTGCGAGGGCGATGCCTTCTTGCAGGTTCTTGTTCATTTTCCAGTTACCTGCTACGATTTTTTTTCTCATAACTTTTTTAATGGTTAGAAGTTTATTGTTTTGGGTTTTGTTGTTTTGAAAATATCCTTTTCCTTATCCGATAGCGTTTGTAGTATTTGCTGCCTACCCACAGGCCGTCGAGGAAGATGATGATGATGAGCGGCACGATGAACCACAGCAGCATCCGCGTCAGCGGCGAGGTGGACGAGGTGGGCACTTTTGCGGCGATATCGTCCTCGTCGCGGTATTCGGGCAGGTTGTTGTTGCTCCATTTCGCGGCGATATGCCCGTCGTGCAGCAGCATAAGCCCGGGATTGGCGCGGACGGCCGATTTGAGTTCCGTTTCGTCGGCGAGCAGGATAGGGTAGGCCGCGCCCGTGCGGTCAATCCAGTTGTAGATGTCGTGCGGCGCGGAGGCCGTAGCCATGCTGAACGCATATCCCTTGTCCACGCAATAGTCGTAGAGGCTGTTGATGCGGTCGCAGCAGCCGTCGTCGGCCGTGGCGCAGTTTGGTGCGATGAGGAGGAATTGCCAGGACGTATCGGCGAGCACCTCAAAGGTGCAGTCGTCGCCCTGCGACGTATTGAGGTAGAAGTTTGCCAGCGGCGAGATGCCGCCGTCGTCGGCTTTCACCGTGCCTTCCACCGCGCCGCGCAGGTCTGCCCCTATCGTGTAGGGCGTAAATTCCAGGACGGGCAAGTTGCGGAATGAAGTGTAGCACACGCCCGCTGCGTACACCCACGCATAAATTGAGATGACCCATTGGTTGCGCTCCGAAATGAGCCGGTGCAGATAGAGCGGGTAGCGCGTCAGGAAAAGGCTGCACAGGAGCAGCACGACGTTCTTCGCCAGCGTCTGCCCGTTGGTCAGTACTACCGCCTCGCCGAAGCAACCGCAGTCGGGCACAGGATTTTTCAGATATATCCATGCCGTCAGGGCGGTCATTGCCGCCATGAAGAGGAGCGTGATGCGCGTGGTGAGTTTGCGGCGTATGCCGAGCAGAATGTAGATGCCCAGCACAAACTCGAACACTCCGATGCAGCCGGCGGCAAATCGCACCGCGAGGTCGCTGTCTGTAAACGTCTGACCCATCGCCAGCGCGTAGGCTTCGAGTTTGTGGCACATGCCCTGCGGGTCTACGATCTTCACAAATCCCGAGAAGACAAATGTGCCTGCCAGCAGGAGGCGGCAGAGCGTTGCCACCCAATATATTATTATATGTGCGGCTTTATTCTTCAATGGTCAGCTTTATGAGTCCGAAGACGGCATAGTTGAGCATATCCATATAGTTGGCGGCCACGCCTTCCGACACGAGCGTCTGCCCTTCGAGGTCTTCTATTTGCTTGGTGCGCAGTATCTTCATGAGTATAAGGTCCACGTAAGAGCTGACCCTCATGCCGCGCCACGCCTCATCGTAGTCGTGGTTCTTGCGCAGCATCAGTTCGAGACATTCCTTGGCATATTTGTCGTAGGCCGCCTGTGCCTGCTCCTCTGTGAAGTCGGCTTCCTGCGCCACGCCGTGCTCGAGCTGTATGAGGGCGATAATGGCGTAGTTCACGATAGCCACAAACTCTGGCACGATGCCTTCGTCGACCATTGCCTTGCCTTTCATCTGAATGGAGCGTATGCGGTCGGCCTTGATGAATATCTGGTCGGTGAGCGACTCGGGCCGCATGATGCGCCACGCCGTGCCGTAGTCGTGCAGTTTCTTGCAAAACAGTTCGCGGCAGTTAGCCATTGCCTGCTCGAATTGCTGCTGGGTGTTGGGGTGAGTATCGGGCATAGAAGGATAAAAATTCTTTTTTGTGGGGCGGGCTGAAAGCCCAAATGTTGCTCTCAGCCCGGGGCATCGCCCCGGGGAAAGATTATGCATTGACTAAAGTGTCGCGCTCTGTAAGAGCAACACTCTTTATGAGGGGCAACGCCCCGTGTGACGGGTTACGCGCTTATTGGCGCGTGGCATTTTTGCGTTGCAAAAATGCCGAATGTATTATTCGCGGAATTCGTTTCCCCAGGGCGTTGCCCTGGGCTATGTGCAACTTTTGGGCTTTCAGCCCGCCCCAATTGTTTAAGGCATGGCTTCTGCTCTCTTTTTGTACAGACGTTTCCTATTTCTTCAATCCTGCGAGCGTTTCGCGGAGCGTGGCGATTTTGCTTTGCGCATCGCTTTGCTTCTTGCGCTCAAGGGCTACGACGGCTTCGGGGGCGTTGCTTACGAAACGCTCGTTGCCAAGTTTCTTCTCCACACCTTTCAGGAAGCCTTCGAGGCGCGTGAGTTCGGCTTCGATCTTTTCGATTTCGGCTGCCACGTCGATGAGGTTGCCCACAGGCACGGCCAGTTCCGTGGTGCCCACCATGAAGCTGGCGGCACCGTCGCTCTTCGCGCTCACCACGCTGATCTCGTCCACGTTGGCGAGTTTCTGAATGATGCTGTCGTAGCGTGCCACGGGATTGTTGCCCACGATTTCGAGTTTCAGGGCTTCCTTCTGCGCGATGTTCTTGCTGTTGCGCACGCCGCGTACGTTGGTGATGATGCTCTTCACCATTTCAAAGGCGGCAATAGTTTCGGCATCGCCGTCCTCTGGCTTGCCAATCGTGGAGGGGCTCACCGTGATGCTCTCGCCGTCCTTGCGCTCGGCGATGTGCTGCCACAGCTCTTCCGTGATAAACGGCATGAAGGGGTGGAGCAGATGCAGCAGGTGGTCGAAGAAACCGATCACCGCGTCGTAAGTCTTCTGGTCGATGGGCTGTCCGTAGGCGGGCTTCACGATTTCGAGGAAGCTGGCGGAGAATTCGTCCCAGAACAGGCGGTACACCTCTTTCAAGGCTTCGCTCAGGCGGTAGCCGGCAAACTGTTCCTCGATGTGCGCCGCACTCACGCGCAGTTGCGCGTCAAACCACGCCACGGCCTCGCGTGCCGTCTCGGGCTGCTCGGCGGCAGCATCCGTCTGCCAGCCTTTCACGAGGCGGAAGGCGTTCCAAATCTTGTTGCAGAAGTTGCGTCCCTGCTCGCACAGGGCATCGTCGAAGAGAATATCGTTGCCCGCCGGTGCGGAGAGCATCATGCCCATGCGCACGCCGTCGGCGCCGTATTTGTCAATCAGGGCGAGGGGGTCGGGCGAGTTGCCCAACTGCTTCGACATCTTGCGGCCGAGTTTGTCGCGCACGATGCCCGTGAAGTACACATTCTTAAACGGCATCTTGCCCGTGTATTCGTAGCCTGCCATAATCATGCGCGCCACCCAGAAGAAGATGATGTCCGGCCCAGTCACGAGGTCGCTCGTGGGGTAATAGTATTCCAGTTCCGGGTTACCGGGATTGTTGATGCCGTCGAAGAGCGAGATGGGCCAGAGCCACGAAGAGAACCACGTGTCGAGCGCGTCCTCGTCTTGGCGCAGGTCGGCAGCGGTGAGCGCAGCGTTGCCGCTCTGCTCGCGTGCCAGTGCCACGGCCTCCTCGATCGTTTCGGCCACCACGAAGCCGCCCTGCGGCAGATAGTAAGCCGGTATGCGGTGTCCCCACCAAAGTTGGCGCGAGATGCACCAGTCCTTGATATTTTCCAGCCAATGGCGATAGGTATTCTTGTATTTGGCGGGATAGAACTTGATTTCGTCGTTCATCACAGGCGGCAGGGCAAGGTCTGCAAAGTGCTGCATCTTGAGGAACCACTGCATGGAGAGTTTCGGCTCGATAGGCACGCCCGTGCGCTCAGAGCAGCCGATCTTGTTGTCGTAGTCCTCCACCTTCTCCATCAGCCCGGCCTCGGCGAGGTCAATGGCAATCTGGCGGCGCACGTCAAAGCGGTCCTGACCCACGTACATGCCGGCGGCTTCGGAGAGCGTGGCGTCGTCGTTGAAGATGTCGATGGCGGGCAGATTGTACTTCTCGCCGAGCATATAGTCGTTCACGTCGTGCGCGGGTGTCACTTTCAGACAGCCCGTGCCGAACTCGATGTCTACGTACGTGTCCTCAATCACGGGAATGACGCGACCCACGAGCGGCACGATGACTTTCTTGCCCTTCAGCCACTGATTTTTCGGGTCTTCGGGGTTGATGCACATGGCCACGTCGCCCATAATCGTTTCGGGGCGGGTGGTGGCCACCACGGCGTAGCGTCCGCGCTCGTCGCTGTGGATGATTTCGCCCTCTGCGCCCGTTGCGCCCGTGCCGTCGTCTTCGGCGAGGTAATATTTCATGTAGTAGAGTTTCGTATGCTCTTCCTTATAAATCACCTCTTCGTCGGAGAGGGCGGTCTTTGCTTTCGGGTCCCAGTTCACCATGCGCACGCCGCGATAGATCAAGCCTTTGCGGTAGAGGTCCACAAACACCTTGATCACGCTTTCCGACCGCTTTTCGTCCATCGTGAAGGCCGTGCGGTCCCAGTCGCACGAAGCGCCCACGCGGCGCAACTGCTTGAGAATGATGCCGCCATATTCGTGCGTCCAGTCCCAGGCGTGCTTGAGAAACTCCTCACGGGTGAGGTCGCTCTTCTTGATGCCCTTTTCTGCGAGGCGGTTCACGACTTTCGCCTCCGTAGCAATCGAGGCGTGGTCCGTACCCGGCACCCAGCAGGCGTTCTTACCCTCCATACGGGCATGGCGCACGAGGATATCCTGTATGGTTTCGTTGAGCATGTGCCCCATGTGGAGCACACCCGTCACGTTGGGCGGCGGAATCACCACGGTGAACGGCTTGCGGCCGTCGGGTTTAGAACTGAACAGCTTGTGCTGCATCCAATATTCATACCATTTGCCCTCAACGTCTTCGGGACTGTATTTGCTTGCGAGTTCCATTGGCTTATATTTATAATGTATATGTGTTTCGTTACGAAGTGCAAAGTTATGAAAAATCGGGGTATATCTTATAAGATAATGGCGATTTTTGCGCTGAATATATTGCAAACGCGTAACAAATTTATTACCTTTGCGGAGGAAAGCCATGCTTGTACCATTTATAAACTTCTTTTGTGGAAGATAATGCTAAGAAATATATCATACACCAAAGCTTTTGAAGAGTTTTACGAAGAGGTTCCGCCTAACGTGCAGTCTAAGTTGAAATATGCGTTGGATATTATTACAGAAATGCGCATTGTTAATTCCAAATTAGTGAAGAAATTAACCAATACGCCATTCTATGAATTGAGGATAAGCGTAAACAATGAATATAGGGTTATCCTGTTTGCTGCAGACAATGATAATTTCCGCGATGCTACCTCCATCGTGCTCCTTAATGGATTTATAAAGAAGTCCACCAAGGATTATAAAAAACAGATAGAAAGAGCTAACCACATAATTGAAGAACTATTATGAATACGATAAAACTTGACGCAAAGAAACTAAGCCAACTGCCTTCTTTTAACGAGAAACTCGACAGAGAATATGGCCAAAAAGGCACGATGCAACGAGAAACATTCGATGCAAAGGCACGCGCGTGGTACTATGCAGAAGTGTTGAAAGATGCCCGCAAGGCAGCGGGGATTACTCAAAAGCAACTTGCAGAGAAAATAGGCAAGGAAAGGTCGTATATTGCGCTATTGGAAAAGGGAGAAACCGACATGC
>SFFY01000004.1 GCA_004556745.1 Bacteroidales bacterium | reverse complement strand
GCTTTTGTATTGGTCGGACGAGCAACAAGCCAATTCCAACTTGCTTATCAGTTCAACAAAATACACAGAAAAGGTCAATAAAATCCTCGACAAAACTTCAACTTCCGAGGATGTTGCATTTATTTTTTACTTAGATGTCAATGCCGAGCAAAACACCTTCACGATTAAGTCGGTGAAATCAGGAAAATTCTTGTCTTACACTGGCGTTTCTGATGCGGCTGCCGCTAATGTCGTTGTGCCAACCGTTGATAACGACGATACAAGCATAGCCTCTTATACAATCAATTACACGCACAACAATCAAGAGCCGGGTCCCATAGTCATACCCGAAAACACAGGCAAGAAGCACTTTATTGTAAAGCTTGCAAATACTACATATAATGAAAGCACAAGTGCGTTTCTACATGTAAACGGCACGACTGACCGCACGACAAGTCCACACCCGATGTTTGCCGACTGGCATCTCGAACACCGCACAGGTTTTAAAAGGGAAATAGACAACACGCCAACAAGCAGCTCTATGTACACCTGCGCAAAAATAGCCTTCTTCAAACTTTCAGAGGCAGCAGCTTTCACATACGACTATAAAATCAACGGCACCACGGTGGAGACGGAACAGAAGACAGCGAAAATCGCAGAAAGCTACCCAGCCCTTGCCACTATGCCTAATTTCTGCGCCGCAACAGCACTAGATGGAAATGTTGCAAAAGAAGACCATAATACAACAAAAGAAATTGTGATTACTTGGAGTGCACCATTCCAATTCTCTACTGACATAGAGAATGCACACTGGTATCACATGAAGTTTGGCAACCAGCAACGCTTTGTCGTAAGCACAGGTGCAGACCAAAATATACCCTTGGCAGAGGCTTCCGCCACGCACACCACGGCCTCAACAGAGCAATGGGCGTTTGTGGGCAATCCTTTCGAT
Organism: Bacteroidales bacterium; assembly: GCA_004556745.1. GTDB lineage: Bacteria > Bacteroidota > Bacteroidia > Bacteroidales > Bacteroidaceae > Alloprevotella. Next base: position 77,931 of record SFFY01000004.1, on the reverse strand, counting down.
GGTTTCAAAGTATACAATAGGCGAAAGAATGCAGGAACATACGGCAGATTCGTTTCCGCAACAACCATGACAAATTCAGGCAATGATCAAGAGGTTACAGTACACCACGGAGACCTTGCTGAAGGTACAATAGACTTGTTTGATGCAAAAGTAAAAGGGTCTAACGTAACTGGCGAAGGATACGAAAACGCCTTCTTCTTATGTCAGCATGGGGAAGCCACAAAAATTATGAACTGGGCCAGCAATGGTACGTTACGACGCATCGCCTACTGGACAGCAGGTAGCGGAAAAAACTCCGCCTTTACCGTACAAGAGCCGACCCTGCCCGACCTCTCCCTGACCCCCATTGGCGAGAACACTTACGGCACATACTATATTGACTACCCGATTGCCGTGCCCGAAAACGTTAGCGTGTACACGGGCGATGTAGATTTGACAAACAAACGCATTACCATGAGAAAAGCCACCGACAACGTCATTCCCGCCGAAACAGGCGTTGTACTTGTGGGCGACAACAGTGGAGCAACCACCTGCACAATGACCGCCAACAGCGGAGCTGGGACTTTGGAAAAGGGCAGCCTCACAGGTAGCCTCAAGGAAACAGACATATATGGCTATAACGATCAATACTTAGTATTCGGCCGCTCTACGGACGCAAACCGCACGCTCGGTTTCTACAAGCCAGCAGATTCCATAACGAGCATTCCCGCCAACAAGGCGTTCATCGAAATCCCCAACACAAGCAGTGTGCAAGGGCTCGCCTTGAATTTCGGCGGCGACACCGAAACGGGCATCACTCTCGCCACACTCCTTGCTCCCGAAACGCAGAGCGCAGGGACGGTGTACGACCTCAGCGGCCGCCGCGTAAGCACACCTGCCAAAGGCTGCTATATCCGCAACGGAAAGAAAGTTTATATAAAGTAAAGTAACGAACCTCAAAAACGAAGATTATTATGAAAAGATATATTTCCCCCGAACTGCAAACCTTTGACCTGCACACGGAAAGCGCGTTGCTCGGTCTCTCGGGCTATGAAGCCGATAACAACGTAGAGACCAACGAGATCCTGACAAACAAGAAAGGCATCTCCGACGATTACAACAGTTCCCTGTGGAGTCACATGGACAACGGCGAAGCATCGAAATAAGACCAGCTACAAATAGATGGCATGACGGAGGCGCACCACACGATTGGCGCGCCTCCGATTTGTATTCAAAACACCATTGACACGCAGGCAAAACGCACGGAGAACGTTGCAGGAATGTTATATTTTGCTCAAAAAAGCGCACTATCATAGCACAAAGTGCAAGATATCAATAGTTTTTCGTAACTTTGGCGACCTATATGCGCTATTGTTGGCAACATATATTATTTTTTAAATCCATAAAACCACAAAAACATGAAGATGAAAACACTTTTAAGGAGCATTTCCTTAGTGCTCGTTGCCGTGCTTTCCGCTTTCGCGCCGCAAGACGCGGCAGCGCAGGGCCAAACAGCGGAGCAGCGCAATCAGGAAATTTCGCGGAGAGCCGCCGTCAAGGCACAGCGGCAGGCCGCACCGCCCACAATGAGAGTAGTAGAGAACGCACCGACGCTCTACGGCTACATCTATGACTCGTATGGCGAATATTACAGCGGCGCAGGCATCTATTCTATCGACATAAACGATGCCACGAATATGTCGGCAGTAGCCGTGGGCAAGAAAGCCTACGCCGGCGGCACATACGGCAACAAGACGTATTACGCCCTCGACTATAAGGAAAACGGTTCGCAAATCACGTTCCCCGCCACCCTCACGCTCTACGACACGCAGACGTGGGAGGAAAAAGGAAAGATGTACTCTGCAACAACCAACTTCAACAACCTCGGCGCAGACATTACGTTCGACCCCACGTCGGGCGCAATTTACGGTATCTTCGACGACGCGGTAACGGCATACGCCTTCAACGTCTTCGGGCGCATCAAGATGCACTCGCCCGTAGACAACGGCTATGAAGTGGAAGCGATTGGCACACTGCCCGAGCGCATGGTGGCCATTGCCTGCAACAAGGACGGCGTGATTTACGCAATCGGCGTATCGCGCAAACTCTACACGATCGACAAAAGCACAGGCGCAGCCACCGAGATTGGCACAATCAACGTGCCGACTATCAAACCGTGGAAGCAATCCGCCTGCTGCGACATGGAAACGGGCGTTATCTATTGGACCACCGTGTATGAATACGATACTGCATACTACGAATATGGCCTGTGGATGGTAGACCCCACCACGGCGCAAGCCACTCTGTTAGGCGACTATGGACTAAACGGCACATACAATGAAGACTACATCTGCGGCCTGACTACCTTCCAAGACGTAGAAACGCAGACCGCACCCGCGCCGATTACGACCATCAGGGCCACTTTCGTGAACGATGCCCTCACGGGTACGATTTCCTTCACGATGCCCTCGACCGATGCCGACGGCGCAGCCCTCGCAGGCACGTTAGGCTACAACATCATGATTGACGGCACGACGGCTGCCAGCGGCACGGCCGAAGCAGGCAACACCGTGACGGAGACCGTGAGCGTGGCAGGAGCCGGCTTGCACACGGTGACGGTGGTCATCTCGAAGGGCACGGCATTGAGCGCACCCTACACCGTTCAGGGCTGGATTGGCGAAGACACGCCGGCCAAACCCAGCGTTGTGACCGCCACACTGGCCGGCACCGACGACGCTGGCAGCCACATCAATATCAACTGGACGGCCGGCACGCGCGGCGCGAACGGCGGCTACATCGATGCCGCGCAACTTACCTTTACCGTGACGCGCCAGCCCGACGGCGTAACTATCTACACGGGCGCAGACAAGACCTGCACCGACCTCATCACCTCGGACATCAAGACTACTTACACCTACGACGTCGTGACCAACTACAAGGGGCAGAGCAGCGAGGCCAAGACCTCCAACGCCCTGCAACTGGGGCTCTATCAGGGTGTGCCCTATACGCAGAACTTTGATGCTGCCAACGCCCTCGACGGCTGGGTCATCACCGACAACAACAGCGACGGCTCGACCTGGGAACTCAACGGCGGCCGCATCTCCTATAAGTACAACACGAAGAACGCCGCCGACGACTGGGCATTCACGCCCGGACTTAAACTCGAAGCCGGCAACCTCTATCACCTCTCCTTCACCGCCTACAACACGTCGCTCGACGAGGCTGTGGCAGGCTACGTGGGACGCGAGGCTACGCCCGCAGCCATGACGACCGAGTTGATTGCGCCCACCACCATTACCTACGAACCCCGTATGCACAAGCTGCGCGGCTCGTTCAAGCCCACCGAAACGGGTATCTACTACTTCGCCGTCAAGGCTTGCAGCCCTGCCGACATGAGCACCGTCTACGTGGACGACTTGTCCGTGACGATGACCCCCGCCACGGCTCCGGGCAAGCCCGAGAACTTCCTCGTAACTCCGGGCGAGCGCGGCGCACTCTCCGCTACCATCACCTTCAATGCGCCCTCTAAGGCCATCAACGGCAGCGCACTCCAGAGCCTCGACTGCTGCGTAGTGGAGCGCGACGGCACAGAAATCGCCCGCGTGACGGACGTGACGCCCGGCAAGGCCATCAGCGTGAGCGACACGGAAGGCATGAGCCAAGACACACATACCTATAAAATATATAGCATCGCCGGCGGCGTGGAAGGCGACTTCGACACGCAGAGCAAGTACATCGGCCTCGACGCACCGGGGCCCGTGCGCAACCTCAAGGCAACGGAAGACCTGAGCGACCCGGGCACCGTAGTGCTCACGTGGGACGCTCCCGAAACGGGCCAGCACGGCGGTTACATCGACCCCGCAGGCCTGCTTTATGAAGTATCCGTAGGTTACTCTTCCGACGAATACGGCACCAGCGAAACCACCTTCCGCGACAAGCTCGACATCTCGGGCGGACAGGCTTACCAAGGCTACTCCGTTTACGCCCTCAACAACGCGGGCAGCGGCCGCTACGTGTGGAAGACGGTGGTTGCCATTGCCGGCGCACCCTACGAAGCACCGCTCACGGAAAGTTTTGCCGGTGTGCACATGACCTACACGCCGTGGCTGCCCGAAATGGCCATTGGCGAAATCGGCGAAGCCCGCTGGACACCGTGCGACGGTTCCGTGACGCAAGCCGGTACGCAGGACGGCGACGGCGGCGTGATTGCTTTCAGCACGAGCAAACTCGGCGTTTCGAGCCGTATCATATCTCCCAAAATCGACATCTCGAAGATGAGCAAGCCGCAGTTGTCGAGCTGGATTTACCTCACGGGCAAGTCCGACCAAGTGCGCATCGAAATCAGCGTTGAGCACGGCGACTACCAGCAGCTCGAACTCATCACGCTCAATCAGGACACCAAGGGCTGGCACCGCTTCACCGCCGACCTCACGCCCTATAAGGACTCGCAATTCGTACGCATCGCCTTCACCGGCATCTCTGTGGAAAGCACGGAGGACATCACCTCGTTCGACAACTTTGCCATTACCGAGGCCATCGACTACGACCTGAAGGCTGGCACGCTCACCGCACCCGAAAAGATTAAGGTGGGCGAGCAGGGCAACTTCACCTTCCAGCTCCGCAACTCGGGCAACAAGGCGATGCGCGGCAGCAACTACGAGGTGGAACTCTACAAGAACGGCAAGCTGTGCAGCACCACCACCGGCAGAGACATCGAAGTAGATGCCACGCTGACGCTCACGCTCACCGACACGCCCACAATCCTCGACGAGGAAATCAGCGTGTACTCCGCTAAGATCAAATGCACGCTCGACCAGAACGAGGCCAACGACGAGAGCAACAGCGCAAGCGTTGAAATCGTGCTGCCGCAATATCCGCGCGTGAGTGGCCTGACGGGCGAATGCGTGGGCAACGCCGTGAAACTCCTTTGGGAAGAACCCGACTTTGCCGACATGCCCGCCACGAGCGTCACGGAACGCTTTGAAACCTACGAGGCATTCGCCATCGCCAACATCGGCGACTGGAAAGTCATCGACCGCGACGGACAGAACACGATTAAGATAACGCTGGACGCTTCGTTCGGTCCGCTGGAATATCCCAACGCCGGCGCACCGATGGCATTCCAAGTGTTCAACTCGCTTGAAGCCGGCATTCCGTTCAGCACTTGGGACGCTCACAGCGGCGACCAGATGCTCGTGGCCTTCAAATGTGCTTCACCCGACGAAGGACAGACGGAAACGCCCAACGACGACTGGCTCATCTCGCCCGAACTGAACGGCGAGGCACAGACTATCTCGTTCTACGCCAAGACGGGCATGGGCGGCGTTTACACGCCCGAAAGCTTCGAGGTGCTCTATTCCACAACCACGCCGACCGTAGAAGCCTTCACGAAGATTGGCGACACCTACAACATCGCCAACGTATCAGGTTGGGAAGAGTTTAAGGTGGCCCTACCCGAAGGCGCACGCTACTTCGCTATCCGCTGCGTTTCGGACAGCAAGTTTGCCCTCCTCATCGACGACATCACCTACATTCCCGTCGGCGCTACGACAGAAGAGCTTTCGCTCGTGGGCTACAACGTGTACCGCGACGGTGTGAAAGCCAACGCCGAAATCCTGCCCGAGACCGTGTGGTATGACGACCACGTGACGGAAGGCACGAGCTACTCCTATCAGGTGACTGCCGTTTACGACAAGGGCGAGTCGCAGCTCTCCGAAGCCCTGCAAATCGTGGCAACCGGCATCAACCGCCTCACCTCCCAGCAGATGCGCATCGGCACCGCCAAGGGTTGCATTGTGGTACAGGGCGCGAACGGCCTGCCCGTTGAGGTCTATGCCGCCGACGGCCGCCGCATCAGCAGCCTCAACGGCAACACCTCCAACCGCATCGCCACCGGCAGCGGTATCTATGTGGTACGCATCGGAGGCGGCAAGGGCGTCACAGTGCGCGTGCCGTGATGAATACAAACCACTAATTGCAAAATAGCCTTTCTAAAGTAGGGGCGTTTTGCAAAACGCCCGGTTGATGATTGCCTCATTGATTGATGCCTTGCGGCGCATTTGTCGAGCGTTTTGCAAACGCCCCTACTCCTTAATTCAAAACCCTAATATGCAGAACTACCTTCTCAAACTTGCCTGCCTCCTGCTTTGCTGCATCGCAGGCGCAGGGCGCGGCACCGCGCAGACTGCCGACTACCCCACCCTCTACGGCGGCGTGATTTTCGCCTACGGCTGGGGCGACATGAAGCAGCCGCCCTATGGCGTTTATTCCATTCCCGCCAACGACGGCACGGCACCGCAGGCCGTGCACGTCTCGCCAGAGCTTAAAGCAAACGGCGGCGGCGTGTATATCGACGGCATATATTATATTGTCAGTTACGAAACCTATTCCGACGCTATCGACGTTTCGCTGCGTGCCTACAACACCCGCGACAATTGGAAACTCATCAGCGAAACGCCCCTCGAAAACACCACAAGCATCGCCGCCGACCTCACTTACGACCCCGTGACCGACCAGGTGTTCGGTTGCTTCGGGTTGGGCAACGACCAAATCGGGCGCAGCTATTACCTCGGCACGCTCAACGTGTTCACTGGCGAGGTGACGCCCATCGGCAACCTCTCTCAAAAACTCTTCACCCTTTCCTGCAATAAGGAAGGCGAACTCTACGGCATCGGCGAATATGCCGACCTCATGCGTGTGGACAAGGAAACCGCCGCGCTGACGCTCATCGGCGCAACGGGCAAAAACATCAAGTACGACCAGTCCGCCGCGTTCGACTACGCCACGGGCCGCCTCTTCTGGGTGATGACGCCGCACGGCACGGAAAAGGACGTTGAGGTATGCGAAGTGAACCTCACGACAGGCGTTGCCGAGAAACTCACGGTGGTAGACAAGCACATGGAGTTTGTGGGACTTTACACCACCTCTCCCTTCACCCCCGCCGCCGCTCCCGGGCGCATCACTGGCGTTGCCGCCGAATACCCCCAAGGCGCGACAAGCGGCACCGTGCACTTTTCCCTGCCCAGCCAGACCTTTGGCGGCGGTGCCCTTTCGGGAACGCTCACCTACCGCGTGCGCATTGACGAGAACGTCGTTGCAGAAGGCTCGGCCGCTGCCGGCAGCAGCGTCGGCGTGCCCGCCACGATGACCGAAGGCGCACACATTATTAAAATAGATGCCAGCAACGCCGCCGGCCGCTGCCCCGTCTATGTGCAGCGCGTATGGATAGGCCGCGACACGCCCAAGGCCGTCAATCCCACTGCCACGCTCGGCGCAGACAACCTCGTCACGGTCAGTTGGGGCGCGGCGCAAGGTACGCACGGCGGTTATGTGGATGGTACGGCTCTCACCTATAAAGTGGTGCGCCAGCCCGACGGCACCGCCATTTACGAAGGCAACGCCACTTCCTGCACCGAGGCGGCAGAGATTACGCGCTTCGGCGTTTACACCTACGACGTGGAAACCTATTGGAGCAGCATGAAAGGCGAAACCGCCACGACGGAAGAAATAGTGCTCGGCAAGGAAGTGCCCCTGCCCTACAAGGAAACGTTCAACACGCCGAGCAGCCTGCTGTCGTTCACCATCGAAGATGCCAACGGCGACAACAATACTTGGTTTTACGAACAAGGCAACGTGACCTACGCTTATGCCGAAGAGTCGATGCTCGACGGCGACGACTGGCTCATCTCGCCGCCCTTCCTCCTTGACACGGAGCACGTTTACGAACTCTCGTTCAAGGCAGCATCGGCCGACGGCTATGCTGACATCATCTCCGCCTGGCTCGGCACGCGCCCACAGTCGGGGGCAATGACGCAGAGCCTCCTGCCCGCCACGGAGGTAAACAAGGCGGCTGCCGCCACGCTCAAGGCGATGTTCCGCCCCGAAGCGGACGGCCGCGCCTGCATCGGCCTGCACGCCACGAGCACTTACGAAGCAGGCTACTTCCTCACCATCGACGATTTGCAGCTCCGCGAATTGGCTTCCGTGCATGCCCCTGCCGCCGCCAGCAACGTGCAGGCAACGGCTGCCGCAGCCGGCGCACTGGGCGCAACGATTACCTGCACGCTGCCGCTGACCGACATCAGCGGAGCACCGCTCGATGCGCTCACGCAGGTCATTGTGAAGCGTGGCACGCAGACCATCGCCACACTCACCGACGTAACGCCGGGACAAACGATTACGGTGAACGACACGCCGACCTCCAACGGCAATTTCACCTACACCGTCATCGTTTCCAACACTTACGGCGCAGGCCTTGAAGCAAAGACCACCGTGTATGTGGGCGAGGACACGCCGGGCAATGTAGAGAATATCAAGGTGAACTGCGATGCCTCCGGCAACATCTCTCTCTCTTGGGACGCTCCGTCCGTCGGCACGCACGGCGGCTACGTCAATGCCGCCACGCTCTCCTACACCGTCACCGACATGCAGGGGCAGAAAACAGAAACAACCGACCGCACCTTCTCCACCACCGTCCCGCCCACTGCGGGCAAGCAGACGCTGGCATGGTTCGGCATCCAGGCGCGCGGTCTGAAAGGAAACGGTCCTGTCACGCCCGCCGACACGGTGTTTGTGGGAGATGCCTATGCCCTGCCCTACGCCGAGTCGTTCAGCAAGCGCGGCATCGACTGCGGCCCGTGGGTCATTCAGGAAAGCGATGTCTTTGAATGGAAATACCTCGCCATGGGCAGTTACAGCGACGCGCAGGACGGCGACGGCGGTCTCATGGCCTACATCAACGGTGCAGAAGGCACTACGGGCGCATTGATTTCTCCGAAAATCTCGCTCGCCGGCGCGGAAAATCCCACGCTGCGCTTTCATTTCTTCCGCCACCACGGCGCGATGAACGAACTGGCCGTCATCATACGCGACGGCGCGGGCAATCGCCACGAAGTGCTGCGCCTCAAAGAGAACGAGATGAGCAGTGCAGACGTTGAAAAGGAATGGACGCGCCACTACGTTTCGCTCGCACCCTATGCCGCCTCCGGACACATTCAGGTACAGTTCCAAGCCCTCGGTCATCTCTCGCCCGAACTGATGAACGTGGTTTATGTGGATAATATCTCCGTCTTCGACTGGCACGACCGCGACCTCTCTGCCGGCACGCTCGCTGCCGAGAAGAGCGAAGTGAAGGTGGGCGAGACCAACACCTTCTCCTTCTCCTATTACAACAAGGGCTCGCAGCCTGCCACGGACTACTCCGTAGAACTGCTGCGCAACGGCAAGGTGGTCTGCACCGCCGAAGGCGCGGAAGTTGCTCCCGACGCACCGGCAAGCATTACGCTCACCGACACGCCCAACTCCGACGCCGCCGAATCGAGCGTTTATAGCGCACGCATTGTGGCAGAGCATGATTTCAGCGATACGGACAATCTCTCAAACGCCGTCACCGTCACCGTGCTGCCCGGCCTGCCATTCGTGAGCAGCGTCGCGGCAAATTACGCCGACGGCGTGTGCACGCTTTCTTGGGAAAAGCCTTTCTTCAACGAGTCGTCCGAAGCCACCGACGTGGTTGAAGATTTCGAGTCGTACACCGCCTTCACTATCCAGAACCTCGGACAATGGACGCTCTACGACGGCGACGGCCGCCTCACGGCCGGCATACAGAACGGCTATGGCGATTACATCGACTACCCCAACGCCGGCGCAGCCATGGCTTATCAGGTGTTCAATCCTTCGAAAGCGGGACTCACCGCCACCACCTGGCAGCCCCACTCGGGCAAGCAGGTCCTTGCCGCCTTCACCAGCAGCCGCCTTGCCGCCAACGACGACTGGCTCATCTCGCCGCCCGTCACAGGCGGCCAGACCGTGACGTTCTGGGCAAAGAGCCCCAGCAACACCACCTACGGCACGGTTGAGAGCATCGAAGTGCTCTATTCTGAGGGCAGCACCGCCGCCGGCGACTTCATCAAGATAGGCAACACCATCACCGTGCCCGGCTCTTGGCGGCAAATCTCCTTCGACCTGCCCGAGAGTGCCCAGCGCTTTGCAATCCGCTGCGTGTCCGACGACCAGTATATATTATATATTGACGACATCGCCTACCGCCGCGCCGCCGATGGTCTCACCTTTGTGGGCTACAATGTTTACCGCGACGGCAAGCAACTCACCGCCGCGCCCATTGCCGAGCCTTCTTACAGCGAGACGATGCCTGCCGGCGAGCACAACTATGCCGTTTCTGTGGTTTACGCTACCGGCGAGTCAATCCTCTCGCCTGCCACCTTCGTCAGCCACACGGGCATCGGTTCTGTTCTCCTGCCTGAACGCTCCGGTCAGCCCGTACCCGTCTACGACCTCAGTGGCCGCCGCGTCACCCGCGCGGGCAAAGGCATCTATATCGTTGGCGGCAAGAAAGTTTTTATTAAATAAAAAGTAGGGGCGTTCTGCAGAACGCCCGCCGAAAATGTAGTGCAAACGAGTAAGGTTTGAAACGACAACTTAGACAACAGAAGACAACTCCGAGTTGCACAATTATGCGCTTAATATGACGACAACAAAGACAACTGGGCGTATTTTATACGCCCGCCTCGCACGCAGAAAGACAACTGAAAGTTGTCGAAAGTTGTCCCAGTTGTCGTCATAAAATAAAACGACAGCATAGAAATAAGTTGTCAAGAGTTGTCTAAGTTGTCGTAAATAATAATCTCTCTACTCGTTTACTCAAGAAATCCTTCTCCCCATGAACACCCGCAACCTCCTCCTTTCCCTTCTGTTCCTCGCCGCCGCGCCCGTGGTTCGCGCCCTGCCCGCCGACCCCACGCCGCGCCGCGTCACGCAGCCCGACGGCAGCACCCTCACCGTGCGCCTCTGCGGCGATGAGCATTTCCATTACCACCTCTCGCTCGACAGCATTCCCCTCGTGCAGCGCGAAGGCTTCTTCTATTATGCCACGGTGAGCGAGGGTAGCCTCAATGCCACCGCCCTCCGCGCACGCAATCTTGCCGAACGCACGCCCGAGGAACTAAGTTTTGTAAAGAAATATGACAAAACCGCCGCCCTCGATGCCCTGAGGCAAACACGCACAGCCCTGCGCCGCGCCCCCGGCAAACGGTTGGGCATCAAAGGGGGCACAGTCGGCACGCAGGCCTACCCCACCACAGGCGCACAGCGCGCGCTGGCCATTCTCGTGAGTTTCCCCAAGACCACAGCCGACGGCGAGGCAACAGACTTCACCGTGGCCAATCCCCGGCAGACGTTCAGCGACATGCTCAACAAGGAAGGCTTCGACTACGACGGTGCAACGGGCAGCGTGCACGACTATTTCATCGACGGCTCGGGCGGCAAGTTCAACCTTACCTTCGACGTTTACGGCCCGGTCGTCCTCAGCAAGGACATCAGTTTCTACGGGCAGAGTGTGCAAGGCGAAGACCTCAACGCCTGGAACATGGCTATTGAGGCATGCACGCAACTCGACGACGAGATTGATTTCTCCATTTACGACCGCGACAAGGACGGGGCGGTCGACAATATATATATATTCTACGCCGGACAGGGCGAGGCCACGGGCGGTCCTGCCTACACCGTTTGGCAGCACGCGGCAGAGATTGAGGCCATCACGGGCAGGCAGTATGTCTTCGACGGCGTGCGCGTGAACCGCTACGCCTGCTCCAACGAGCTGCGCCCCATCGTCAATCCCTCCACGGGCGCGTCGGAGATGCACCTCGAAGGCATCGGCACCGTGTGCCACGAGTTCACCCACGTGCTCGGTTTTCCCGACCTCTACGACACCTCCGGCTCGGGCTATCTCACGCCCGGCAACTGGACCATCATGGACGTAGGTTCGCACAACAACCATGCGCACACGCCGCCCACCTATTCCGCCTACGAGCGTCTCTCGCTCGGCTGGCTCACGCCCGAGGACCTCGATGCCACGCCGCGCAACATCGTGCTTGAAAACGTCACCACGGGCCACGCCCTGCGCATTCCCACGCAGCGGGGCGCAGACGAGTATTTCCTGCTCGAAAACCGCCAGCAAACGGGCTGGGACACCTATCTGCCCGGCCACGGAATGCTCGTTTGGCACATCACATACGATGCCGACCTTTGGCAGTCCAATAAGGTAAACTCCACGCCGTGGCTGCAAGGCGTAGACCTCGTGGAAGCCGATGGCAGCGCGGGCGACTCTACGCGCCCCGCCGATGCCTTCCCCGGCACAAACAATGTAACTTCCCTCACCGACGACACCACGCCCTCCCTGCGCGACAGCGAAGGCCTCCCCACAGGCGTGCCCATTACGGAGATTAAGGAAAAGAGCGGGCTCATTGAACTCAAAATCGCAGGCGGCAAGCCCACGCTGCCCGCCGTGGAGAACGCCCGCGCCGAAGACGTCACGCCCATCGGCTTCACCGCCCGCTGGGATGCCGTAGAGGGCGCAACGGCCTACGCTGTGGACGTTTGGACGCGCAGCGACCGCGGCAACAGCTACGTAGACGGTTTCCACCCCTGCACCGTCGCCGCTACGCACTGCGCTGTCACGGGCCTGCAAGCCGAGACCGAGTATTTCTTTACCGTCAAGGCGCAGAGCGCATCGGCCACAGGCAGCACGATGGAAGCCGTGAGCGTCACCACGCCCGCTGCCACCTTCGCCTACTCCGCCCCCACGGCCTTAGAGCCCGCCGATGTGACTGCCACGGGCTTCACAGCCCGCTGGGAGGCAATGCCCGAAGCCACGGGCTACGCCCTCGACGTGCTCACGCGCACACTCTCCGAGCCTGAAAGCAGCATGGTAGACTTCACCGACGGTCTTAAAAATCTGCCCGCAGGCTGGACTACGAATTGCAAAATGACGCTCTCCACCGCCGGCGCCTACGGCGCGGCAGCCCCGTCTGCCTCCCTCTCGGCCGACAATATGTACATCGAAAGTGCGCCCTACGCCGACGGCATCCGCACCCTCAGTTTCTGGTATCGCGAGCGCAACGCCCCCTGCGGCAAGAACTATGTGGCAATCGACGCCCTCTGTGCCGGCAGTGCCGACTGGCAGCACGCCGACACGCTGTGGCTCACCGACACCGCGCCCACCTCGGGCAGCACCTACACCCTCGCCTGTGCCGCCGACGCGCCCGCCGGCAGTACCGCCGTGCTGCCCGAAGGCTGCACCGCCGTGCGCCTCACCTACTGCCGCGTAGGCAGCGGCGGCTTGGCGGTCGATGACGTGTGCGTCCACCATGGCGGTGAACCCGTGTGGCACGCCGTGCCGCCCTACGACCGCCTCCGTGTGGGCACCGCCACGCAGTATGCCGTGAGCGGCCTTTCCGCTTCCGAGCACTATTATTACCGCGTCTACGGCACACAGGGCGACCTCTTCTCCCTGCCCTCCGCACCCATTGCCGTGCCCGCGCCACAGAGCGGCATCGCCGCCCTGCCCGCCGCGCCCGCCACGCGCCCCAACGCACCCACTTACGACCTTAGCGGTCGCCGCGTAGTGCAACCCGCCGAGAGGGGCATCTATATAATAGACGGGAAGAAGGTGGTGAAATAAAGGTAAATCTATAAAACCAAATACAATTGCGGTCGGCTCATTTTTGTTTGAGCAGACCGCAATTGTATTATTCCCAGTTTTCGGCATGCATCACCCAAGTCGCGTCGTGTATGACCCAATTTTCGCCCAGATGATATAGTTCAACTTGCTTACTCTCCATGCCAAGCATCATCTTGGTTGATTTCGTGTAGCCAGGCTTTTCATATGCGCGTATCCTATACGCATTTTTTACCCCAAAAAACCTTTCAACCCTTCATTCCATACTTTATTTATTTGTGTATGAAGGATTTAAAGCTGAATGGTTTGAAAGACAAACCCTTCACAACTATTCATGGGGCATTTGTATACGCCCACCGTGTGCACCACAAGGCTTAACTAATGCAGCACCCATTTTCCCTACTGCCGACACAACCGAAAATGCCAAATTTTGAAGCAGATATTTTTTGCTAGCCCCAAGCTATTTTTTCCTTTCTCCCTGATATTTTTCATTATCTGCGCAGAAAAAGTTTGTTACAAACTTGCTAACATGTATTACAAACTTTGTAATATGTGTTACAAAGTTTGTAACAAGCGTTACAAGGTTTGTAACAAAAACTTTCTTATATGATAGTAAAAACTATCAAGCAGATAGTAAAAATTATCTTGCTGGAAGTGAAAACTATCTTGCTGAAAGTAGGCTAATTGCGAGGGGAAAGAAGAAGGTATTCGTGGTAGATGGTCAACTTAACTGGTAAACGGGCAACCATATTCAGGAAAATCGGGGCAACTTTTTCAGGATAAAGACAGGACAAGACACACACAAATTCCCAACCCTTCATTGCTGAAAGGTTTTAAGCACAAACCCTTCATTCGCAACCTATTTTATTACAGATAGTTAGGTTGTAAATGAAGGGTTGAATAGTTTTTGGGGATAAAAAAATGCGTAACGCGCGCGCGTGTAATCTGCCCGCCCGGCTCCTTAAACCTACGTTTTTTTAGTTCTGTAAATCAATTTCCCTTGCGACAGCTTCCAGTTCCTCATACCACGCTTCGCCAAAGCGGCGGATAAGGGGCTCTTTGAGGAAGCGGTAGAGCGGAAGGCGCAGTTCGCGGCCTTTCTTGACCGCGCCGTCACAAATGCTCCAACGGTGGTAGTTGAGGCCGACAAGTCCGTTGGAAAGGCGTTTTTCGCGCAGGGGGTATAGAGCGCAGGATATAGGTTTCGGCCATGCCGTCTTGCCTTCGCGGCATACCTTTTCGAGGGCGCAGAGGCAGCAGCCGTTGTTGTCGTAACACGTAAACACGCAGTCGCGGCCGCCCACGATGCTCGTAACGAGGTCGCCGTCGGGGTCGGCATATGCCACGCCCTGCTTGTCAATCACAGCCTGCGCCGAGGCGCTGAGGTGGGGCCATGCTGCATCGAGCGCGTCTTCAATCTCCGTCACCTCTTCGAGCAGCAAGGGGGCGCCGGCATCGCCTTCTATACAGCATGCGCCGCCACACGCCGCGAGGTCGCAGCAGAAATATTCAGTCAGGAGGTCGGGCGTTATCAATACGTCGCCCACTTGGAGCAAGGGAAGTCTTTGGGGAGTCATTCGTTTTGAAATGCTGTTGGAAACAATGAAGGTGGTTACCACTCAATCGGCATTTTGCCTTGCCGTAAGAGGTAATCGTTGGTGAGAGAGAAATGGTGATTGCCGAAAAAACCACGATAGGCTGAGAGGGGCGAGGGGTGTGCGCTTTGCAGCACAAGGTGGCGCGAGCGGTCGATGAAAGCGCCTTTTTTCTGTGCGTAGCTGCCCCAAAGAATGAAGACCAGTCCGTCGCGCTCCATGGCGAGGCGGCGAACAACAGCATCGGTAAACGTCTCCCAGCCGTGTCCCTGGTGCGACCCTGCCTGATGGGCGCGGACGGTGAGCGTGGCGTTGAGCAGTAGCACGCCCTGTTCGGCCCAGCGGCGCAGGCTGCCCGAAGCGGGCACGGGGCGACCCAAGTCGTCGGCGATTTCCTTAAAGATGTTTTGCAGCGACGGCGGAAAAGCCACGCCGTCGGCCACGGAGAAGCACAGACCTTCCGCCTGGCCCTCCTCGTGATAAGGGTCTTGGCCGAGGATTACCACCTTGACCTTGTCGAACGGGCAAAGGTTGAAGGCATTGAAAATCTGTCGTCCGGGCGGATAGCACACACCCTGCCGGTACTCCGCGTGCACAAAGTCGACGAGCTGCCTGAAATAAGGCGCGGCAAACTCGTCGCGCAGCCGCTCGTTCCAAGTAGGTTCAATTTTGACGGACATGAGGAGGGGGAATGGTGTTATTTTATAAATGCCCTATTTCTTCAAAAACTGGAACAGCTGCTTGAGCGAAGCCTCGTCGCGCCAGCTCCAATAATGCTCGTTCATCAGTTTCTTGAATTCCTTTTTGCGCTCGGGCACCACGTGCTTCTTGAACGCGCTTTCGTTGGCGGGGATAACTGTGCCTTGAATATTGAAATAGTATTTGTCGATCAAAGGGTAACCTTCGTTGGCGGACTGTCCCTCGCGTTCGAGGTCGAGCATGGCACCATCAACGAAAAACGCTTTCTGCTCAAGCCCGTCTGCCGTTTCGCGACGCACCCGCTCCTTATCTATCAGGGTGACCTTGAGCAGAAAGTTATAGCCGTCCTGCCCTACAACCTCGCCCATCATGTCGCCCTGCACTTTCATAAACTTGGCGTCAGGGAACTCCACGCTGAAAATGCGCGAAACGTCGATCTCGCGCACCTTGCCGTTGGCTATGTCGCAAAGTTTGCCGTTGGTAAGGGTGAAATTCACCTTTGCCGTCACATATCTGCCGAATGACTGCACGACTTTTCCTTCACGAAACTCGGGAAAGAGCAGGACGCTCTTGGTACGCCGCGTTTCCTGATTTTGCTGCGCAAATGCAAAAAGCGCGCAAAAGGACAAAACGAGAAAAACAAGTTGCTTCTTCATAAAAAAGTCACTCTAATTAGTAGACGAATTCCCTAAGATTGCTCCTAATTTCTGCAAAGTAACAAAAAATGCCGCACATTGTCAAAGCAAAACCGCCTTAATTGCAACTATCTGCCCTTAGAGACCGCATTTTGCTTTTGCTATCTATTAAAAAATCTCTAATTTTGCAGCACGGACGATAAGAAGTCTGTGTGAAAAAGCTATATCAATCAATTTTTTATATTTATGGAATGGTTCATTAATATCCTGACGAGCCCCGGTTCCATTGCCCACCTTGTTGTGCTTTATGCCATCGTTATCAGCTTGGGCGTGAAATTGGGGAAAATCAAGTTCGGCGGCGTTGCCCTCGGCGTAACGTTCGTCCTGTTTATGGGTATCGTGGCGGGACACCTGTTCAACTACTTTGGCGGCATCGACCACGCCGAGCAGAAAGCCACGATCGACTTCGTAAAAGAATTGGGCTTGATTCTCTTTGTGTATTGCATCGGCCTGCAAGTAGGTCCGGGCTTTTTCGCCACGTTCAAGAAGGGCGGCGTTGGCATGAACCTCATCACCGTGGGCATCGTGCTGCTCAACGTGGCAGTGATGCTGGGACTGTACTTCCTCGTGTTCGACACGTCGAACTACAACCTTGCGATGATGGTGGGCACCATGTACGGCGCAATTACCAACACGCCCGGTCTCGGCGCAGCCAACACGGTAGTGGCCGACTTCACGAGCAAACCCGGCTTCGACTGGGGCGCAGGCGGCGCAGTGCCCGATCTCGCCTCGAGCTATGCCTGCGCTTATCCCCTCGGCGTTGTGGGCATCATTCTCGCCACTATCCTCGTGCGCTATCTCTGCAACATCAAACTGGAAAAGGAGCAGGAGCAAATCCGCAAGGAGCAGGAAAGCAATCCGCACGCCACACCTAAGCACCTCGTGCTGCGCGTGACGAACGCCGCCGTGGCAGGGCGCTCGCTGCAAGACCTGCACAACTTCCTCAACCGCCAGTTTGTCGTGGTGCGCTGCATCAAGGACGGCGTGATGTCTATCCCCAACGGCGAGACGAAGCTTGAAATCGGCATGGAAATTCACCTCGTTTGCGCTGAGGACGAAGCAGAGCCTATCTCCGTGCTGATTGGTGAAAACATCGAGGGCAAGACGTGGAAGGACGATATCGACAAGAAGCAGAAGTACGTTTCCCACCGCCTCGTCATCACCAAGCCGGAAATCAACGGCAAGACCTTCGGCCAAATTCATTTCAGCACGATTTACGGCGTGAACGTAACCCGCGTGACGCGTAACGGCATGGACCTCTTTGCCGACCGCAACCTGCGCTTGCAGGTGGGCGACCGCATTCTTGTGACGGGTACGGAAGAAAACGTGGAAGCTGTGAAGCGAGCCATCGGCAGCAGCGTGAAACGCCTCGACCACCCCAACGTGGGCGCCATCTTCTTCGGCATCATGCTGGGTATCCTTGTGGGACAAATCCCCTTGGGCATGGGCATGAAGCTCGGTCTCGCCGGCGGCCCGCTCGTTGTGGCTATCCTTATCGGTGCTTTCGGCTATCGCTACAAAATCAACACCTACACCTCCACCTCCGCCAACCTCATGCTGCGCGAAGTGGGCTTGCTGCTCTTCCTTTCGAGCGTGGGCATACAGGCCGGCGCACACTTCTGGGAAACGATTATGGCAGGCGGCCTGACCTACGTGTGGACGGGCTTCCTCATCACCATTATCCCTATTCTGATTATGGGCGTTGTGGCCCGCAAGGTTTTGAAGCTAAACTACTTTACGCTTATGGGCTTGATTGCAGGTTCCAACACCGACCCTCCCGCCCTTGCATTCGCCAACCAGACGGCCGGCAACGATGCACCTGCCGTGGGCTACTCCACCGTCTATCCCTTGGCCATGTTCCTGCGTATCCTTGTGGCGCAAGTGGTGCTGCTGGTATTCTTGAGCTAAGATCTTTATAATAATATTGTCATGCTAACGAGTAAGCAAGGCAGAGTGCATTTACCCAAATGCCAAGAGCACCTTGCTTACTCGTTTTCTATATATCTATCCATTTCCCCTCTTTAACGGTCCAAGCATTATGGCCAACCTGCTTATCCTCATGCTGGTCGCTATCCTATGGTTCTTCTTGCTGGTGAGCGGCGTGTATATGATAGCCACGCGCAAGGAGCACAGCGACCGCTCGCGCCTCTTCTTCGGCATTTTCTCACTGGTCAGTTCCTATGCGCTGCTTCAAAAGATGTTCTTTATGCTGCGAGCAGAGGAGATACAGGATTATTATTATGTGCTTTCTTTTCGGGAAATCTGCTTCGGACTGCTTTGCCGCTACCTGTTTACGCTTTATCCCGTAGAGGTAGCCCGTCCCAACTGGTTGTCGGCGCGGCATATTTACGGCGGGTTTGTCTGCCTGACGGCGATAGTTGGGCTTTACGGCTTGTTGTTTCATTTCCACGAAACGCCGCTGCACACCTTCAACGACCTTCTGCTGAACATAGACAAA
The DNA here is from genome assembly GCA_004556745.1 of Bacteroidales bacterium. GTDB lineage: Bacteria > Bacteroidota > Bacteroidia > Bacteroidales > Bacteroidaceae > Alloprevotella. The sequence continues at coordinate 59,031 of SFFY01000004.1, read as the reverse complement.
CCCGACGTCGTCGCGCGTTTGCTGATGCTCTGCCTGATGTTTCCTTACGAATTTGTATGGACCATTTATTATGACAAAAAGCACAGCAGTGCCGGGCAGCCGTGGTTGAGGCGCACGACCTTTGTGGTTTCGCTCATCGTCGTCATGTTTATTGGCAATATGCTGACGCGCAGCGTAGCATGGCGTTCGCTTCATGCCATTATTTATCTGATATATCCCTTGTACGTGCTTTATATCGAGCTATTCGTTCGCATCCCCGTGCCGCAAATGCCGCAACTACCTTCCAAGCCAGCCCCGCAAGTCCAGGTTTCGTCAACGACTAATGGCAACAGTGCGGGGCATACATCCGAGCTACAGAGGAAAGTGCGGCAGGTTGTGGAAGAGGAGGAACTGTGGCGCGAGCCGGATCTGCTGCTCAACGACTTGGTCCGCGCCGTAAGCAGCAACAGGACGTATGTCACCCAAGCCATACAAGATATGGGCTACACCGGGTTTAAGGAATACATCAACAACTTGCGGGTCAACTATATCAGGCAAAGGCTGCAAGAACCGGAGCATGAGCGAATACAAGACCTTTTCTTTGAAGCCGGCTATCGCTCCCGCGGTGCGGCGTGGCGCAATTTCACGGCAATAGCCGGTTGCCCGCCTACAATATTTGAAGAACAAGCACAAAACAAATAAGAGGAAAATCATCTTTAAGAGGTTGAATATTATCTGTTTGTAATTTTGAAACATCAAGTTTTGAGAAACTTGCACAGCGATTTGGCAGCAAAGTCTCAATTTTGCAAAAGGATTTGGTCACAAGTAGAGGCGTAAGCCCACGCCCGCCTCATCGATGAGACTTCAAACAGATATTTACCTCTTGAACCGTGAAACACGAATTATCTATCTTCGTCCTCTTCCTCATTGCGGTTGTAACGGTCATCGCGCTTAAAATAGAGAGCACCGATCCCGCGCAAGCGGATACGGCTATTGAGCACGACTTAAGCAGTAGTGCTGGCAATGCCATGCCCGACACTATTCAAACCCTTGAGAATATTGAAACTGAAAACTGCCAGGCAAAAGACAGCCGTGCCGCTTACGAGGCGGGTTATGAAGACGGTCGCGCAGCCGCCGCTTACGACCGCGCTGCCCATACACCCCGTGCCAGTTACGATGAAAACAGCGTTTTTCCCACTTTAAGAGAACGTGCGCGCTATGCCGAAGGCTACAAAAGAGGCTACAATGAGGCCATTTAAAGATTTGGGGCTGTGCTTGGCAATATGAGTAAACTCTATTCCTGAATTGCATGGGCGGAATACTCATTATCTATTTTTATCGGATAATTCCCTAATCTAATACAAACCCTTAATCCCTTACATTATGACAAAAAAACTTTTTCTCGCAGTCCTGCTTTGCATGACAGCCCTGACGATGTCGGCACAGCGCACGAAGCACGCGCTTGGCGTGCACATTGGCGGCGCGACCGTAGACGTTGAGTATCAGTATCATTTAAGCGACAAGAATTTCCTTGACGTTACGGCCGGTATCTTTGACTTCGGCGACGGTTTTGCCGCACAAGGAATCTACAACTGGAACGTGAAGCAGTGGGGTGACTGGACGCCCAAATTTGCGACCTGGAAACTTTGGGCAGGTGTCGGCGCAGGCATCGGCGCATACCACGACTTTATGTTCGGTCCTGTCGGCACGGTCGGTTTTGGTTTCACGCCAAAGAAACTGCCTCTCACTGTGGGTGTAGACTATCGTCCTATGGTTGCCTTTGTGCTCGGTGATGAATTCGATGTACTTTCTACGGGCTTCTATAATTTCGGCCTTACCGTAACTTATCGTTTCTAAGTTTACGTTGGTTTAAGAAACGTAGCAAAAATAAAATCGTCAAGTCTGCGAGGCTTGACGATTTTATTTTGTTTATCCCGCTGGATAAATGAAGTGTTTTAATAGTGCAAATGTTGTTTTACCGCTGTTGCCGCGTTTCGGCAAACATATATAGTCAGTTTTCTTTTTTATTCATATAAATGCACCTTTGGCTGCGGCTCGGCATAGCCCGATCAAACAAGTTTGTCGGTCTCTGCTCTCGCCTTGCACAAACGTTCTTCTTGTCAAATATTCTTGGACTATTCGGCAGCCTGCTTGCGCAGAGAGTCTGCCGCTGCCGTCTTGGGACCTGCTTCCTTGTAGAAACCGGCGCGCTCGGCGTCTTCGGGAAGATTTTCCTGCTGCGCCTGATAGGTCTGCTGCGAAGCGGCAGGCACGCCATCGGCGTTCTCGTTGTCGAACGAATGTTGCGCGGCAGTACCCAGCAGGCAAACGATGGCCACTGCTGCGGCTGCGCGGAACAAGGGGCGCAGGCGGTTGGCAAGCGTGATGCGATGCGCCTTCACCACGATTTGCGGCTGTGCGGCCGGTTCGCCAATACGGGCAAGCACGCGCTCGTCAAACTCTGTGCCGAGTGCTTCGCCGGCGGCTTCCGACTGATAGGCGAACAACTCTTTGTACCGGGCAAGATGTGCCGGCAAGATGTCCTGAGCGAAGAAAGCGCGCAAAATGCGCTCCTCCTCTGCCGTGGTGGCCGCCTCCCAGTAGCGTTCCAAAAGTTGTTCGATATATTTATAGTCCATGATGTTCTAATTTTAAGTATTCGAGTTTGATAAATTTCCGGGCCCGGTGCAGCGTGACTTTTACTACTTCCTCGGTCCAGCCTGTTACGGCCGCAATTTCAGAATAAGGGAGTCCTTCAATGTCGCGAAGTTGCACCACAGTGCGTTGCTTTTCGGGCAGGGAATTGATTATTTGCCGCACGCTCGCCAGCTTTTCGCTGTGTTCCAATTCTTCTTGCGGCGTGCGACTGGCATCGGGACGGTCGAAAGCATCTTCGTCGAGCGAGAGGTTTTGGTGCTCCTTTTTTGCAATGGTGTCGAGGGCGAGGTTGCGTGTCGCCGTGAGGCAATAAGCTTCGAGAGAATTGACTTGCGCGAGTTCGCTGCGCTTTTCCCACGCCCGTACCAGCGTTTCCTCCGTGATGTCCTCGGCCTCATCGGCTCGGAGCGTAATGCGGAGGGCAAGGCGAAAGATTTTATCTTTCAGGGGTAAAAGGTCGTGGCGGAAGTCTATTTCTTTCATTGCTCTCTAATTGAAAGACGGACGAACGGGTAAAAAGTTACAAGGAAAAACGATTTTTTTTGAAGCCTCAGTTTTTGCCTACCGCAAAAGTAATAATTTTTTATTGTTGTCCGGCAAAACTCAGAGCTTCATATGATCCAGGGCGAAGCTCTGGATCATTAGAAATATCTCTTTTCAAATACAAAGACAACTAAAAGAGCTGACACTTCCAAGGAGGTGTCAGCCCTAATTCTTATCCGTCACAAAAAGTTGTAACGAACAGCAATAATCTTAGAACATCAAGGATCTCCAAGTTTCGCTGACGGCGGGCGAGGCGGAGGTAGAGGGGTTTTGCGGCTTGCGCTGCTTGAGTTCCAAGGCGCGCTTGCTCACATTGACGCGAAGAATGTCGGAGAGTTCGCCGAAGGTGACGTAGCCGGAGGTGTATTGCAGGGATTTGAGCAGGTAGTAGGTGAAGAGACCATGTCCCTGTTCCTGATAGCCCTGCGCCGTTTCGTTGCCCTGCGCGGCAGAGAACACAACGACGTTGCCGGAGGTGAGCGTTCCTTCCTCTGCGGCGATTTCCACGCCGCGCTCACCCTCGTTCACGCTTCGGTTGTCGCGGTCGATGCCGCTGAAGCAGGCATCGAGGAACACGCTGGTCTGGCTGAATGCCAAGTCGCCCAGACGGGCATAGAAGTCGTCGAGCGCAATGCCGTTGGCCGGCTTCGTGCCGCGCACGTCGGTGGGCAGGAGGTATGCCTTGTTCTTCTGGCTCACGTCGGGCACGCCGTGGCCGGCGTAATAGACGATGAGTTTCTTGCGGTCGCGATTGGGAATGGATTCGAGCCAGGGGAGTTCGTCTTCGAGGATAATCTGCTTGGTGGCATCCTCGCAAATGTGGATATGCTCGGCGGGCAGGCCCAGCGTCTGCTCGCAGTACTGGCGGAACACACGGGCATCGTGAATGGCATAGGGCACCTGCGGCACGAAGCGGTAGTTTTCGTTACCGATGATGAGGGCGTAGGTGTCGCGCTTCACGTAGATATTGCTTGGGATAATGCTGTCTACTTCGGAGGTGATGTAGTCGTAGTCGGCGAGGGCGTTGGAGTTGCCCCCCTTGCGGTAGCGTTCGATGGCGTCTTTGGAGAAGCCGTAGGTGTGGCAGTTGCGCGAGTTGATTTGAATGGGCAGGCGGCGCACCTCATCGTTGTAGAGCGTGTGGCGCACCTTTCCGTCTACCCTTATTTCAGAGGCGAAGACGTAGCGGCCGAGGGTGGCGGTGGGGCTCACCTCAATAGAGCGCACGCTGCTGCAGTTGAGGAAGGCCTGGTCCTGCACGTGGCACTGGTCGGGCACTTTCACGGCGGTGAGCGAGCGGCAGTTGGCAAAGGCTATGGTGCCGATGCTTTTGAGGCTTTTGGGCAGGGCTACGTTCACGAGGCGTTCGCAGTCCATGAATGCGCCCCAGCCGATTTTGGTGCAAGCGTTGTCGTCGAAGATTACTTCCGTGAGGGCGCGGCAGCCTGCGAAGGCGCACGAACCGATGGTTTCGATGCCGCGACCCACGCGCACGGCCTGCACTTTGAGTTTTTTCTTTATCCACGGCGCGGGGTGCTTCTGCGCGTCATAGTTGTCCATAAGGGCTGTGAAGCCTTTGGTGTTGGTATTTGTGAGCGTGAGCGTTTTGCCGTCGAAGGTCCACGCCACGTCTTTGCCGCACTTACCGTCGGTGGTGATGTAATCCTGTGCAAAGAGGCCGGTCGCACCGAGCAACGCGGCTATGAGGAGTGCAAATATCTTTTTCATGATTTTATAGTAGACGAGTTTTATAGTAAACGAGTAAACAAGTAAACGAGTAGACAAGTAGACGAGTTTTTAGTAAACAAGTAGACGAGTCAAACTATTAATTTTACCAGAAGAAGGTCAAGCCGATGCGGCTGCTGGTTGCGTTGAATTTTTCTTTCTGAGAACCGAATATCTTTGTCTCAACTGATTTGTGCTTCCAGTCGCCCTTGGTGATTTCGTAGGAGATACCGATAAACTTCCAGTTGATACGGAAGCCGAACTGCGTGTAGAGGCCGTGCGCCCACGTGATAAGGCTACTGCTGTTCACCTTGTCGTAAGCCGTTTGCGCCGCTTTGTCAGTGTTGGCAGGATCGCTGGTGTCGGCTGCATCGGGGTCGTTGACGTCTTTGTCTTTGTCGCTGCTGCGAAACATGATGTCGAAGCGATAGCCGAGGGCGAAATAGGCTTGTAGGCGCAGGTGTGCCAGTCCTTTGCTTTTCAAGGCGGTGAAAGGCGCAACGGTGATTGAGGGACCGATGTGCATACCGTAGGAGATGTCGTACATTTCAAGTCCCCACGGCGAATAATAGATAAGATTTTTCGTGTCGGACGCGTCTTTCACGATGCTGCTGTTGTAAGCAAAGTCGGGCATCTGCTTGTAGTGGTTCACCGAAAGGTTGAGCGGTGAGAACTCGAGTCCGAACGCCACGGTGTTGGCAATAGGCTTTTTGTGCAGGCGGAAGGTGTTGGCGCTTTGCAGTGAGAAGCCCCAATCGCTCTCAAATTTGTAGCTTTTCACATTGTAGGCGTCTTCCTTTGCCTCGTAGAAAGGCACTTTTCTGGCTGTCAGTCTTGATGTGTTGTAGCTCACGGAAAAGGTTTTCTTGCGCTTCCACACTTGCTGGAGGTTTTCGCGGTTGTAGTTTTTGCTATAAACCTCCTGCTGCATCTTTAAGATGTCGGCGAGTGACACCACGTTGGCTGTGTCTTCCTCGTAATCGAGAAGCTGCTGTTTGTTCTCGTCGATTTGTGCCGCGGCGGTCAGTGCGAAGAGCAAGGCCGCCAGCAGGGTTAGTTGTTTTTTCATTGTGATTAGGTATTATTGTTTGTTATATATTTTAATCCATTTGTTGCGGTCTACCACCATATCGTCGTCCTGCTGCTTGAGGCGTTTGAGCCACGCCTCGAAGTCGTCGATGCTCAACGAGTTGGGGTGCCGGCGGTCTCCGGTGATTTCGTTGCACTTGGTGAACTTGTTAGGCGAGAAAATTAGCACCACCTGATCCATTTCGAGCGGCATGCTCGTGGTAAGGCAATAGGGAATGGCGCGGGGGTCGGACTCTTTGTCGAAGAAGATGTAGTCTTTGCCGCCCATCACCTCGTGCCGCCCCATGACGTTGTGCTTGTAGGGCAGGAGGCAGGAGGCTTCCTTGTTGGTGCTGTCGAGCAGGTAAATGGCGAGGAAGCCCGACACGGGCGCGCGGAATTTGATGTAAATTCTCTCTTTATGTCTGAACTCGTCGCTTTCATTGCTGTCGGCCGTACCGCCGCAGAGCACTTTCCAGTCCAGTTCTATGGCGGCACTTGTAATGGGCCGCGCCATGCCCCACACTTCGGCGGTGAATACGATGCGCTCGCCGTCTGAGTCGTATTTCACCACGGGCTCTTTCGTATCTTCCACCCACTCTGCCTTTGCGCTCATCGTGGTTTCTTCCACGAAGTTGGAGATGTCCATGCCGTTCACCGTGCCCTCCACGATGTTGGTCGTGGAGGAGAGGCTTTCTCCGAAGGCTTCCTTAATGGCCTCGTAGCGGGCGCGCTTGACGCACTCGCGCTTGGCTTCGATAAGCGTCATGTTGTCGTTTTCGGAGAGAATGAGCGTTGCCTTGCCGTGCACTTTACGCGGCTTGGCTTCCTTGTCGGCGTAAGCGGCAGCCGTGGCAGTAAGGAGCAATATATATATAAATGTATAGAGTCGGCGCATCATAGCGGTATCAGTGTTACGTTGGTATTGTCTATCTTGGGCATTTCCATGCCGACGCGGGCATTGATGTAGGTGGGGTCGCAGAGGGTGTAGTCTTTGCCGTTGAGGGAGTAGCACACGCCGGTCGGCGTTTTGGCAAAGCGCACGGCGGCGGCGAGGTGTCCGGGATAGTATATCAGCACGCAGTCCAGCCCAAGCAGGTCGCGCACGAGGCGGGTGAAGAGAATGGCGCGGTCTTCGCAGTCACAGAAGGGATAGTAGAGACTTTCCTCGGCAAAGAACACGCGGTCGCCGCCCCACACCTTGTCGTCGTATTCATATTCCAGCCCGGTCTGCACGAGGTTGAGCAGCCGCTCCACAGCCTCCAGCTCGCCCAAGCCTTTGAGGCGTTCGCGCAGGGCAGGATACACCTGTTCTTTCACCGCCTCGTTCATGGGCGTGTTGGCATACATCACCCAGCGCGAAGTAACGTCTTGATTGACGATAGAGGCGGGGTAAGAGTCGTAGAAGTCGATGAGGTTCTTGTTCACCTGCACTTTGCATTCGAGACCGTCGTAGCGGTGCGAGGCAATGGTCCGCTCCTCCGCTGCGGCGGTTTCGGCAAAGGCGGGACTTTGGGGGATGAAGAGCGAGAGACTTTGCTCCTTGGGGAAAGAGGCGCGGCAGATGCTGAGGTTGCCGCCTACGTCCTCGAGGGGATAGAAGCGTTCGCCGTCCACGATGACCGACTCCTTGTCGTAGATGAAGTGGCGCGAGGCCACGAGCAGGTAAATCCTGTCGGCCACGCTGCCGAAGCGCACTTTATAGCCCGACTGATAGTAGAGATAACCTGCCAAGAGGGCAGCCTCGTTGGTCTGCGCGCCGCAGAATTGATCGGCAATGGTCTGCACGAGGAGCAGATACGCCCAGTCGCAGAGCTTGCGGTTTTTGCGTATTTGCAGGCAGTCGTAGAGCAGGTTGTCGTAGTCGCCGCCGGAGAAATATTCCAAGGCATCGGCCACGCGGTCGGGCGAGATTTCGCCAAGGTTGATGCGCTGGTCTTCGCCGAGGTGCACGCGCAGTTCCGTTCCGAAGAAGGTGACGGGCATGTTTTGGTATTCTTTGTCCTCCTCACCGATGGGCAGGGGCTTTATCTTAAAGGGCGGCATCACCTTGGGGGCTACGCGCTCGGGGTCGGCGGGCACAAGGTTCACTTTTTGCGGCAGGCGTTTCACGGGCACCTTGCCAATCGCTATGGTCTGCCGCGCCGTGTCACTGCATACCACGGGTTCCACCCGCGGCTCCTGCGGCCGCCGCACGGGCGGTTCCATGCCAAACTCTGCCCACGCCTCGCGCACGAAGGCGAGATATTCGCGGTTGCACTTTTCGCGGAAGTCGTCGAACTCCTTATTGGCCTGTTTCTTGAATTTCTGAAACTCTTCTTCAAAGGGGTTTTTCTTCTTGCCCGGCTTCTGGGCTACTGCCACGGAGTCGCGCTCGCGCGTCACGCAGGCAAAGTCGCTGTAACGCTGCTTGGACACGAGCCCTTTCTTGGTCATTTGTTTCTTGACATACTGCACATAGCCCAGCGACAGGGCGGCGATGCTGTTGTTCTTGTTCTCGCTCAGCACCTTGACCGTTCCCTTTCCGGCTTTCTTGATGGTGATGCGGCGGGCGTTCTTTTCGTCGAGCAACTCCACCTTGCCGGCATAGGGCACATTGATCACGTCGCCCCACTCCACCGCCGCGTTCATCACGAGCGGCTGCGCCTTTCCGTCCTTATAGCGCACCACGTCGCCCACCACGTGATAGGCAATGAGTTTCTGCGCCAAAGCCGTGCCGGCAAACGTCAGGGCCAGGCAGGCCAACAATGCATATTTTATATATTGGTTCTTCATTTATTCTGATTTTTATTCTGCTTTTTCTTTGCTGCTTTTTCTGCGGCAGGAGTTTTGCAAAGCGCCCCTTCTCCTTGCGACGGAAAGCCGTGGCCCGCATGTCTCTTTCCCTTTCTTGATTTTGCGCACCACGAAGTTGAAGAAGCGGTGGATATAGCCTATTTCATGCTGCTCGTGCAGTGCCAGCACGTAGTTTTTCAAGGCGGTGTACATGCTGCGCGAGGTGCCGAGGAAGGTGATTACGGTGAGTGCCCACGCGAGGTTGAAGCTGATGTAGAACTGCTTGAATACGATGTAGGAGATGCCGAGGAACACGGAGGTGAAGAGGAAGGTGAGCACCGTGAGGAAGTACGTGGAGCCCACAATGTACTTCACGAACACGCTCTTCGAGGCCTGCGTGCGCCCGAGGTAGCCCGACTGCAACACCTCCACCAGGAAGATGACCAGCAGCGAGATGACGCACAGCAGCACAAAGGGCACATTGTGCACCTCGTTGCGGTCGATGATGCTTTGCAGGGCGTATGCCCAGATGTTCACGCCCGCCATGCGTCCGTGGGGCGTCCAGTGCATGTCGCTGCTCTCGTACATGGCGCCGTAGAGCACGATTTGTCCTTCTATCAACTCGGGATGCAGTTTCACCTCCTCGGGTCGCAGCACGCGGAAGCAGGTGGGGGAGAAATTGATGTTCACCTCGTCGGTGCGGTCGCCGAGCACGTCCTCTCCGGCATACTTGTTGATGATTTGCCGCGCGAAGGAAGGGAACTCCTGCCCCTCGTAACGCTCTGCGAGCGACACTTTGCGCTTCATGTTGTCGTAGAGGGCGCGGGGCATATTGCTCGCCCCCTCGGTAATGGGCAGCACATCGTGGAAAAAGGAGTGCACAGCCGTGGTCCAGCCGCGCTCTTCGTTTTTCCAGTCGTAGAACTTCATGGCGAACACAATATTATTATAGGTCTCCGCCACGTATATGAGGGAGTCGTTGCCGCCGGTGTCCTCGCCCTCGCTCTCGAAGCACACGTCCACGCCCACAACCGTGGGGCGGCAGGCTTCGATGTCCAATAAAGTCTGGGCTATTTCTGCGCGCGTCTTCTGCTCTGTGATGTCTACAATGGTGATGACGCGGCTCGTGTCTGCGCTGCTCGTCTCCTTTTGTATCTCGTAGTAGATGTCGGTAAAGGAGAACTCGCTGATGGCGCGGCGGATGGGGTCGAGGGGCTTGGCTTTCACCGCGATCAGGGCGAAGAAGCCCGTGATGACAATCGCGAGAAAAGTCACTCCCAAATGCCTTTTAAGGTCGTTCTTGGGAGGCTGCACGTTGTTATGGTCGCTTGCGTTCTTCATGGCAGGCAGGCACTGGCGCTATTGCTCTGCTCCGTCGAGCAATTTCTCGAGTTTCGCTTTCAGTTCTTTTTCTTCCTCGCCGAAGAGTTTGAGGATTTCTGCCTTGGCACGACCGCCGTCGTAACTCACGGCTATTTGCACTTCTGCCTTGCCGTCTTTCTCTCTGTATATCTCCATGATGGCGTCGGTACGTCCGAGGCTCTGCTGCACCATCGACTTGCTCGTCTCCACGGTCTTGGCAATGGTCTCAGCCTCGCCGCCGGTGAGTTCCGTGGTGCTCTCGGTGCTTTCGGTCAGGGCGGCAATTTCTACCGACATGGTCGCAGCCACGTCCACGCGGGCACGGGCAAGGGCCTGCTTGCGCGCCATTCCAGGCGTAGCGGCTACCGATGAGCCGCGTCCTACTATGTATTTCGGGAATTTGCCGGCGAGGGCATATTGCCTGAACCTCACCTCGGACAACTGCTGTGCCAGGTCTGCCGTTCCGGGCATGGGCTTCCAGCCCTCGCGTGCCAACGCCTTGGCATCTTTGCGGGCTTTCTTCGTCACCCGGGCTTTAAGGTCGGCTTCTGTGAGATTTTGCAGATCCTTGCGCTCTGCAATTACGGCTTTCTGTTCTTCTAAATTGCTCTGTGCATAGAGGTTTGCAACTCCCCCAAACGGGATTAAAAATAAAATCAGAGGGACAATCCGTTTCATGATTACAAAATAATTAAGCATATTACGCCTGCAAATGTATGTAAATTTATTTAATGAAACAACACAAAGCTTAATAATTTGACATTTGCTGCCTTTACAAGGCGGCGTCCTGCCGACCGCAAATTTTTCTCCCGAGGCAGTGCCGACTGTCTGCGCTTGCCGTCTACGCTAACTGCGCAGCTAATATCCATTTTAAGCACGATATTTTTTACTAAGCCCGAGCAATTTTTCCCTTTCTGCCTGATATTTTTTCCTTTCTGCTAAGAAAAAGTTTGTTACAAAGTTTGTAATATGCGTTACAAACTTTGTAATACGTGTTACAAACTTTGTAACGCTTGTTAGAAAGTTTGTAATAAAAAATATCTTATAGGAAAGGAAAAATTTTCAAGGAGCAAGAAGAATTTGTCTTAGCAGAAAGGGAAAATTATCACGGAGGAACGAAAAATTATCATAGCAGAAAGCGAAAACGGTGACGTTGGATACTTCGAAGGTGCTTATATGAAAAAGAATTTCTAACTTTGCCCCGTTATCCTATATATTATATATTGTATACCCTCCAAGAAGATGAAATTCGCGCTTATCGGTTACGGCAAAATGGGGCGCATGATTGAAAGCATCGCCCGCGAACGCGGCCACGAGATTGTGGCGATTATTGACGTTGACAACCCCCAAGACTTTGACACAGACGCTTTCCGCTCGGCCGACGTGGCCATTGAGTTTACCTCGCCTGCTGCCGCCTACGGCAATTACCTGAAAGCCTTCGCGCAGGGCGTGAAGGTGGTGAGCGGTTCCACGGGCTGGCGCACGGAACATGAGGACGACGTGCGTCGCCTCTGCACGCAGGAGGGTCACACGCTCTTCTGGGCGTCGAACTTCTCGCTGGGCATGGCGATTTTCGCGGCGGTGAACAAATATCTGGCCCGCATCATGAACCGTTTCCCGGCCTACGACGTGAGCATCGAGGAGACGCACCACATTCACAAACTCGACGCGCCGAGCGGCACGGCCATCACCCTCGCCGAACAGGTGTGCGCCGCCCTCGACCGCAAGACGGGCTGGGCCAGCGGCACGCTCGTCCAACCCGACGGCACTGTGAGCGGCACGAAGCAGACGCCGGGCGAACTGCTCCGCATCGATGCGGTGCGCCGCGGCGAGGTGCCGGGCATTCACACCATCACCTACGACAGCGAGGCGGACTGCATCAGCATCACCCACGACGCACACAACCGCAAGGGCTTTGCCCTCGGCGCAGTGCTCGCCGCCGAGTTCACCGCCACGCACTCGGGCCTGCTCACCATGGACGATTTGTTTGACTTTTAGTAGGGGCGTTTTGCAAAACGCCCGCCCAAGCGTATTTAATAAGATAGGCTGCGGCTCGGCAATTAAGTAAACTTATTGCGCTCGCCTTGCACTATCTTTGCAAAACGCCCGGAATTTGAAATTAATTCCTTATTTATATTGACCTTCGGCGCACTCGGCGGGCGTTCTGCAGAACGCCCCTACTGCCTTCCAATAAAAAATAATGATTATGCCTTACGTAAAATTCGCGCTTTACCTTATCCCCTATCTTGCCTTCCTCTACTGGGTGGAATCGTGGTGGGGACTGATTGTCGTGCCCTTTATCTTCGACATCTGCTTCACGAAAAAAATAAAATGGGGCTGGTGGAAAGAGCCGGAAGTGAGTCCCGCCACGCGCTTCATCATGGGCTGGGTGGACGCCATTGTATTCGCACTCATCGGCGTGTACTTCCTCACGCAGTTTTTCTTCCAAAACTTCGTGATCCCCTCTTCTTCGCTCGAGAAGACGCTGCTCACGGGCGACTACCTCCTCGTGAGCAAACTGGCCTACGGCCCGCGAATTCCTCAAACGCCGCTCACGATGCCCATGACGCAGCACACGCTGCCTATCGTGGGCTGCAAGAGTTATCTCGAGCACCCGCACTGGGACTACCGCCGCGTGAAGGGACTGGGCCACGTGGAGGTGAACGACATCGTGGTGTTCAACTATCCCGCCGGCGATACCGTGGCACTCGCGCAGCAGAACCAGGACTACTACCGCCTTGCCTATCAGATTGGCGACCAACTGCTGGGCACGCAGACAGCAGACACCGCGTCGCTCTTCCCGCAAACCATCGTCATTCCCGCCACTGCCTCGCTCCTGCCCGAGACCACGTACGAGGAGCAGCAGCATATATATAATAATGTATACGCCGCCGGCGCAGCCTATATGCGCCAGCACCCGGAGGAGTTCGGCGAAATAACGAGCCGCCCCACCGACCGCCGCGAGAACTACGTGAAACGCTGCGTGGGGCTGCCGGGACAGACACTGCAAATCAAGAACGACACGGTTTATCTCGACGGAAAGCCGAACCCCGAGCCGGAAAACGTGCAATATGCCTATGAAGTGACCTTCAAGCAAGACTTGCCCGACGAACTGAAACGCGAACTGGGCATCACGGAAGAGGATCTCTACGCGCAGCGCAACGGCAACACGGTGTGGATGCCGCTGACGCACAAGGTACGCAGGGAGTTGGAAACGCGTAAGGACATAGTGGCATCAATCCGCCGCGCCGTGCCCGATGCAGGCTGGCTCTATCCGCAGAATATGGCAAAGGACTGGACGACGGCCAACTACGGGCCGCTGTGGATTCCGAAGAAGGGCGAAACGCTGCGCCTCACGCTCGCCAACCTGCCGATTTACGAGCGGCCTATCCGCGTGTACGAGGGCAACAGCCTTGAAGTGCGCGGCGGCAAAATCTATATAAATGGCAAAATCGCGGACTCGTATACTTTTAAGTTGGACTACTATTGGATGCAGGGCGACAACCGCGACAACTCCGCCGACTCGCGCTTCTGGGGCTTCGTGCCGGAAGACCATATCGTGGGCAAACCGCTCTTTATCTGGATTTCGCTCGACCCGGACTACGGCCTCTTCGACGGCAAGATGCGCTGGAGCCGCTTCTTCAAGTGGGTGGGGGATATCAAGTAGGGGCGTTCTGCAGAACGCCCGGCAATGATTGCCCTTATTGATATATGCCATTCGGCGCACACGGCGGGCGTTCTGCAGAAAGCCCCTACTCCTGTCCGATTATTTACATCAAAATTAATCCATGCTCGTTCTGCTTTCTTCCGCCTACTTTGCACCGATAGAATATTACTGCCACCTCTATGCCGCCGACGCGGTCATTGAGGAGCGGCATGAGCATTATCTGAAGCAGACGTATCGCAACCGCTGCCTAATCGCCACGCCCACGGGGCCGCTGCCACTTACGGTGCCCGTGGAGCGGAGCGGCGCGTCGCACACGCCGATCGGCGAGGTGCGCCTTAGCGACCACGGCGGCTGGAAGCGGCTGCACTGGCAAGCCATTGCCTCCGCTTACGAGAGCAGCCCTTTCTTTGAATATTACGAAGACGACCTGCGCGGGGCATTCTTTGGAGAATATGAGTTTTTGGTTGATTTCAACGCCGCCCTGCGCGACGTGTGCTGCGAACTGCTGGGACTGCACACGCCCGTAACGCCCTCCACACATTATATTAATGCCGCTTCGGAATATCCAGAGGCACTTGACTTGCGCACCGCCATCAGTCCCAAGAAAAGTGCGGCGGCGGAGAGCGGCTTATGCCTCCGGCCCTATTACCAGGTGTTCCAAGAGCGCACGGGCTTTCTGCCGAACCTCAGTATACTCGACCTTTTGTGCAACCTCGGTCCAGAGGCCCGCCTTGTGCTGCGCGATGGACTGCAAGCGCAAGCAAGTAGCGATAATTAACGCTTAAATGGCAAGAAAAGACGTTTTGATTGTTCGCAAACGCTACAAAAACATTCAAAAGTTCTTCTTAGAGGAAAAGTCAAAACGCATCTTAGCACCTTTAATAAAACAATTTGTAATTTTGTGCTTTGCATAGTACAAAATCTAATATTCACATAAACTTATTATGGAATCAGCAAAAGGAAAACTCGGTGTGATGTGCGTCGGCCTCGGCGCCGTGACCACCACATTCATCACCGGCGTGCTTATGACACGCAAGGGCCTCGCTAAGCCCGTTGGCTCGATGACGCAGTACGACAAAATCCGCGTAGGCCGCGGTGAAAACAAGAAATATCTGCACTACGGCGAAATCGTGCCGCTCACAGATTTGAAAGACATCGTGTTCGGTGCGTGGGACGTATATCCCGCCAACGCCTTCGAAAGCGCCGTGAACGCCGAAGTGCTCAAAGCCAAAGACATTCTCCCCGTTGAAGACGAACTGAAAGCCATCAAGCCCATGAAGGCCGCTTTCGACCGCGACTATGCCAAGCGTCTCGACGGCGACAACGTGAAAGATTGCGCCACACGTTGGGAAATGGTTGAAGCCCTGCGCGAAGACATCCGCAAGTTCAAGGCCGATAACGGCTGCGACCGCATCGTCGTTATCTGGGCTGCCTCCACGGAAATCTATGTACCCGTGGACGAAGAGGTACACGGCACGCTCGCTGCCCTCGAAGCAGCCATGAAGGCCGACGACCGCAAGCACATTGCACCCTCTATGTGCTACGCCTACGCCGCCCTCGCAGAAGGCGCACCGTTCATTATGGGCGCACCCAACACCACCGTGGATATCCCCGCTATGTGGGAAATGGCAGAAAAGACCAAGATGCCCATTGCCGGCAAGGACTTCAAGACGGGTCAGACGCTCGTGAAGTCGGGCTTCGCCCCGATTATCGGCACCCGCTGCCTCGGTCTGAGCGGCTGGTTCTCCACCAATATCCTCGGCAACCGCGACGGTCTCGTGCTCGACGAGCCTGCCAATTTCCACACAAAGGAAGTGAGCAAGCTCTCTACGCTCGAAAGCATTCTCGTGCCGGAAGAACAGCCCGACCTCTACACGGACTACTATCACAAGGTGCGTATCAACTACTACCCGCCGCGCAACGACAACAAGGAAGGCTGGGATAATATCGACATCTTCGGTTGGATGGGCTATCCCATGCAGATCAAGATCAACTTCCTCTGCCGCGACTCTATCCTCGCCGCACCGCTGCTGCTCGACCTCGTGTTGCTCTCCGACCTTGCTGCCCGCAAGGGTCGCTACGGCACGCAGCGCTTCCTGAGTTTCTTCTTGAAGAGCCCGATGCACGACTACACAAAGGGCGAAGTACCCGTGAACCACCTCTTCCAGCAGTACGTAATGCTGAAAAACGCTATCCGCGAAATGGGTGGCTACGAGGCTGACGAAGACATCGACTAAGAAAATCTGACAAATTAGGGGCTTAAAAACGAAAAAGCAGCGTTTTTAAGTCCCTAATTCGTTTGTAAATACTAACTTTGTGCGCAGCAAGAGGCGTTTCGTCCTGAATGAGACGCCTCTTGTGCTGTTTTATTTCAAGTGCGAACGAGTTAAGTTAAAACGACAACAAAGACAACAAAAGACAACTCCGAGTCTGACAATTTTGCGCTTAATATGACGACAACAAAGACAACTGGGCGTATTTTATACGCCCGCCTCGCACGCTGAAAGACAACTGTAAGTTGTCAGAAGTTGTCCCTGTTGTCGTCTTAATAATGGCAACAAAAAGTTGCAAACAATGTTGTCAAAAGTTGTCTAAGTTGTCGTCGAAATAATAAACCCATCTACTAAAACACAAAACCTTCAATCTATTACTCATTTATAATTATCATTCCCCAAAATCGAAATGGAAACGATTACGGAAATCCTTAATTTCATTTTCCCCTTCCTCGACACGCAGCAGGCCATCGTGGTGCTCACGTTCCTGCTAACTATCGTGGCGTTCATGGCCGACAAAGTGCGCTCCGACATTGTGGCGCTCTGCTCCATGGCCATTCTGCTTACCACCAACGTTATCACGCCCTCCGAGGCGCTCGCCGGCTTCTCCAACTCGGCCGTAGTGATGATGATCGGCCTGTTCATCGTGGGCGGCGCGGTGTTCCAAACCGGCCTTGCCAAGACCATCAGCGGCAAGCTGCTGCGCCTCGCCGGCACGGACGAGAAGAGGCTCTTCTTCCTCGTGATGATCGTGACCGCCGTGGTGGCAGCCTTCGTGAGCAACACGGGTACCGTGGCGCTGCTGCTGCCCATTATCCTCGCCATGTCGAAAACCTCCGGCACAAACCCCGCCAAACTGATGATGCCCCTCGCCTTTGCCAGCAGCATGGGCGGCGTGCTCACGCTCATCGGTACGCCGCCTAACCTCATCGTGGACGGCTACCTGCGCGACAACAACCTGCCGGGCTTCAGCTTCTTCGACTTCACGCCCATCGGCATCATCTGCCTCCTCACGGGGTTGCTGCTCCTCTATCCGCTTTGCAAACTCTTCCTTAACAAGAAGGACCGCGACGGCGCAGAAAAGGGCGACGACCGAAGCATAGCCGCGCTTCTGCAAGAATACCACTTAGACGACTGCGTGTTCCGCCTGCAAGTCGACGAGGGGCACTCGCTGCTCGAAGGCCGCTCGGTAGGCGAGCTTAACATTCGCCACAACTACGGCATCACGCTGCTCGAAATCCGACGCGCCAACAAGTCGATGTTCAGCACGAAGATACAGGAACTGGTCAAGGCCGACACGGTGTTCCAAAAGGGCGACACGCTCTTTGTGCTCGGCCAATACGACCGCGTGCACACCTTCGCCGATGCGCACAACCTCATCATTCACGAAGACAAGGAGCGCGGCACGAAAGCAAAGCTCGACTTCTACGAAATCGGCCTTTCCGAAGTGCTCATCACGCCCGAATCGGCACTTATCAACCGCCCGCTGCGCGCCGCCAACTTCAACGAGCGCTTCAACCTAAACGTGCTCGCCGTGAAGCGCAACGGCAAATATATTTTCGACGATATGCTCGATGCGCCCGTGAAGGCCGGCGACATGATTCTGGTACACGGCTCGTGGAAAGGCATTGAAAGCATGACCAAGAAGAGCCGCGAATGGGTGGTCTTCGGCGACCCCAAAGCAGATGCCGAGAGCGTTGCGCTCGACCACAAGGCACCGCTTGCCGCAGGCATTATGGTGGCCATGGTGTTCTGCATGGTATTTGCCGACCAAATCGGCATCAAGCCCGTGGCCTCGGTAATCATCGCCGGCTTGCTGATGGTGCTGACGCGCTGCGTGCGCAGCGTCGATGCCGCCTACAAGATGATCGGTTGGGAAAGCATCGTGCTGATTGCCGCCATGATGCCGATGAGCACGGCACTCTCCAAGACGGGGCTTTCGGCCGCGATCGCCACCTCGCTCGTTGAAATGCTGCGCGACTACGGACCTATCGCCGCCATGGCCGGCGTATATTTCGTCACGTCGCTGCTCTCCACCTTTATCAGCAACTCTGCAACGGCCATCCTCGTAGCCCCCATCGCCTGGGTATCGGCCCAGCAGCTCGGCGTATCGCCCACGCCGTTCATGATGTGCGCCGCCGTGGCCGCCAGTTGCTGCTTCGCAACGCCGATTTGCACGCCGCCCAACGCCATGGTGATGAACGCCGGCCACTACACCTTTGCCGACTACGTGAAGGTAGGCCTGCCGCTGCAAATCATTATGGGAATTGTAGCCATCTTCGCGATACCGCTCTTCTTCCCGTTCTAAAATAAAACTAACCGCGAGGGCGTGCACGAAGCATGCCCTCGCTTTTCTTCTCTCCCCGCCTCACACAATATTATATATATGGATATCCAGTTTCAGAAAGCGCCGCGCCAGATGAACGTAGAGTTGCTGCGCGTGGTGTGCATGATGATGGTGCTCGCGCTGCACGCTAATTTTTATCCTTTCGGCATACCCACGAAACAGGAATGCCTCCACGCCGCCCTACCCTCCTTCACGCGCTGCTGGATTGAGACGATGACGATTGTGGCGGTAGACGTTTTTGTGATGATTTCGGGCTGGTTCGGCCTCAACGCCCGCCGCCGCAGCTACACGTCGTTTATCTTCACCGCCCTCTTCTTTTCCGTCGGCTCGGCGGTGTTCTTCGCCGCCACGGGCTACGTGACATTCGACAAAGACCTCGTGCTGGACGCTTTGCAGTTGAGCAAATGCCTGTGGTTCACCAAGGCATATCTGATGCTGCTTATCCTTTCGCCGATACTCAACGCCTTCGTCGCCCACACCGACCGCCGCACCTTTGCCACGACGCTCATCGGTTTCTTCATCTTCCAAACCGTGTTCAACTTCTTCGCCGACGGCGGGCAGCAGTTCTTCTCCGACGGCTATTCGCCCCTTTCGTTCATCGGGCTTTACCTGCTGGCACGCTACATGCGCCTCTATCGGCCGCGCTGGACGCAGTTGCAAGCACGCACCGACCTGCTCATCTACCTTGCCTGCGGCACGCTCATGGGCACGCTGCTCTTTCTCTGCAACGGCTGGCACATCCTGCCATTTTTAAGAAAGATAGCCCTGCACTACACCAACCCGCTGACCATTGCCGGCGCCACCTTTTTGCTCTTAGCCTTCACAAAATTGCGCATCAATAGAGGCAATCGCCTCATCGGCATCTTAGCCACGGCTTCCTTTGCGGTCTATGTGCTCCACTGCACTGCGCCGTTTATCGAAACGGTCTATCACCCCATTGTAAAGGACATCTACAAAAATTATTCGGGCATCGCCTGTCCGCTCCTGATATTCAGTACAATGTGCTGCGTATATCTGCTCTGCACCCTGCTCGACCAGGCAAGGCAATGGTGCTGGAAGCAACTGGTTCGCGCCGTGCCGTGGCTGGTGGGCGCGAAGGCGGAATAACACACAACGGGCAAGCAATGCGTCTGCATTTCTTGCCCGTCGTTTTTTGAGGACTGATGCCTTTTACTTCTGGTCGTAGGCGTGCTTGGGATAATTGATGGTGTAATGCAGCCCGCGACTCTCCTTGCGTTCCATGGCCTGGCGCGTGATGAGATAGCCCACGTTGATCATATTACGGAGCTCGCAGATGTCGCGCGTGGCTTTCACGCGCTTAAAGAGTTCTTCCGTCTCTTCATACAGCAGGTCGAGGCGCGTCCAGGCGCGTTTCAGGCGCAAGTCGCTGCGCACGATGCCAACATACGACGACATCACCTGCCCCACCTCGCGGACGTCTTGCGCGATGAGCACTTTCTCCTCGTTGGAAAGCGTGCCCTCGTCGTTCCATTCGGGCACGGCGGTGTTGAACTCGTACTCGCCGACATGCTCAAGGCTGTGCTTCGCCGCCGCCTCGGCATACACCACGGCCTCGATGAGGGAGTTGCTGGCGAGGCGGTTGCCGCCGTGCAGTCCCGTGCAGGAACATTCACCTATGGCATAGAGGCGGCGTATGCTCGAGCAGGCGTTGAGGTCTACCTTGATGCCGCCGCACAGATAGTGGGCGCAGGGCGCGACGGGGATATACTCTTTGGTGATGTCGATGCCGATAGAAAGGCATTTGGCGTAGATATTCGGGAAATGGCGGCGCGTCTCTTCTGCCGGCTTGTGGGTAACGTCGAGGCACACGTGGTCGATGCCGTGCTTCTTCATCTCTTTATCGATGGCGCGCGCCACAATGTCGCGCGGAGCCAATGAGAGGCGCTTGTCGTACTTCTGCATGAATTCCTCGCCGTTGGGCAGGCGCAGTATGCCGCCGTAGCCGCGCATGGCCTCGGTGATAAGATAGGCGGGGTGCGTCTCGCCGGGGTGGAACAGGGCAGTGGGGTGGAATTGTATGAACTCCATGTCCTGCACGGTTGCTTTGGCGCGATACGCCATGGCGATGCCGTCGCCCGTGGCAATGTTGGGGTTGGTTGTCGTGGCATACACCGCGCCGCAGCCGCCGGTGGCGAGCACCGTGACAAGCGAGAGCACTGTGTCGATCTTGTGCGTGTCGGGGTCGAGCACGTACGCGCCGAAACATTCGATGTCGGGCGTGCGGCGGGTCACCTCTACGCCGAGGTGGTGCTGCGTGATGATTTCCACGGCAAAGTGATTTTCGAGCAGCGTAATATTAGGGTGGCGGCGCACTGCTTCAATCAGGCCGCGCTGTATCTCGAAGCCGGTGTCATCGGCATGGTGCAGGATACGGAACTCGGAGTGTCCGCCTTCGCGATGCAGGTCAAACTGCCCGTCTTCTTTCTTATCGAAATTCACGCCCCACTGCACGAGCCGGCGTATGCCATCGGGCGCGCCTTTTACCACCTGCTCCACGGCGCGGCGGTCGCTGATATAGTCGCCCGCTATAAGCGTGTCTTTGATGTGCTTCTCGAAATCGTCTACTTCGAGGTTGGTCACGGAGGCGATACCGCCCTGTGCCTTTGCAGTGTTGGCTTCTTCGATTGATGTTTTGCAAACGAGTGCCACTTTGCCCTTGCCGGCTTCTGCCACTTGCAGGGCGTAACTCATTCCGGCAACGCCGGAACCGATAATCAGAAAATCAAATTTGCGTACCATTTTACCAGATTTTGGGAAATAGGCTGCGGCGCGGCGCTGAAACAAATGCCGTTTTGCCTCCGCGCGTTATTTTTGGTGCAAATCTACAAATGTTTTTCCATTATCTGCCGTTATAATAGCAGATAATGCGTAATTTTGCAGGCAGATTATATTCGCAAAGTGCGCCCTTTATGCAAAATAGAGGCTTTGAGCACCTATATTAATATTGTATCGCAACTTTTTCATCGTATCTTGTAGCAAACCGCGCGTTTGCTGCGTCTAACTATTAAGAATAATATTTATCAACTAACATTTTACCATTATGAACATCAAGAAAATCCTCCTGTCGCTCTTTGCACTGGCTGTCCTCGTGCCGGCACAGCGCATCGACGCGCAGGAAATGCCGCAGATGCCGAAACTGCCGATTGACAACGCAGTGCGCTACGGCAAACTGCCCAACGGACTGACGTATTACATCCGTCACAACGAACTGCCGAAAGATCGCGCCAGTTTCTACATTGCGCAGAAGGTAGGTTCGGTGCAGGAAGAAGAGTCGCAGCGCGGCCTCGCCCACTTCCTCGAACACATGTGCTTCAACGGCACGCAGCACTTCCCCGGCAACCGCATCGTGGGCTTCTGCGAAAGCATCGGCGTTAAGTTCGGCGAGAACCTCAACGCCTACACCTCGACCGACGAAACGGTTTACAACATCAACGATGTGCCTGTTTCTGCCACGAATGTCGATTCCTGCCTCTACATCCTGCACGACTGGGCCGACGGCCTGCTGCTCGAAGAGAGCGAAATCGACAAGGAGCGCGGCGTAATCCACGAAGAGTGGCGCATGCGTTCTTCCGGCTCAATGCGCATTATGGAACGCAGCCTGCCGAAACTCTATCCCGAGTCGCGCTACGGCGAGCGCTTCCCCATCGGCCTTATGAGCGTTATCGACAACTTCAAGCCGCAGGAACTGCGCAACTATTACGAGAAGTGGTATCGCCCCGACCTGCAAGGCATTATCGTAGTGGGCGACATCGATGTCGACCAAATCGAGCAGCGCATCAAGGACATTTTCTCTTCCATCAAGATGCCTGAAAACGCTGCCGCTTACGAGCACTACCCCGTGCCCGACAACAAGCAACCGATTTATGTTGTAGACAAGGATAAGGAACAGGCTGCCGGCGTTATGCAGGTATTCTTCAAGTCTGACCCCTTGCCCGATGAGATCCGCGGAACTATGGCGCAGTATCAGATAAAATTTATGATTGAACTCGGTTGCGATGTCATCAGCGCCCGTCTCAACGAACTGACGCAAAAGGCCGACTGCCCCTTCTCTGCCGCCGGTTGCAGTTACGACAACTATATTGTCAGCAAGACCAAAGATGCACTTTCCGTCTATATTCTTCCGAAACCCGGCAAAGATGCCGAGGCACTCAACGCAGTGATGCAGGAACTCGTGCGCGTAAGCCAGCACGGCGTGACCGAAACGGAGTTGCTCCGCGCCCGCGATGAGTATATGAGCCAAATCGAGAAGATTTACAACAACCGCGACAAGCAGTACAACAGTTTCTACATCCCGCAGTACGTGCGCCACTTCCTCGAAGGCGAACCTACGCCGGGTATCGAGGTGGAGTATCAGATTTATCAGGCTCTTACCACGCAAGTTCCCGTGGCTATGCTCAAGCAGGGCATCGACGAGATGTTTAAGGAAAATTCTACGGAAGAGAACTTCGTTGTCTTTGGCATGTACCCCGATAAGGAAGGCTATGCCGTTCCTACCGCCGATGCTTTGAAGCAGGCTGTAGAAAAGGCTGCCAAGGCCAAACTCGAAGCCTACGTGGACAATGTGAAGAACGAGCCGCTCGTGCCCGTCGTTCCCCAAAAGGGCGACATCGTCAGCGAAAAGCCCGCCGCCTTCGGCTACACCTGCTGGACGCTCGGCAACGGTGCCAAGGTATATTTCAAGAAGACGGACTTCAACGACAGCGAGGTGCTTCTGCAAGCCACCAGCTTCGGCGGTCAATACAAGGTGAGCGAGAAAGACCAGATCAACCTCGACCTCTTCGACATGGTGATGAGTTCCACGGGTCTCGGCAACTTCAAGAGCACGGAACTTGAGAAGAAACTCGCCGGCAAGCAGGCAAGCTGTTCGCCCGCTCTCGGTGCTGTGACTGACAACCTCTCGGGTTCGTCCACGCCGAAAGACCTCCGCACGCTCTTCGAACTGATTTATCTCCGCTTCCAGAAGCCTTGCAACGACGTAGACGCTTACAACAACCTCATTGCCCTGCTCAAATCGCAACTTGAAAATGCAGAGAAGTTGCCTGAAATGGCTTTCTCCGACTCTGTCAAGTCTACAATCTACCAGCACCACCCGCGCTACAAGACGATGAAGGCTGCCGACCTCGACAAGGCCAGCTTCGAGCGCATCAAGCATATTTATCAGGAACGCTTCGCCACGGGCGCAGACTTTGACTTCTACTTCACGGGTAACTTCGACGAAGACAGCCTCCGCCTCTTCGTGGAAACCTACATTGCCTCTATGCCCGCAGTTGCCAAGCGCGAGGAAATGACGAACCTCAACATCAAACCTGCAAAGGGCAAGGTGGACAATCTCTTCACCCGCGCCATGGAAACGCCTAAGGCCAACATCGTTCAGGTTTGGTGGGGCGACCTGCCTTACACGATGAAGGATGGCGTAGTGGCCAACGCACTTGGCGAAATCCTTTCGCAGCGTTATCTCAAGAGCATCCGCGAAGAAGGCAGCATGGCTTACAGCGTGGGCGCAGCCGGCGGTGCTTACTTCGGCAAGAACCAAATGTATCAGCTGCAAATCTATTGCCCCGTGAAGCCCGAAAAGCGCGACTCTGCCCTCTTGCTCATGAAGCAGGGCATCATGGACATCGCAGCCAAGGGCGTAACGGCCGAAGAACTCGAGAAGTTCCAGAAGTTCGAACTGAAAGACTTTGCCGACAAGCAGAAGAAGAACGGCTACTGGCAGAACCTCATCGAAAGCAAGAACATGTGGGGCTTCGACGAGCAGACCGGCTATGAAGCCACGATCAGCGGCTTGAAGTCTGAAGATATCCAGAACTTCGTGAAGAACCACTTGCTCAAAGACGGCAACTGCATCACCGTTTCGATGCTCCCCGCCGACTTCAAGGAATAAAGACACCGAAAGTTTAGCAAAAAGGAGGAGGAGCACACGCTCTTCCTCCTTTTTGGTTTGATAAAGCCCTATAGTAATCTATAAAGATGCGCGTTGGTTGAATTAGTTGTAGATTTTGACAAAAACCATAAAAACCGCTTGCATCGTTTGAAGCCCCTTGGGCTACGCCGCCTGGCTTAACGCCGAGCCTGAAAGCCTCTCGGCTTTCGCTCGCCCTTAATCCCAGCGGCTGCGGTCGGTGCCCGACCGCTTCAAACGACGCAAGCAAAAAACAGAAAAAAGTGGACGTTCGCTTTTTCTGTAATTGTAAAGAAAAAAACGCTTTACTTTTTTCTGTTTTTTGCTTGTTCTGTGTGGGCGGGCGGGAACCGACCGCAGCCTTAACGGATAAAACACGAGGCGAAAGCTCTGCTTTCTGGCTCGGGTTTTATCCGTTAAGGCAGGCCGCAGGCCACACAGGACAAGCGGTTTTGACTGTTTTTGTTTCATCCACCCAACGATCAGAGACTATCAACATCATAGCCACGACAAAAAACCTATTACCATGAATCAAGAAGAACTTATGCGCGAGGCCATACGCCTTGCCTCGGCAAACGTTGAAAACGGCGGCGGACCCTTCGGAGCGGTCATAGCGCGCGGCGGAGAAATCATCGCCACCGGCGTGAACCGCGTCACTGCCAACTGCGACCCCACGGCACACGCCGAAGTGTCGGCCATACGCGCGGCGGCGCAGAAACTCGGCACGTTCAACCTCTCCGGCTGCGACATCTACTCCTCCTGCGAACCCTGCCCCATGTGCCTCGGCGCGATTTACTGGGCACGCCTCGACCGCCTCTTCTACGGCAACACCAAGGCCGACGCCGCCCGCATTGGCTTCGACGACGCCTTTATCTACAAAGAACTCGCCCTGCCGCTCTCCGAGCGCACCCTCCGCGCAGAGCAACTCCTCGGCAAGGAAGCCCTTGCCACCTTCGAGGCGTGGGAGCAGAAAACGGACAAAACGCCGTATTAATCGCCGCAAAAAGGCAACTCTCTGCCTATAAAATCGCACTTTTTGCCCCGTGGCCGCGTTTTGCGTGTGAAAGAATTACTAACTTTGCGATACTTAAAGCATTCAGTAAAAAACCTCTAAATTTCTATTCAAAATATGGCAAAGAAAGCTCTGCTGATGATCCTCGACGGTTGGGGCATCGGCACACACGGCAAAGGCGACGTGATCTATCAGACGCCCACGCCTTTCATGGATTCATTGGACGCCAATTATCCGCACTCCCAGCTCCTCGCCTCGGGCGAGAACGTAGGTCTGCCCGACGGGCAGATGGGTAACTCCGAAGTGGGTCACCTCAACATCGGCGCAGGACGCATCGTCTACCAAGACCTTGTAAAGATCAACCGCGCCTGCAAGGACGGCAGCATTCTCCAAAATCCCGAAATCGTAAGTGCTTACAGCTATGCCAAGGAGCACGGCAAGAACGTGCACCTCATGGGCCTCACCTCCACGGGCGGCGTGCACTCTTCGCTCGACCACTTGTTCAAACTCGTGGAAATCTCTAAGGAATACGGCGTTGCCGAGCGCACCTTCGTGCACTGCTTCATGGACGGCCGCGACACCGACCCGAAGAGCGGCAAGGGCTTCATCGAACTCCTCGACAAGCATTGCGCCGCCAACGGCGCGCACATAGCCAGCATCATCGGCCGTTTCTACGCCATGGACCGCGACAAGCGCTGGAACCGCGTGAAGATTGCCTACGACCAGCTCGTGCACGGCATCGGCCGCAAGGTGGAAGATATGGTGGAAGGCGTGCAAAGCTGCTACGACACCGACTCCGAGGAGCACAAGAACACCGACGAATTTATGGAACCGCTCGTTAATGCGCACGTTGACGGCCGCATTCAGGAGGGCGACGTAGTGATCTTCTTCAACTACCGCAACGACCGCGCCAAGGAACTTACCGTGGTGCTCACGCAGCAGGATATGCCCGAGGAAGGCATGACTACCATTCCCGGCCTGCAATATTATTGCATGACGCCCTATGACGCCTCTTTCACCGGCGTGCATATCCTCTTCCCAAAAGAAAACGTGGAGAACACGCTCGGCGAATACCTTTCCTCTAAGGGTCTGAAGCAGCTCCACACCGCCGAGACGGAAAAGTACGCCCACGTTACGTTCTTCTTCAACGGCGGCCGCGAAACGCCTTACGAGGGCGAGGACCGCATTCTCGTGGCTTCGCCGAAAGTGGCTACCTACGACCTGCAGCCCGAAATGTCGGCCTACGAAGTGAAAGATAAGCTCGTGGCCGCTATCCGCGAGAACAAGTACGACTTCATCGTGGTGAACTTCGCCAACGGCGACATGGTGGGCCACACGGGCATTTATCCCGCCATCGAAAAGGCTGTAACGGCCGTCGATGCCTGCGTGCGCGACGTAGTGACCGCCGCCAACGAGACGGACTACGAGACCATCATCATTGCCGACCACGGCAACGCCGACAACGCCATCAACGAGGACGGCACGCCCAACACGGCACACTCGCTCAACCCCGTGCCCTTCATCTACGTGACGAAAAACAAAGGTGCAAAGGTGCAAAACGGCGTTCTGGCCGACGTGGCCCCGAGCATCCTACACATCATGGGCTTGGAGCAGCCTACCGAAATGACGGGCAAGAACCTGATTGAAGATTAAAGGTAGATTTTCAACGGGTTGGTTGAATTAGAAAACATTATGACAAAGGTATTAACTGCCTGGAAGGCAGTACAGAGCGAAGCGATAGTAACCGGGGACGAAGTCCTCGGTGAAGGCAATCGTAAACGTTCTGCCTGGAAGGCAGTACGCCTGTGGCGATGTTCTTAGTGCCTGTCCTGTGGCGTAGTGCCTTCCAGGCACATCGTCCTTGCATAGCCTATCCGAGGACTTCGTCCCCGGTTACCGTCGCTACGCTCCGTAGTGCCTTCCAGGCACTTAACACTTAAGTCAACCAACAAAGAAAATATTAGTATTGCGAACGCGGTGCTTGGAAATTTCCAGGCACCGCGTTTTTTGTATCCGCATTAAAAATGTTCCTATCTGCTTGAAAGTTTTTACTCTGACGCAGATATTTTTCACTATCTGCTAAGAAAAAGTTTGTTACAAAGTTTGTAACGGCCGTTACAAAGTTTCTAACACATGTTACAAAGTTTGTAATACGTGTTACAAACTTTGTAACAAAAACTATCTATATGAAAGGAAAAAATGTTTGCGCATTTACGAAAAAAAGTCAGGTAGCAAGGAAAAAATTGCTGCCTGACTTTTGGCGGTATATCCTTAAAAGGGACTTTTCTTATTCTGTAAACGCGGCCTCTTCGGCGGCGCGGATAATGGCCTCGCGGTCGGCTTCCGTCGATTGGGCGGATGCGGCATCGCCGGCTGGTTTTGCAGCACGGGAACGGCGGCGACGGCGCGGCTTGCCCGTGGCGGCATCGGTGTCTTCATCGGTGCGCGGCGGCTGCGGACGGCGAGTTTGGGGCTTTTTTGCCTCCGTTTCGGGCGCAGGCTGCTGTGCTTCTGCTTCGGCTGCGGGGGCAGTTTTCACCGCCTCGGTTACCGACTTTGCGGAACGGCTGCGACTGCGGCGGCGGCGCGGTTTGGCGGCCGGTGTCTCGTTGCCGTCGCTCAACTCCGAGGTGGCGGGAGCATCAGCTGCCGTTTCGAGCACAGGGGCGTCCTGCTCGTTGCGCTTGGGTGTGCCGCCCTTGCCCTGCTCCTTGGTGAGGATGTCTTCTATCTCATCGATATGCGGCAGCGCAAAGGCTTCTTCCGCTTCCATCGCGGTGCGCTGTTCCTTGGCCTGGAACACACTGTCGAGGAACAAGGGTTCGCGGCGCAACTTTGTCAGGGCTTCCTTGGCGGCTATCTGCTGACTCTCTTTCTTGGAAAGTCCCTTGCCCTTGCCTGCCACCAGGCCTTCAATCACAACCGTGGTGAAGAATACGCGCTCGCCGCCCGTGCCGCCTTCCATATTGAAGGCCGTGTTGATGCGGTTCTTCTGGCTCCATTCGAGGAGCTTGCTCTTGAAGTTTACTTCCTTGTTGGCGAGCTTGTCGAGGTCGATAAACCGCCCCATAACGCGCTTCTCGATGAACCAGCGGCAGTAGCGGAAGCCCCGGTCGAGGTAAATCGCACCCATGAGGGCTTCGAAGGCATTGCCTCCTATATTGGTGTGGTTGGTAGATATGCCTTGCGCGGCCCGTACCAGTTTGAGGATATTCATTTCCTCAGAGAGGCGGTTGAGCGTTTCGCGGGACACGACCTTCGAGCGCGTGGCAGTGAGGAAACCCTCGCGGCGGCGGTCGAAGTGGTGGTAGATAATATCGCTCACCACGGTTTCAAGCACGGCATCTCCGAGGTATTCGAGGCGTTCGTTGTTGAGCGGGCGGCCGGTCTCCTGGTTGCGGCGGTCCTTGCTGCGATAAGAGAGGGAGCGGTGGGCAAATGCCACGCGATAGAGTTCAAGGTTGTGGGGATAGAACCCCAATATATCATGGAGGGCCGAGAGGAGTTCCTTGTCCTTACGGAAGGGGAACTTCACCCGGTCGAGCAAATTGGTAATCATAAAGGGATAGGGCCGCGTTGCAGCGGCGAGGATAGAAATAAACGTATACAAATAGGGGCGCATTCCACGGGAAGGAACGCGCCCCTAAGGAATAATATTACGCCTCGTACTTCTTCAAGATGCAGCAAGCATTGTGGCCGCCAAAGCCAAAGGTGTTGCTGAGGGCGGCGCGCACGGTGCGCTGCTGTGCCTTGTTGAAGGTAAAGTTGAGGTTGTAGTCGATGTTTTCGTCGTTGTCGCCTTCTTCGTGGTTGATGGTAGGCGGCACGATGTCGTTCTGCACGGCGAGGCAGCAAATCAGGGCTTCCACGGCACCGGCTGCGCCGAGGAGGTGGCCGGTCATGGACTTCGTGGAGCTGATGTTGAGCTTATAGGCGTGTTCACCGAAGAGTTTGGTGATGGCCTTTACTTCGGAGATGTCGCCTACGGGCGTAGACGTGCCGTGAACGTTGATGTAGTCGATGTCTTCGGGCTTCATGCCAGCGTCTTCGAGGGCATTGCTCATCACGAGGTTGGCACCGAGGCCTTCGGGGTGGGAAGCAGTGATGTGGTGTGCATCGGCTGACATGCCCACGCCGGCTACTTCGCAGTAGATCTTAGCGCCGCGTGCCTTGGCGTGCTCGAGTTCTTCGAGAATAAGCATACCGGCACCCTCACCCATAACGAAGCCGTCACGGCTGGCGGAGAAGGGACGCGAAGCGTGCTCGGGGTCGTCGTTGCGCGTAGAGAGGGCGTGCATAGCCGTGAAACCGCCCACGCCGGCAGGCCAGATAGCGGCTTCGGAGCCGCCGGTAACGATGGCGTCGGCCTTGCCGAGGCGAATGAGGTTGAAGGCATCGGCAAAGGCGTTGGTGGAAGAGGCGCAGGCTGAGGTCGTGGTGTAGTTAGGACCGTGGAAACCGTACTGGATAGAGATTTGTCCGGCGGCGATGTCGGCAATCATCTTCGGTATGAAGAAGGGATTGTATTTGGGACCCATTGCCTCACCGTTTCTGGCGTAGTTGCCGGCTTCTTCCTCGAAGGTGTGGATACCGCCGATGCCGACGCCGAGAATGACGCCGATGCGGTTTTTGTCCACCTTCTCCAAATCCCAGCCGCAGTCCTTAATGGCTTCCATGGCAGCCACAAGAGCGTACTGCTCATAAAGGTCCATCTTGCGGGCTTCCTTGCGGTCGATGAACTCAGTTGCGTTGAAATTCTTCACCTCGCAGGCGAAGGTAGCCTTGAACTTAGAGGCATCGAAGTGTGTGATAGGGCCGGCGCCGCTGACGCCTTTCTTAATGTTTTCCCAAGTTTCGGGCATCGTGTTGCCCACGGGTGTCAGAGCACCAAGGCCGGTAACGACCACTCTTTTCAATTCCATAATTCTTGAAATGTTTTTTGCTCTGTGGACGGAGGTGTGTCTAAGGTTTTGGCTGTGGCGGCCTGAAAGGCCAGATGTTGCGCATAGCCCGGGGCAGCGCCCCGGGTAGAAGGTGCGGCATTGATAAAAGTGTCGCGCTCTGTAAGAGCAACCTTCTTTATTAGGGGCAACGCCCCGTGTGACGAGAAAGGGTTACGCGCTTACGCGCGTGGCATTTTTGTGCTGCGGCACAAAAATGCCGATTGTTTTGCTTATTGCATCTTCTACCCGGGGCGCTGCCCCGGGCTATGGGCAACATTTGGGCTTTCAGCCCGCTACAACAGACGTTTTAGGAGATATCAGACACACCCACGCACACAAATGTTTTAAGAAAAATGAGCGGGGTTTCTAAAACGAAGAGAAACCGTAGCCTCCTTTGGGGAGGTTACAGTTTCTTAAATGGTTTCAAAATAAAAGGTCTTCGTCAACTTTTTACTTGTTGGCTTCGATGTAAGCGATAGCATCGCCGACGGTAGAAATCTTTTCAGCTTCGTTGTCGGGGATAGAGATGCCGAACTCTCTTTCGAATTCCATGATAAGTTCTACGGTGTCGAGAGAATCTGCGCCGAGGTCATTGGCGAAACTTGCTTCGTTCTTAACGTCTGCTTCATCAACACTGAGTTTGTCAACGATGATAGCTTTTACTTTTGCTTCGATATCAGACATGATCTTTCTGTTTGAATGGTTAATATTGATTTCAAATGAGTTTCTGCGTGCAAAATTAGCGTTTATTCCTAAGATAAACAAAGTTTCATATAGGAAAAACGCTTTTTGCTGCACATTTTTTTTGATTTTGTGCTTTTTTGAACGTAAAAAGCGTCGTTTACATGCCCCAAGATGAGGGGTCGCACTGCTGCTCCACCTTTTGCTCCACCACGTCGGGGAGATTGTGGAAGAAGTCAATGCCGGTGTAATTCTGCAACGTCTGCACGCTCACGCAATGCTGCTTGATGGTAGCAAGAGAGGGCTTAGTAGTGCCGTAATCCTTGTGCTCCAGCCAAAAGGCAATGGAGGAGTACGCACCGTTCTTGACGCGCAACAAGGCCATATAGTAGTACTTAGGCACAGGCATGCGTCTGCTGCACGCGTAGCCGAGGATTTGGTCTTCATTGTCGATGGTGCCACCTTTCACCACGTAGAGCGTGTCGGCGAAGTTAGCACCGTATTTTCCCGATTTGCCGAGGTCCTGCACCAGTCCTTCGAGCACCACCCAATAGTATTGGTTGAAGCGCCCGATTTGCGGCGACATGTTGGTCATGTAAAACGTGTTATCGTTGGCGGTGCGGGAATAAAGGCGGTCGGCCGAGGCGCAAAGGTGCCCGTGGTCGTAGCCGCTGAAACTGGCATCGTTCTCAATGGCATTCTGCCCGTTAAGTTTGGGATCTTCGGGGTATTGCGGGCGAATGTCGTAACTCTTGCGCGACACGTTGTTAGCACGGGTGCGCCCGTCGAAGCGGAATGCCACCCAACGGGAATGGTGCTTGACGGGATCATATTCGAGACAATAAGTCATCACACTGTCGCCGCCTTCGACGCTCCAATGCGAAACAACAATGTTGCCACTTTTCGTGGCCGGGGTTTCGAGGCGAGAGAGCACGGCGTTCCCGGAAGTTGGGGGCAAGCCGCCACCTCCGCCGCCAGGATTTTTGCCAAGGGAAATGTTATCATCATCGTCGCCGCAGGAAAAGCAGAGACAGCCACCGAGTGCAAGGCAAAGGGAAACGATAAAAAGGTTTTTCTTCATTCTTAGGGAAAATAAGACCGTTGCTGCGCATTTACCGCAACAACGGCCTTAATATAATATTGTGTGGAACAATTAAAGTAAACAAGTAAACGAGTAGACGAGTAAACAAGACAAGTATGTTTTGCAATACACTATTTCTACGAGTGACTTGTCTCGTCTACTCGTTTACTTGTAAACTCGTCTACTAAAACGCACTGATTATTCTACGTAGTAAATCGTCATTGAAATCCAGCGGATTTGGCTCGGCGTGCTGGTTGTGGTGGACGTGTTGGTGATGACCGTGGAGGTGGCGTTCACGCTGCTAATCGTCACAACCTGCTCAGAGGTGGAAACGCTGCCGGGGTTGGCAGAGATGTCGCCGCTGGCGTTGCAGATAGTGCCGTTGTACTTGTCTACATTGATCACAATGGCTGCAATCTTCTTGCTGGCCTTCACCGTCATGGTGTTCTTGGGGTACATGCGGATATTCGTGCCGGCCGTATAGTACTTAGGCGCGTTCGTGTTGCCGCCGCCGTCGAACGAGAGCGTTGTGCCGTCGCTCAGCGTCAGTTGCGGTACGGCCGTTCCGTTTTCAAGGCCGAAAGAAGCTGCCGTAACGGTGATATAGTCGTTGGTAATGGGGTTGTCCACCGAGCCGCCGCCTTCGCCGCCGGTGTTGCCGCCCTCAGAACTTACGAGCGAGTAGAGATAAGCCTGTCCTTGCGCAGTTTCGGGTGTGTTGCCTTTGAAGTTCACTACCTTACCGCAGACAATCACTTCGTCGCCTACCTTAATCTGCGTCTGACCGTCCTGATACTTTTCGTTGTTGAGGTAAAGGGCGCGCCAAACCTTGAAGCTGTTTGCAGCAGTGCCGTCATCGGAAATAGTGAAAGAGCCATTGCCGAATTGAGTGCCGTAAGCCTCTTCAACAGAAGCAATCTTGCCCTTGATGTAAACGTCGTTTTCGGAAACCACATCGGCAGCCATGGCAGCTACGTAGGCATTTGCGGCCACAGAGTTGAAGGGATTGGCAAGCGTGCCGTCACCCGTGGCAACGCCCTCGCTACCGCCGCCTGTATTGCCGCCCTCGCCGCTGGCTGCACCGGCAGCAATGGCAAAGTTCTTCACTTCCCAAGTTGAGCCGCTTTCAGCATTTGTATTGTAGCGGAAAGCAATGCGAATGGTTTTGCCGAGATAAGCGGCAGGGATTGCGACATCTTCTTTGGCGAAAGTAGTCCAGTCGGTTCCTTCCGTATGCTTGCCCACAAGAAGCGTCCAACCCTCGGCAGGATTTGCCTCATTGAAGGCATCAGTAATGAATACCTGCTGGTTCTCATCGCCCTTGTTGTAACGCATAATATATTCGTAAGACACATGCACAGCCGTTTGCCCGGCGAGCGAGATTTCAGGACTGACAAGATAGTACGTACCGGCGGTGGTCACCTTGGAGGCGTTGTCATAGCCCGTGGCCTTAGCCGTGCTGTAATCGATCGTCCAAGCGCCCTCGCCCGAAGTTGTGTAGTTCTTGAACGCTCCAAGCGTCGTGCTGAACTCTTCAGAATAAGGAAGCGTCTTTACGCCGCCTTCTTCGCCAGAACCGCCGCCGTTATCGCCTGCGCCTTGGTCGAGCACAAAGTTCTTCACTTCCCACGTGGCGGCCTTGGCCTGTGCAATATAGCGCAGAGCAACGGTCACGTTGGCCGTGTTGCAGAACTCGGCGGGAATGTTCAGGTTGCCCGTATTTGTCCAAGTTTCCCAGTCAGAACCTTGCACCAAATCCAGGGGCAGGACTGTCCAGTTGGCCGCTGCCACGCCGTTTTCTTTGGAGTAGTCCTTGCTGACAAGCACCTGATAGTTTGTAGCCAGTTCGGAGGCGTTGGCATAGCGCAGGATATAGTCGAAAGAAACGTGCGCAGCCTCAACCCCCGTAAGGTCGAACGCCGGAGAAATCAGCCAGCTGGTTGCGGGATTGTTTTCCTTCGTGCCGTCGCCGTCGGTGTCAATATAAGAAGTGATTTGCGCACAGCTGTATTGGCACGTCCATGGGAAATCGCCCACGGTATTCTCTGTTGTAAAGTCGCCGAGGCTTGATTCAAAGGTTGCCGTATAAGGCAGTTGTGAACTTGCTCCCTGACCGCCGCCTTCAGAAAAAATATTGAAAGGCGCGGGAACGTCCTCGCATGCGGTAAAGCAAAGAGCCGCAATGGCAAGGGATAAGAATTGAAATGTCTTTTTCATTTTATGTTGTTTTTATTGTTACTGATTTTGGTAGTTCGGCATTTCGATATTGGGATAAATATCTTCAAAATAGCGGAGCTGCATCTGCCACTCGCTGCCATAAAAACTTAGCATACCTGTGTAGGAACGCTCGTCCTCGGGCAGGGGCACATTGGCAAACTCGCAGCTGGTGCTGGAACGGAAAGAAAGTTTTGTTTTGCCGTCGCGCAACACAAGCGTACGGTCTACGCCATAGCCGTCATCGCGCAGCACAAGCGGAGCAAAGACTTTGGGCAGCGGTTCATACTGTCCTTTATAAGCGTCCAACTCGCCTTCTGCGGCGGTATTCTTTTTGGCAATGGAGACCTCGTCGAACGTTCCCGTCACCTTGGCGAGCATGGGCACGTTCTTGTAGGTCATGTTCTGTTTAAACCATTCGTCGGCCGGTTCGAGGGGCACCAGTTCGGGCGCGCCGGGGTTGGGCATGCCGAGCAACTGAACCCTTGTCTTTATATCGCTTAAAAGCACGGGGCCAAGGCGCATATTGCCGTTAGAAGTAAGGTAAGGCTGGCCCACTTTGGGCACATAGCCGTAGCAACCTACGTACAGCCCATTGAGGTTCACCTTGACGCGCTGACCGAGCTTAAAGTAAGGATAAAGGCAAGTATTCTTGATGGCCAGTTGAATGCACTGGTCGGTGCCTGCCTCCTTGTCAATATCGCGCAGGAGTATGCTCTGATAATGTCCGCCGCCACGGTCGTTGGCGCAGACAACGCCCTCGAACACGAGGTCTTCTTCAATTTTCAGCCAAGCATTTGCCTGACGGAACGTGCTGGCGTATCTGTCTTTGAGCGCGGCAATCTTGATGTTGGTCGTGCCCACATCGGTCGTCGACGTTATCGAAGCCTGCTCATAATCCAGCGCGGGCGACTCCATGTCCTCGTTCGTGCACGAAGCGAGCGAGAGCCCGGCGCAGGCGGCAAGCAGGAAAGAATATATCTTTTTCATTGTAGTCATATTTATATATATGTATTAGAACTTGAAGCCGATATTGAGGAAACCGTTGATGGCGTTGGCGTAATAATACTTAGAGTTCTTCGAGAACACGTAAGCACGCTTTTCGCCAGTGTTATAGTAGTCGCCACGGTTTTGCTCGTAGCCGCCGGTGCGGAGGTTACGGTTGTTCGTGATGTTCTGCAAGGAAAGGTTGATGCTGATGCTCTTGCCTTTCTTCAAGCGTATGAACTTGCCGATAGAAGCGTCGAGCATAAAGCCGCCGTCGAACTTCTCCTGCTCGGGCGAGTAGGCCTTCACAAAGTTGCCGCTTTCGTCGAAGAGGATACCGCCGTTGGTTTCGAGTTCCTGCTTGGTGGGCAAATAAGTATCGTTGCCGTTTGCGTCCACGCCGTTGGGCTTGTATGCGCTCAGCACGTTCGAGAGGCGGTTGTACTGCGAGAAGCCCACGTAAACGCGGTCGTAGTAATTGAGGGCGAGTTCAAAGAACCAGCCGTTGGTGTTATAATTTGCGGCAAGGCTTACAGCCGTGAGCGGAGTGCCGCTCACACGCATACCCTCGGCAATGACGCGCAGCGGCATATTGGCGCCCGTCACAGGATTTGCCCAAAGGTTCAAATCCTGAATAGTAGCGGCGTCCATGCCTTCGTAAGCGAGCTGCGCCAAAGGATTGTTCACGTATTTGGCTTCGCCATACGTTCCCATAAGGTTGAAAGAGAGTTTGCTCGTTACCTGCCAGTTGATAGAAGCCTCAACGCCGTAGTGCTCGCGGTCAACGCCCGTCATAGTAAGATAGGTGAAGCGTTCTTCAGCATCGTTGTAGAAAGCCGTTTGCTCCACGCCGTTGTTAAAGCGCGTGTAGTAGCCCTTCACGATACCCGACACAGGACCGAAGCGGAACTTCCAGCCCAATTCGCCGCCGAAGACCTGCTCGTTGGTGAGGTTGTCCACGAAGTTGTTCTGCATGCGCGGCGCAACGAAGCTGTTGCGTGCCAAGGGGGCGTTGCTCTCTGCGCTCATGCCCGCGAAGATGTCGTTGCCAGCACCCACGCGATAGTTAAGCGCAAACTTTCCGCCGCCGCCGAGGAAGCTTGCCTTGCCGCTCTTGCCAAAGGAATTGTCGGCTGCGCGGCCGTTGCGCATCAGACCCTCGCGCTCCATCTGCGTACCGTCGATGTGTGCGCCGAGGTTGAAGGTGAGGCCGCCGTAGTTGTAGCGGTACTGCATCCAGGCGCGGGCTTGGTTGACATATATATTATAGTTGTATCCGAACTTGTCGCCCACGCCGATTTGGCGGTTGGGGTTGTTCAGGTCGTTCTGCGCCATAATGCTGCCTTCGCCGTAGTCGCGTGCGGCGAACTTATCGATGTCGGTGTAGCGCAAAGCGCCGAGCAGGTCGTCCATCGTTTTGTAGTGCATGCCTTTGGTAGAGTTGAGCTGAATGCCTACGGCATACTTGCTGTGCTCATTGACGGCGTGATTGAAAGCCGAGTTGAAGGCAAACACCATTTGGTCGTTGTGGCGGCGTTCCACGTAATAGAGCGCATCGCCGCCCGTGGCAGCATGTTCCTGATTGACGAGATACATGCGATCCCAGTTAATCTGACGGTTGGCCTTGTCGGAAGTCCAATAATTATAAAGGGAATTGTATTCTTCCAGGAACCAAGGATTTTCGTTAAGGTAATTGGGATTGTTCTGCCCGTCAGTGTCGTAAACATTAAAGGTGCTAGAGGGCAGATTCTTGTAATAGTCGGGGCGCGGGTCGTAAGCGTTGCCGTTCCAACCGAGCGCGGAGGTGCTATACATAGAATACTTGAAGCCGGCCGAAGTGGAGAGTTTCATATCATCGTTAATCTTCCAGTCCCAAGTAAGGATGGCCGTCGGCTCATAGTCGTGCACCACGCGGGCATTGCGCTTCTCGCCGCCCTGATAACCCCAGTTGGGATTGTAATAGTGGGAGTTGGCGAGCCAATAGGCTTCCTCGGTAGAAGCTCCCTGCTGCGCGCGCTCCGTCGGCGAACCGAAAGTAACGAGCGAAAGGGCGTGGTCGTTCCAACGCTTTTCGGCAGAAAGCAGATAACTGAACGAGTTGTAGAACGTGCCTTCAATCACGCCCTCCTTCGACCAGCGGTAGCCCACTGTCCCGGCAAAAGCCCAGCCGGAGGGCAGGAGGCCGGTAGCGTAAGTATACATGCCGCGCGCCACATAGTTGCGGTTGCAGCCCGATAGGGCGATTTTGTTGCCCTGTGCGAATGCCGAGGCGCGGGTGTTGATGTTTTGCGCCCCGCCGATGCCGGTGGTGCCGAACATGTTGTAGTTGAATCCCGTCACGCCCTCTTTATTGCGCGTGCCGTCGTTCATACCGCCGATCATGCTGTAGCTGAAGCGTCCGAGTTCGGAGTCGTTCAGCCTCAGGCCGTTCATGTAGACGCTGTTGTACTGGTTGTCATAGGCGCGCGTCCTGAAACGCATAGCCGAGAAGCGATAGCCCACCTCCGAAAGGTAGGCATCGTTTTGCTCCGAGGAGATTGACGACACCGTTTGCGGGGCATCGTTGTCCTCGTCCAGTTGCGACTCTGTAAACGTAAAGTCTGCGTTGTCGCCGGCTACATAAAGGCTGTCGTTTGGCTGCTGCGCGTAGGCCGTTCCGAGAAAGCACCACGCCGCTGCCACAAGTTTTAGACCTTTATTCATAAAAGTTGGTTTGTGGAATGATTTGATATTTAAATTTGTTGAGTATGCAGATTTGCGAGCTAACGAAATGGCGGTCCGTTTCACTCTTTTCATAGTATCGTTTCAGCAGTTTTCCGTAACTTTCTGCTGTGAAACTGTGCAAAGGTAGTACAAATTTCTTGTCCGCTCTTTTACAAATTTATTAAATTGCCATTTTAAGGCAGAAAATCGCCTTTATTGTCAGATTTTTTTTGGAAATTTGCCACTCAAATAGCAGAAAGTGCGGTTTTTCCTTTTTCCCCCGCCGTACTTTCTCCCTCCTTGCCATCTGATTTTACCTTGATATGAAAAAGACTGTTTTTTCCTTTTTATTCTTGCTCCTTTCGGCGGCGGTTTTGTCTTCGTTCACCGCTCCGCAGCAGGGCGAGAAGCGTTACGCGCTCTATGGCGTGGCATTCTACAACCTTGAAAATCTGTTCGACACGCTGCACGATGCCGGCAAGAACGATTATGAATTTCTTCCCGACGGGCGCAACAAATGGGGCAAGATGAAGTACGAGGCAAAGCTCCGCAACATGTCGCGCGTGCTCTCGGAACTCTGCACCGACAAGCTTCCTGCCGGCCCGGCGGTCATCGGAGTGTCGGAAATCGAAAACCGCAACGTGCTCGAAGACCTCCTGAAACAGCCGGCACTTCAAAAGCGCGGCTGGCAAATCGTACACTACGACGGGCCCGACCGCCGCGGCGTGGAATGCGCTTTCTTCTACAACCCCCGCCTCTTCACGCTCGAAAGCTCGATGCTCGTACCATATTATTATAAGGACAAAAATCAGCCGGACGTCGACCTCGGTTTCTATGTGGACGAAAACAAGCAGGTGCATGCCTACACCGAGCTTAAAGGCGACACCACGCACATCACGCGCGGCTTTCTCGTGATGAGCGGCAAACTGGCCGGCGAGAAATTCCATTTTATCGTCAATCACTGGCCCTCGCGCGCGGCAGGCAGCGAAGCCCGCGAGCGCGCCGGCGAGCAGGTCTATGCCCTCAAAGAGGCGCTGATGCAGCAAGACCCAGGCGCAAAGGTGGTTATCATGGGCGACATGAACGACGACCCCGCCAACAAGAGCATGACGCGCTCTTTGCAGTGCAAGCACAAGAAGCAGGACATCAAGGCGGACAACGACCTGTTTAATCCTTGGTGGGACATGCTTTACAAGGTGGGCCAGGGCACGCTGCTCTACGACGGCAAGTGGAACCTGTTCGACCAAATCGTGTTTAGCGGCAATCTGCTCGGCAGCGACCGCAAGACTTTGAAGTTCTATAAGAACGAGGTCTTCATGCGCGACTATCTTTTCCAGCAGGAAGGACGCTACAAGGGCAACACGCTCCGCACGCACGCCGGCGGCGCATGGCTCAACGGCTATTCCGACCACCTGCCCACGTATATTTATCTTGTGAAAGAAGTTAGCAAATAAAATCATTCATTAACCGGGCGTGTTGCAAAACGCCCCTACTTACCCCAAGCATGAAACCCTCCATTCCCAAAGGCACGCGCGACTTCGGCCCCGTTGAAATGGCGCGCCGCAACTATATTTTTGAAACTATCCGTAAGGTATATGCCCTCTACGGCTTTCGGCAGATAGAAACGCCCGCCACTGAAAATCTCTCCACCCTTATGGGCAAATACGGAGAGGAAGGAGACAAACTCTTATTTAAGATTTTGAACTCGGGCGACTTCAAAAACGCTGTTTCCACCGACGACTACGCCGAAAAGAGCGCGGCGGCCCTCGCCTCGCGCTTCTGCGAGAAAGGCCTGCGCTACGACCTCACCGTGCCCTTCGCCCGCTACGTGGTGCAGCACCGCGAGGAATTGCAGATGCCCTTCAAGCGCTATCAAATCCAGCCCGTTTGGCGTGCCGACCGCCCGCAGAAAGGGCGCTACCGCGAGTTTTATCAGTGCGACGCCGATATAGTAGGCTCGGACTCTCTGCTCAATGAGGTGGAACTGATGCAAATCATCGACGAGGTATTCTCGCGCTTCGGCATCCGCGTCAGCATCAAAATTAACAACCGCAAGATTCTCACGGGAATTGCTGAAATCATCGGCGCAGCCGACAAGATTATCGACATCACCGTAGCCATCGACAAGCTCGACAAGATAGGCCTCGAGAAGGTGAACGAGGAACTCCTCGCCGCCGGGCTCAACGCCGAGCAAGTGCAGACGCTGCAACCCATCATCGGCCTCAAAGGCAGCAACGCCGAGAAGGTGGCAACGATGCGCGAGGTGCTGGCCGCCAGCGAAACGGGCCTGAAAGGCTGCGACGAGGTGGCTTTCGTGCTCGACACGCTCGCCGCCGCCGGCTCGCTGCGCAACGAGATTGAGCTCGACCTCACGCTCGCCCGCGGCCTAAACTACTACACGGGTTGCATTTTCGAGGTGAAAGCCCTCGACTACGCCATCGGCAGCATCACGGGCGGCGGCCGCTACGACAACCTCACGGGTATCTTCGGCATGCCGGGCCTTAGCGGCGTGGGTATCTCCTTCGGCGCAGACCGCATCTACGATGTGCTCAATGGCCTCGACCTTTATCCTTCCGACACTGCCGGCAGCGTGCGCCTGCTCTTCATCAATTTCGGCGAGCGCGAAGCGGCCCGTTGCCTCGAATATGCCGCCGCGGCCCGCAAAAAGGGCGTTTCCACCGAGGTTTACCCCGACACGGTGAAGATGAAGAAGCAGATGGCCTATGCCAACGCGCAGCACATTCCGTTTGTGGCCTTGGTGGGCGAGAGCGAACTGGCCGAAAACCGCCTTACTCTGAAAAACATGGAGACGGGCGAGCAGCAGCAGCTCTCGATTGAGGAAGCACTCGCCATTATCGAGGGGTAAAATATTTCTCGTCCTCGAATTAATTTATTTTTGCCCACGGAATTTATTGCCCACGAATTGCACGAATTTTCACGAACTCTTTTCAATGATTAAAAGGCGACCTGTACGGTCGCACGAATTTTCACTAATTCAATATTTTCGGCTGCGCTCGGCAATATGAGCAAGCTCTATTGCACTCGCTTGCACGGAAATTCAATATTTTCGGCTGCGCTCGGCAATATGAGCATGCTCTATTGCACTCGCTTGCACGAATATTCACTAATTGCATTCGTGTGATTAGTGCGACCTAAAAGGTCGCCATTAAAACGCAGTACACGATTCGTGTAAATTCGTGAAATTCGTGGGCAATAAAAAAAATAATTTGTGAACTAAAAAGGTTTCTATTTTTATTAAAAACTATGTCGCCCCTGTCGCTGACATTCATCATTATCCTAAGTATAGCAGCCGGATTTCTCCTCGGGCTGCTTTTTCATATCCGCCGCACGTCTGCCGAAATGCAGCGTCTGAAAGAGGCGGAGGTGCAGGCGCGCACCCTGCTCGAAAGCGAGCGCCGCCACGCCGCCGAAAACCGCAAGGCAGAGGCGGCGGCCCTGCGCTCGGAGTTTCGCGCCGTGGCGGAAGACCTCATACAGCACGAAAGCTCCGCCCTGCGCAAGGCGCATCTCCACACGCTCGAAGACCTCCTCGCGCCGCTCGGCAAAGACATCGAGGACTTCCGCGACCGCTTCGTCAGCGGACACGCCGCGATGGACAAGTACGTCAAGGCACTCATGGACACCACAGCCAGCGTGAGCCGCGAAGCCGGCGAACTGGCGCGCGCGCTCACCGCCAACAACAAGGCGCAGGGCAACTGGGGCGAGGCCGTGCTGCGCAACATACTCGAAGCCTCGGGCCTCACGGCGGGACGCGATTTCACGCTGCAAGCCCGCACGCGCGACGACGAGGGGCGCGAGTTTATCCCCGATGTCGTGGTGCATCTGCCCGAGCAGCGGGCGGTGGTCATCGACTCGAAGGTGTCGCTCATAGCCTACACGCGCTACGCCTCGGCGCAGACGCCGGAGGAACAGGCAGCCTGCCTGAAAGAGCACGTGCGCAGCCTCCGCGCCCACGTCAAGGAGTTGAGCGCGAAAAGTTACGACAAACTGGTGGCGCACAACATCGGCTACGTTCTCATGTTCGTACCGTCGGAAGCCGCCTATATGTCCGCCATTTCCGCCGACCCCGCCTTGCCTGTCGACGCTTACAAGAGCCACGTCATACTGATCAATCCCGGCAACCTGCTCATGGCGTTGCAACTGGCTTATAACCTGTGGCAGAGCAGCCTGCGCGAGCAGAACGTGAGCCAGATTTACGAATCGGCAGAAAAGATTCACAAGAAATTCGTGACGTTTGCCCAGAATTTTGTCAAGATCGGCAACGGAATTTCCCAACTTTCCGCCACCTACGAAGAGGCCTCGAAGCAACTCTCCACGGGGCGCGGCAACATCGTGTCACAACTCGAAGGCTGGAAAAAGAAAGGACTTGTGCCGCGCACGGAAATTCCGAAAGAACTCATTGAAGAGTAGGGGTGTTTTGCAAAGATAGTGCAAGGCGAGTGCAATAGAGCTTGCTCTAATT
Organism: Bacteroidales bacterium; assembly: GCA_004556745.1. Classification (GTDB taxonomy): domain Bacteria; phylum Bacteroidota; class Bacteroidia; order Bacteroidales; family Bacteroidaceae; genus Alloprevotella. Next base: position 16,607 of record SFFY01000004.1, on the reverse strand, counting down.
GCCGAGCCGTAGCCTATCTTATTAAAAACGCCCGCCGTGGGCGCATAGAGACTGTGCAAACTACCTGAAAGGATCTTTCTTCCAGGCGCTTAACACCTAATTCGACCAACAACGTATAGAATATTACAAGTATGCCCCACCCGCTTTCCCTCTTTCAATTTTGCCCGCGCTGCGGGTCTGCGCAGTTTGCCATTAGCGACGGGCGCTCCAAGCGTTGCGCCGACTGCGGCTTTACTTACTACCACAACGCTTCTGCCTCTACGGTCGCCGTGATTTTCAACGCCCGGGGCGAATTGCTCACAGCGCGTCGCGCTTTGGAGCCGGCACGCGGCACACTCGACCTGCCCGGCGGGTTCGTCGACCCCGGCGAAACGCTCGAAGAGGGTTGCCGCCGCGAGGTGCGCGAAGAGACTGGCGGCGAAGTGGCCGCGCTGCGCTATCTGTTTTCGCTCACGAACGTCTACCGTTTCTCGGGTTTCGACGTCCACACCACGGACGCCTTTTTCCTGTGCCGCCTTGCCGATGAAACGGCCTTGGCGGCTGCCGACGACGCTGCCGCCTTGCGCTGGCTGCCCGCTGCGGAGGTGCGCCCCGAAGAGTTCGGCCTCACGTCCATACGCCTCGGCGTAGAGCGGCTCATCCGAGAGGGAATATTGCAGGGCTTATAGGCATTGGCCGAATGGAGGGTAAAACGTGCCGCCCCGCGCTTTGACAGCCGGCGGCACAACTGGGCGCGTTTTGGCAAGACCGACCAAAAATCATATCTTTGCATCAGCAGAAAGAGGAAGAGCGCAGGCTGTTCCTCTTTCTGCGTTTTTGGGGCAAACTATCCTATATGAGCGGAAAAATTATCTTATAGGATCGTGAAAATTATAAGCAAGCCCGTAAAAATTTGCTCCTTTATAATTTTTACGATGTGCTTTATCGCAAACATTTTCTTTGTTTTCATCGAAATTTGCTCGGAGCAAAATTCCCTTTCCTTAATTATCTATAAATCTTCGCGCCGCATCGCCTTAACGATTGCAAACGCGCCTTCAACGCTCTGCGCAGTGAGTAGCGAGGCATTAACAAGATTTTTCCTTTCTCCCTGCATTCTGCCCCACCCTCCCCGTCAGAAAATCGGGACGAAAACGCGGCAAAAGGACACGCAAATGCGCCTGCTTGCAACTTTCGGCGGCTCGCTTCCGCGCTTTTGCTGAAAAAAGCGTACCTTTACAGCCTTAAAATGCCCTTTGCTTATAGGATAAGGGCCAATTCCACCTCTATATTATCAATGATGAAGCACTTTTTCCTCCTTTTCATCGGTGCGCTGCTCTCACTCGGCACCGCCGTGGCACAGACCTCCCCGCAGCCGAAGCGTGAGTTCCGGGGCGCGTGGATCCAGTTTATCAACGGTCAGTTCCAAGGGCTTTCGCGCGATGCCATGCAGGACAATCTCACCAAGCAGCTCGACGCCCTGCAAAAGTGCGGGGTGAACGCCGTGATTTTCCAAGTGCGCGGCGAGGCCGACGCCTTTTACGAGTCGCCCTACGAGCCTTGGAGCCGCTACCTCACGGGGCGGCAGGGACAACGGCCCGCACCCTATTGGGACCCGCTGGCGTGGATGGTGGACGAATGTCATAAGCGCGGCATGGAACTGCACGCCTGGATCAACCCGTTCCGCGCCAAGACCAAAGGCACTACGGAACTGGCAACAACGCACCCCTACGTGCAGCACCCGGAACGCTTCTTCAAATACGACAACCTCGTGCTCTTCGACCCCGGCATGGCGGAAAACCGCAAATATATCTGTTCCATCGCCGCCGACATCGTACGCCGCTACGACGTGGACGGACTGCATATCGACGATTACTTCTATCCTTATCCCGTAGCCGGCTTGACTATTCCCGATGCCGAGACCTATGCCGCGCATCGCAATGGCATTGCAGATATCAACGATTGGCGGCGCTACAATGTCAATACCTTCATCGAGATGCTCGGCGACAGCATTCACAGCGTGAAGCCTTGGGTAAAATTTGGTGTGTCGCCCTTCGGCATTTACCATAACCTCAAAGAAGGCACAAACCTGCCTGGCTCGAAGACAAAGGGGTTGCAAAACTACGATGACCTTTATGCCGACGTGCTCTTTTGGGTAAACAACGGCTGGGTGGACTATCTCGTGCCACAAATCTATTGGGAAATCGGTCACCCCGCCGCCGACTACGACGAACTTATCCATTGGTGGAGCCGCTTTGCCGCCGCCCGCCCGCTCTACATAGGGCAGGACGTGGAGCGCACGGTGCGCGCCGCCGACATCAACAACCCCGCGCAAAACCAGATGGCGGAGAAGATGCGCCTGCAGCGTACGCTGCGCGGCATCCAAGGGTCGTGCCTGTGGTACTCGGCGGCCGTGGCACGCAACGAAGGCGGATTTGCCACAGAACTTGCCCGAAACTATCACCGCACCCCGGCCTTGCAGCCGCTTTATCCTTTCCTCGGGAAGGCTTTGCCCGCCAAGCCGCGCAAAGTTAAGGCACAGTGGATGCCCACAGGCTATTACCTCTTCTGGCTCGCGCCCAAAAAGGCCAAGCGGCCGCAGGAGGAGGTGACCAAATACGTGGTCTACCGCTTCGGAGCCAAGGAACGCATCGACCTTGAGCGGGCGGAAAATATCGTGGCAATTACCGACCAAACCTGCATCAAGTTGCCTTACGCTACCGGCAAAGAAAAATATGTCTATGTAGTGACTTCGCTCGACCGGTTGCAGAACGAGTCGAAGCCGGTGAAGGTGAAAGTGAAATTATAAAACAACTCGTTGGTTGAATTAGGAGTTAATATGATAATAGTATTAACTGCCTGGAAGGCAGTACGGAGCGTAGCGACGATAACCGGGGACGAAGTCCTCGGGAGAGGCTATTGCGATGGTTCTGCCTGGAAGGCAGTACGCCTGTGGCGATGTATAAAGAGCATGTCCTGTAGCGTAGTGCCTTCCAGGCACATCGTCCAAGTCCCGCCTATCCGAGGACTTCGTCCCCGGTTATCGTCGCTACGCTCCGTAGTGCCTTCCAGGCACCTCGCTCATAATCTAACCAACCAATAGACAATATAGATTTTATAGATATACTATATTCCCATGCGCATTCTCAAATTCGGAGGTTCGTCGGTCGGCGCGACTGAGGGCATTCTCAACATAAAAAAGATAGTGGAAGGGGGCGAGCGGCCCGCCATCGTGGTGGTGTCGGCCCTGCGCGGCGTGACAGATGCCCTGATCGACCTTGCCCAAACGGCAGCATCGGGCAACGCCGAAGCCACAAAGGCGGGCTATGACAATATCTGCGCACGCCATCGCGACTACATCGCCCAAATCATTCCCGCCCCGCGCAGACCCCGCGTCACGGAACAGACGGAGCAACTGCTGGCAGAGTTGCAGAGCATTCTCCACGGCATGTACCTCATTCGCGAACTCACGCCGAAGACGGCAGATGCCGTGGTGGCATACGGCGAACGCCTCTCGTCGGTCATCGTGGCGGCACTCATCGACGGGGCGCACCACTTCGACGCACGCACCTTTATCAAAACGCGCCGGCAGGGCGGCAAGCACATCGTGGACTTCGACCAGACGAACCGCCTCGTGTGCGAAACATTCAAGGACTTCCAGGGCATCGCCGTGACGGGCGGCTTCATCTCCGAAGACGCGCAGGAAGGCATCACCACCAACCTCGGACGCGGCGGTTCCGACTACACCGCCGCCATTATCGCCGCCGCGCTCGACGCCGCAAGACTGGAAATATGGACCGACGTGGACGGCTTCATGACGGCCGACCCGCGCGTCATTCCCACCGCCTACACCATAGGCCGCCTCAGCTATGGCGAAGCCATGGAACTGTGCAACTTCGGCGCGAAGGTAGTATATCCGCCCACGATTTATCCCGTGTGCCGGAAGAATATCCCCATTATCGTAAAAAACACCTTCAACCCCGAAGCCGGCGGCACGGTCATCTCGAAAGACGCGGCGCAGTCCGACCGCCCCATCCGCGGCATCTCCTCGGTGAACGACATGAGCATGGTGACGGTGAGCGGCTCGGCGATGGTGGGCGTGATTGGCGTGAACCGCCGCATCTTCACCACGCTGGCCGACGGCGGCATCAGCGTGTTTATGGTGGCGCAGACGGCCTCTGAGACGAGCACCTCTATCTGTATGACGCCTGCCGACGCGCCCCGCGCCTGCCAACTGCTCGACAGCGAGTTTGCCCGCGAGATTGCCGACGGCGCGATGAACGCGGCGCAGTTGCTCACGGGCATGGCGTGCGTGGCAGCCGTGGGCGAAAGGATGAAGCAAACGCCGGGCATTGCCGGAAAACTGTTCAGCGTGCTCGGCCGCAACGGTATCAGCATCTCCGCCGTGGCGCTCGGCGCACTGGAAATGAACCTCTCGTTCGTGGTGGAGCGCACGCAGCTGAGAAAAACGCTCAACGTGCTGCACGACAGCTTTTTCCTGAGCGAGCACCAGGAACTCAACCTCTTCCTCTGCGGCACGGGCACCGTGGGCGGCTCGCTCCTGCAGCAGATTGCCGACCGCCGCGAGGCCTTGATGCGCGAGCGCAGGCTCAAGCTCAATCTCGTGGGCGTGTGCGGCCGTTCGCACGGCCTCTTCTCGCGTGAGGGCATCGACCCCGCCACGTGCCTCGACCAACTGAAACAGAGCCCCGTGCCGGGCGGCGTGGAGCAGATGATGAAAGAAATACGCGAGATGAATATCTTCAATTCCGTCTTTGTAGACTGCACGGCGAGCGAGGAAGCCGCCGCCTGCTATGGGGAACTGCTCGCGGGCAACGTGTCCGTAGTGGCTGCCAACAAGATTGCCGCCTCCTCGGCCTACGCCTATTATGACACGCTCAAGCAAACCGCCCGCGAGCGCGGCGTGAAATATCTCTTCGAGACCAACGTGGGCGCAGGCCTACCCATCATCAATACCATCAACGACCTCCGCGCCTCGGGCGACCGCATCGAGCGCATCAGCGCGGTGCTGAGCGGCACGCTCAACTTCGTGTTCAACACGCTCTCCGCCGACGTAAAGCTCAGCCAGGCAGTGCGCATGGCACAGGAGCAGGGATACAGCGAGCCCGATCCGCGCATCGACCTTTCGGGACGCGACGTAGTGCGCAAACTCGTTATCCTCGCCCGCGAAAGCGGCTATCGCGTGGAAGCCGGCGAGGTGGCGCAGGAACTCTTTCTCCCCAAAGACTTCTTCGAGGGCAGTTTGGAGGATTTCTGGCAACGCCTGCCGCAGCTCGACGCCCGCTTCGAGGCAGAGCGGCAACGCCTCGCGGCTGAGAAGAAACGCTGGCGCTTCGTGGCGGAATGGGCAGAGGGCAAAGGCTCTGTGGGACTGCGCGAATACGGGCAGGGACATCCTTTCTACGACCTCGAAGGCTCTAACAACATTCTCCTGCTCACCACCGAGCGTTACCACGAATACCCGCTCCTCATACAAGGCTACGGCGCAGGCGCTGCCGTGACAGCAGCCGGTGTGTTCGCAGACATTATGCGCGTGGCCAATCTATAAATTATGACTTTATGGCTGAAAAGTTTTTTAGTAAACGAGTAAACGAGTTACGAGTAGACGAGACAAGTTTGTCTTGCTCTTCCTCTGTACCATGTAATTTGTCTCGTTTACTTGTTTACTTGTCAACTTGTTTACTAAAACCATATAATAATATTGTATGCCGCTCCTTGCTTTGTGTCCTGCTCTGCCTCTTCGGGGCAACGCTTTCGGCGCAGACCATCATCGACCTTGACAACAAGGGCAAGGTGCGCGGCAAAACCATCGACGACTACAAGCGAGAGAGCGACGTGGCACGCCGCGAGCGCAACGATTCTATTGAATATGCCGACCATCTTGTTCGCGCTTTCAATGCGCTCCATGCCGACTCACTCGAAGAGGCCCGCAAGCAATTCCGCGCTGCCATCTCCACGCGCCCTGATGCGCCAGGCAACTATATAGTCCGCCACAACCTCGGACGCATCGCCCTGGCGCAAGGACGCTACGACGAGGCGGTGAAACTACTCACGCAAGTGCTCAAAGAGCAGCCCGACAACCCCGAGGTGCGTGCCGACCGCGCCAATGCCGCTTTGAGCAGCGGCAACGCCACGATGGCGATAGACGATTGCAACGTGCTGCTGCAACGCACGCTGACCAACGAACACCGGGCACAGGTGTTCTTCATGCGGGCGGCGGCGCAGATGCAGTTGCGCAACGCCCCGGCAGCACGCACCGACCTCGAAACGGTGCTGAAACTCACGCCCGACAATGAGAACGCGGCTCTACTGCTCCTGATGACGCTCCGCGACGAAGGGCGCAAGCAGGAAGCCTTGGCGCGGCTCAACGATTTCGTGGCGCAGCACCCCAAGAATGCCGATGCCTATGCCCTGCGGGCCGAGATGCTCGCCACCGACGGCAAGCACGCCCTGGCACGCGCCGACTACGACACTGCCATTAAACTCGATGGCGAGCGCGGCGACCTCTACACTGCACGCGCCGAAGTGCTGATTGCCATGGAAGAAACTGCCGCCGCACGCGCCGACATCAGCAAAGCAGCCGCCCTCGGTGTGCCGCAAGGCACTTTGCAGCCCCTCCTAAAAAAACTGAAATAAAGCCCTTTCTATATAAAATATATTGAGGCTATACTCGTTGGTTGAATTAGTAAACAACCACACCGCCCAGAAAGACAACTGCAAGTTGTCAAAAAGTTGTCCCAGTTGTCGTCATAATGAAAACGGCAACGCAAAAAAATATGTTGTCAAGAGTTGTCTATGTTGTCGTAAGAATAAAAACGACAACATAGACAACAAAAGACAACACAGAGTCAGGCATTCATGCGCTTAATATGACGACAACAAAGACAACGGGGCGTATTTTATACGCCCACCGCGCAAGATAATTTGTCAACCATGTTTTCTGGTAGACAATATAGCGGTTTATTCAACCAACGCGTTGAGACTTAGAAACTATAAAGTTTATAAAAAATCACCCTTTCAAAAAGATGCTCCGCCGTCTCCTACTCGCCTGTCTCTGCCTTTCGGCCTTTTGCACCGCCCGCGCCTTTGGCGGCGGCGAAACCGCCGTGCCTGTGCAGCGCGAGATACGCGCCGTGTGGCTCACCACCTTTTCGGGCTTAGACTGGCCGCGCCGCGCTGCCGCCACGCCCGCCGCCGCAGAGGAACAGAAGCGGACGCTCTGCCGCTTGCTCGACCGTATGCACGAGGCGGGCATCAACACCGTGCTCTTCCAGGCACGCCTGCGCGGCACCACGGCATACGCCTCCGACATCGAGCCTTGGGACGGCGTGTTCTCCGGCGTGCCGGGACGCGCCCCGCTTTACGACCCCTTGGCATTTGCCGTCGCGGAGTGCCACCGCCGAGGCATGGAGTGCCACGCATGGATGGTGAGTTTCCCCATCGGGAAAACCGAGGCCGTCAAGGCTTTGGGCAACCGCGCCCTGCCGAAACGCCGGCCCGCACTCTGCCAACGCTGCGGCGACCAATGGATGATGGACCCCGGTGTGCCGGGTACGGACGACTATCTCGCCGAACTATGCGCCGAAGTGGCGCGGAAGTACGACGTTGACGGCATTCACCTCGACTATATCCGTTATCCCGAAAAGAGCATTGCTTTCAACGACAACGCTACCTTTAAGAAATACGGCAAAGGCCTTTCGGCGGCGCAGAAGGCGCAGTGGCGGCGCGACAACGTGACGCGCTGCGTACGCAAAATCGCCGCCAAGGTGAAGGCTGTGCGCCCGTGGATAAAGATGAGTTGCGCCCCCATCGGCAAGCACGCCGACCTGAAGCGTTACAACGCAATGGGCTGGAGCGCAATGGCGATGGGACAGGAAGCGCAGCGGTGGCTCGATGAGGGACTGATGGACTGGCTGTTCCCGATGATGTATTTCGACGGCAACCACTTCTATCCCTTTGCCGCCGACTGGCAGGAGAACACGCCCGGCGGCGCGGCCGTTGTGCCGGGCCTGGGCATCTGGTTTCTCGACAGCCGCGAGCGCAACTGGGCATTGACCGACATCACGCGCCAACTTGCGGTGTGCCGCGCCTTGGGTTTGGGCGGTGCGGCATTCTTCCGAGCCAAATTCTTGGACAACAACGTGAAAGGACTGTTCTACTATCTGAAAAACGACTTTTACGCCGCCCCCGCACTCACGCCTGCCATCATAGCCCCCGCCGATTGCCCGCCGCCCGTGCCGCCCGCCGTGAAGAAGCAACGGCAAGGCAAGCGCTTGCTGCTCTCGTGGCAGCCCGTGCCGCACGCCGCCCCCGTGCGCTATAACGTCTACCGCATCGACAGCCTGCGCGGCAACCGCCTCTTGGCTCACCATATCGACAGCACCTCCTTCGCCGTTTATCCCGCCCTCCCCGCGCTGCTCCACAGCCGCTACGCCGTGACGGCCATCGACGCTTACGGGCAGGAGAGCATGCCAGCGGAATAATGCAGAGACAACAATACACAATATTATATATATGGACTTCAAGAAAATTTTTCAAAAGGCTTGGCCCGACGCGCTCGCGGTCTTGTTTTTTGTGCTGGTAAGCACCGTTTATTTCCTCAAACCGATGAGCGAGGGGCTCGTGCTGGGCGGCCACGACTCATTGGCGTCGATCGGGCTCGGGCAAGAGCAGCGAGAATACCGCGCCGCGCACGACGGCGAAACCTCGCGCTGGAGCAACGCCGTGTTCAGCGGAATGCCCACCTTCCAGACCTCGCCGTCGTACAGTTCGTCCGACTTCCTCGAAAAAGTACAGAACATCTACGGCCTCGGGCTGCACTATTGGTTTCCCGCCATTAGTTTCGTGTTCCTCTACTTCCTCGGTTTCTACATTATGCTGCGCTCCATGAGCACGGAAGAGCGGCGCATCAGCCCGCTCACGGCCGCGCTCGGTGCGCTGATGTGGGGATTTTCCTCCTATTTCCTCATCATCATCTCTGCCGGCCACTTGTGGAAAGCCCTCACGCTCGCTTTCATTCCGCCCACCATCGGCGGCGTGGTGCTCTGCATGAGGGGAAAATATTGGAGCGGCGCGGCCGTCACGGCACTCTTCACCGCTTTCCAAGTGTTGAGCAACCACGTGCAGATGACCTATTATTTCCTCTTCGTCATCGGTTTCCTCGTGCTTTGCTACGGCATCTATGCCCTCATTCGCCGCACGCTGCCCGCCTTCTTGAAGGGCGCGGCCGTGGCACTCGTGGCAGGATTGCTCGGCGTGGCGGCCAATCTGCCTAACCTCTACCACACCTACACTTACGCCAAGGAATCCATGCGCGGCAAGAGCGAACTCACCATCACGCCGCGCGGCGCACAGAAAGAAAAGGCGACCGACGGCCTCGACCGCAGTTACATCACCGCTTGGAGCTACGGCATCGATGAAACCCTCACGCTCCTCGTGCCGGGCTATAAGGGCGGCGGCTCCACGAGCATCATCGACGTGCCCGGCGTGGAGACGATGCCAGGTTTCCAGGAACTCTACGAAAGCGCGGGGCAGACGCAGCAGATTTTCCAGCAGGAGCAAATCCAGGCCTACCCGCCCGGCATCATGCTCTACTGGGGCGACCAGCCGATGACCGTGGGGCCAGTGTACGTCGGCGCCATCGTGTGCTTCCTCTTTATCCTCGGACTGTTCTACGTGCGCGGCCCGATAAAATGGGCGTTGCTCCTCTCCACGATGCTCGCCCTGCTCTTCGCTTGGGGGCACAACAGCCCGCTCGTCACCGATTTCTTCATCGACCACCTGCCGATGTACAGCAAGTTCCGCACAGTTTCTTCCGCCTTGGTGGTAGTAGAATTTGCCATGCCTGCGCTCGCCGTACTCTGCCTCTTGGAGATATTCCGCAATCCCTCCCTCGCCGACTTCACGGTATGGAAGGACGCACCCATCGAAAAGAAAATCGGTCTGCCAGCCGCCCTCATCAGCACCCTCGGGCTGTGCCTCGTGCTGTGGATATGGCCCTCTGTGGCAGGGTCGTGCCTTTCGGAAAACGATGCCGCTATGTTCGCGCAAATGAGCACGGGCGGTTTCCCCGCCGACTTCGTGCAGGACTATTCGGCCGCCGTGACGCGCCTGCACCACGCGCTACTCTCCGCCTCGGCATTGCGCTCCGCCCTGTTTATCCTTGCTGCCGTCGTTGCGCTGTGGCTTTTCTCCCGAAAAGTACTTAAAGGCTGGACGGCTGTGGGCGTGCTGATGGTGCTCTGCCTCGCCGACCTTTGGACGGAAGACAAGAAATATCTCAACGAGCAAAGTTTCGCCGACCCCGTTCTGCAACTTGACGGCTACGCCAAAACGCCCGCCGACGAGGAAATCCTGAAAGACAAGGGACACTACCGCGTGGTCAATCTCGGCGCAGGCAATCCGTTCAACGAAACGAGCAACGCCACGTCGTATTACCACAAGAGCATCGGCGGCTACCACGCTGCCAAACTCCATCGCTACCAAGACCTTATCGACTTCCACCTCAACCGCGAACTGGCATCCTTTGCTGGTGCCATCAATGAGGCTCAAGGCGATATGCAGCAGGTGAACGGCGACTCCATCGCCCCGATTCTGAATATGCTCAACGCAAAATATTTCATCTTCGGCGCAGGCAATTCGGCAATCCCCATACTCAATCCCTACGCCAACGGCAACGGCTGGTTTATAGAAAAACTCTCGTTTGTGAAGAATGCCGATGAGGAAATCCAGGCCTTAGGCAAATTGGACACGAAGTGCGCCGCCGTGGCCGACGAACGCTTCAAGCCGGAACTCGACGGCACCTCGCTCGGATCGGGCAGCGTGCGCCTCACCTCCTATGCCCCCAACGCACTCACCTATGAGGTGGAATGCGAAAAGGGCGGCGTGGCCGTGTTCTCCGAAATATATTATCCCGGCTGGACGGTTACGATTGACGGCAAGGAAACCGAGTTTGGCAGAGTCAACTACGTGCTCCGCGCCCTCAAAGTGCCTGCCGGCAAACACGTAGTCACGGCAGAGTTCCGCCCGCGCAGCATCACCGTCACCACGGGCATAGCCTACGGCGCGATTATCCTGATTTTCCTCCTGCTCGGCTTTGTGGTTTATAAAAAGACAACCTAAACAATAATGAAACGCTCCTTTTATCTATTGCTCCTGCTGCTCATGGCGCAGACAGGAAGCCTCTTCGCCCAAACGACCGACAGGACAACGGCGGCGGAGAGCGTGCTGCGGCAACTCAAAAACGGCTGCGGCGACAGCCTCTACGCAGCCTCAACGCCGCAGGTGCAGGGGCAGTTGAAAGCAGAAAGTTTCAACGCTATTTGGCAGCAGTTAACGATGCAGGCAGGCGCATTGCAAAGCACTGCGGACTGGCAGCAGAAAGACCAACCGCCTTACGCCATTTGCCAAAAACGCCTGGAATTTGAGCGCGCTGCGCTAATCATGACCGTCACCTTCGATGCCGAAGGGCGTATCGCCGGCCTCTTCTTCGCGCCCGCCCCACCAGCCACCACTCCGCCCGCAGGTGGCGAAACGTCTGACCATATAAATAATTCGGGAAAAACATCGCCGGCACAGGAACACACATCGCCCCCTGCCGGCGATGTGCGTAATGTGACCGTGCAAAACGGTAAGGTGCAACTGCCCGGCACTCTGGTGCTGCCGCACGGGGCAAGCACAGAGCGGCCCGCGCCCGCCGTGGTGTTTGTACACGGCAGCGGTCCGAACGACCGCGACGAGACGCTCGGTCCTAACCATCTCTTTCGCGACCTTGCCGACAGCCTCGCCGCCGCAGGCATCGCCTCGCTGCGCTACGACAAGCGCACCTACGTTTACCGCGCAGAGACCGCCGCGCTTTCGGGCGGTCGATTGGACTATGACCTTGAAACCGTGGACGATGCTGTGTGTGCCATTGAGTTGCTGCACCATACGGCCGGCATCGACCCGCAGCGCATTTACGTGGTGGGGCATAGCCAAGGTGCAATGCTGGCTCCGCGCATAGCAGCCCGCAGCGGCAAGGCGGCGGGCTGCGTGATGATGGCGGCTCCGGCGCGGACGCTCGACGTGTTGCTGCATGAACAACTGCGCCATTTGGCATCGCTCGGTGGCAAGACGGCGGAAGAAGCCGACAGCACGGCCGACAGCATGTGGAACAAACTGCCCGCCGACTACCGTGCCATGGCAGCCACCTACGACCCCGTAACTGAAACCGCCGCCCTCTGTGTGCCGATGCTCTTCCTGCAAGGCGGCAACGACTATCAGGTCACCTCCGCCGACTTCTCCCTCTATCAGGAATCCCTGCGCGGCAATCCCAACGCCCGTTTCCTCTTCCTGCCCGAAGCCGACCACCTCATGCGTCCGCTCGCAAGGCAGGCAGTGCCTGCCGACTACGCCCGCTTCGTGCCTATCAGCGGGAAAGCGGTTGGAGAAATCATCAAGTTTCTTTCAAGCCGCCCATGATTAGGCGCATAAAGCGTCCCATTTTTCTCTTTATTACGCCCTTTAACACGTGAAAAAGCGGGATTTGCGGTTTTCTTCCTAATTTTGCAACCGCAAAATAATCGGGCTTTTATGCAAAAACTGCTTCGCTTCATTCTCCTTTCGCTTCTTCTACTTGTATCAGCCGCCGCGCTCGCGCAGCGGCTTACGGGCGTAGTGACCGACGCGAAGACGCGGCAGCCGCTGCCCTTTGCCAACGTGCGCACCGCCGACGGCAAAGGTGTGCAGACCGACGACGAGGGACGCTTCTCCGTACCGTTCGTAACGGGAAGGGTGAGGGTTTCAATGATTGGCTACGAAACGAAATCGGTGACGGTGAAGCAGGCGGGTAGCATCAAGGTAGAACTCGCCCCCTTGGAAAACGTATTCGGAGAGGCGGTGGTGAAAGCCAAGAAAACCAAGTATTCGCGCAAGAACAACCCCGCCGTGGAACTGATGAAGAAGGTCATCGCCGCCAAGAAGGGCAACGACCTCCACAGCCACGATTACTTCAGCATTGACAAATATTCTAAAACGACGTTCGCCTTCAACGAGGTGACGGAGAAAATTTTCCAAGAAGGCAAGTTCAAGCGCTTTCCCTTCCTGAAAGACCACGTCGAGACGTGCAACGAGACAGGCAAGCTCATTCTGCCGGTGTCGGTCGACGAAAGCATCACGCGGCAGATATTCCGCCGTGAACCGCGCACGGAAAAGAACATAGTAATCGGCGAGCGCACGAAAGGCATCAACGAACTGATCAACACGGGTGAAATCCTCAACACGATGCTCAAAGACTGCTTCACCGACGTGGATATATATAAAGATGAGGTGCGCCTGCTGCAATACCGCTTCATCAGCCCTATTTCCACCCAATCGGGCATTGCCTTCTACAGATATTTCATCGTCGATACGCTGGACGTAGACTCCACGCGCTGCATTCAGGTGGACTTCACGCCCAACAATCCGCAGGACTTCGGCTTCTCGGGCAGCCTCTACGTCATCGCCGACAGCACCTACCGCCTCCTGCGTGCCGACCTCGGCATTCCGCATCGCTCCGACGTGAACTTTGTGGAGCGTATGCGCATCATTCAAGACTTTGCGCCGCTGCCCACGGGCGAGCAGGTGCTCATCAAGGACGACATGATTGTGCAACTCAAGGTGGCCAACTTTCTCAGCAAGTTCCACGTGCGCCGCACCACGGAATATCGCGACTTCTCTTTTGAGGAAATTCCCGACAAAACCTTCCGCTTTAAGGGCGACACGCGCCTCGACCCCAACGCCAAGATGCGCACGGAGGCCTTTTGGAAGGAACACCGCGCCGACACGCTCTCCTTCGGCGAGAAACGCATGGGGGCATTCCTGCAAAAGCTGCAAGGCGTGAAGGGCTTCAAGCCCATACTCTTCGTGGCAAAGGCATTTATAGAAAACTTCGTGGAAACGAGCGTTGACCCTAAGAAACCCTCCAAAGTGGACATCGGGCCGGTGAACACGATGATTACGCACAACGCCGTGGACGGCCTGCGCCTCCGCGCCTCCGCGCAGACCACCGCCAACCTCAACCCCCACCTCTTCCTGCGCAGTTACATAGCCTACGGCTTCAAGGACAACAAATGGAAAGGCCTCGGCGAGGTGACCTACTCGTTCAACAAAAAAGCCTACCTGCCGCGCGAGTACCCGGTGAACAACCTCACCTTTACCTACAACCGCGATGTCATGGCCCCCACCGACCGATTCATGCCTACCGACAAGGACAACGTGTTCGTATCGTTCAAATGGACGAAGGTGGAGCACATGATGTATTACGAGAACTTCAAACTGCTCTGGGACTACGAGATAGAAAACGGCTGGCGCTTCAAACTGCAAGCCGCCACGGAAGAAGACAAGCCCACGCTGCAGATGATTTACCAGCCCCTCGACGGCACGCCCGCATCGCCCGATGCCGTGCGCCACTACGACCATCTGCGCACAGCCGACTTCAAGTTTGACATCTCTTTCCAGCCGGGCGTCACGTGGATCAACACGAAGCAGCGCCGCATTGCCGCCAACCACGACGCGCCGCTCTACTCCCTTTCGCACACAGCCGGGCTCTACTCCTTCGGCCGCGCCACGTATGCCTACAACCTCACCGAGGCAGGCATCTACAAACGCTTCTGGGTGAAATCGTGGGGCAAGATAGACGCATATCTCAAAGGCGGCGTGCAGTGGAACAAGGTACCCTACCCCATGCTCATCATGCCGCCGGCCAACCTCTCCTACATCAAGGAGGACAACATGTTTGAACTCATCAGCAACATGGAGTTCCTCAACGACCGCTACGCCTCGCTGATGGTATCGTGGGACTTGAACGGCAAGATCTTCAACCGCATTCCCCTGCTCAAAAAGCTGAAATGGCGCGAATACATCGCCTGCAACGTGCTGTGGGGCACGCTCACGGATAAGAACAACCCCTTCCTCGAACGCAATGCCACCGACGGCCGCCTCCTCCACTTCCCCGGACACTTCAACGCCGACGGCAGCTACACCTACACCTCCCGCGTTATGGACTACCGCAAGCCCTACGTCGAGGTCATAGCCGGCATTCACAACATCTTCAAGCTCTTCCACATCGAATACGTGCGCCGCCTCACTTACACCGACACGCCAGGCGTGGACAAATGGGGCATTCGCGGCATGTTCAGAATAACGTTCTAAGTAGGGGCGCAAAAGCATACGCCCGGCTAATGATTGCCTCATTTATTTCCGTCGAGCGGCAAAAAAGCCCACCTTCCGTTATTTTCTGCGTGAAAAGTGCCTTTTATCCGATAGAAACCACTATCTTTTGATAAGATAGGCTGCGGCTCGGAAAAATTTGCAAGTAAAAAACTTGCATTTTCGCTCGCCTTGCACTATCTTTGCATCCGAAAACGTCACTCCCCTGATTTTTTTCGTGACGAAAAAGGAGAGATGGTAGAGTGGTCGATTACAGCAGTCTTGAAAACTGCCGCACTGAAAGGTGCCGGGGGTTCGAATCCCTCTCTCTCCGCAACAAACGCTGAAAATCAGCAGATTGCAAAACAAACACCCAGTTTTACACCCAAGAATGTAAAGTCGGGTGTTTTTGTTTTATTTAAGATAATACAATCACTACATAATAAAAGAGTAGCGATATTAAAAGAATCCGATGAGAAAAGACTAATATTTATCTATCCATTCAGTTTGATTTTTCAGGACTTTACATCGTCCTGAAAGTATTTGTTATTGTATTCCAACGTCAGGAGTGGATTATAATACAAGTTTTTTGTGTGGATAGAATTTCGTTTTGCTTAATGTACGAAAGTACTTATCTATAAACGCATGAAATATTAGCACAATGAATCATTGGAAATCAACTTTGGCAGTGATAGGAATAGGCCAACTCATATCTATTTTAACAAGTACGATTGTTGGCTTCTCCATTATTTTTTGGATTAGCAACGAATTTAAATCCCCGACAGCTTTATCTCTGGCTATTTTAGCTGGATTTTTACCACAATTTGTATTAGGCTTGTTTGCCGGGGTCTATGTTGACAGATGGAATCGAAAGAAAACGATGTTTTATTCGGACTTGTTCATCGCGTTCTGTACCCTATGTCTTTTTATTGTGATAACCAAGGGTTATAAAGACCTTTCTTTTTTTTATCTATTGACTGCTTGTCGTTCAATAGGCAGTACGTTTCATGCACCTGCTTTACAGGCAAGCATCCCTCTACTGGTTCCCAAGCACCATCTTGTCAGGGTATCAGGTTTGTACCATTCCATTCAATCCTTCAGTGAGGTGATAGCTCCCGTTGTAGGGGCAAGCCTCGTTGTTTGGCTTCCCATACAGTATATTCTGCTCATAGATGTGATCGGAGCTGTTGCTGCTTGTCTGACCTTACTTTGTGTCCAGATTCCTTCTCTTCAAAAAACGAAAGTTCTTCCAGATTTCAAAAAAGAACTGACGGAATGTTGGCATACCTTGCGGCGTACAATGGGCATTTTGCCTTTATTCGTATGCTTTACGCTGGTGACTTTTGTCCTTATGCCTGTTTTTACGTTATTTCCTTTTATGACGCTTCTGCATTTCAACGGAAACATTTTGCAAATGGGAGTTGTGGAAATGGGTTGGGGCTCAG
>SFFY01000065.1 GCA_004556745.1 Bacteroidales bacterium | reverse complement strand
CTATCGTTGGCTCCGCAAATGCAACGACTGCTGGGTTTACCAGTAATTTGGAACTATCAGTTCACAGCAATGATAATCATTTTTCTAAATCTGTAATCGATTGGTTTAATCACATTGATAAACGAGCCTTACGTAATGTGGATAAAGGCTTTATAGAGGTCTACAAAAAAGAATTCGTAGATAGGCAACAAGAAAATATTAATCAAAAACGCCAACAGGAAAAGCAACGCATTCAACAACTTTGGAATACTGTTAATGAATATAAGAGACAAGAGTTGATACAACAACTAACAGAAACCCTTTCCGAAATAAGTAGTAGCCAATATTATCGCGACAGAGATAAAGTCGTAGAAGATTTACGAACTGCAATGGATGTCAAACACGGCTTTAGAAGATTTAATAGTAAACAATTTGTTGAAATTGCAGAATTAGGAAGAATCAGACGTAGTCAACGGAATACATTTTATCAAGACGATACAATTATTGCCATAAAGAAAGCATATACAGCTACAGAAGAAAACTTAGCCGATGCTATTGACAATCTTTGTTTGTGTAAAGATATTGGTATTGGTTATGCTTCAAAAATAATGTGTGTGAGAGACCCCAAGAAGTATATGGTTATTAATGGACCTGCAAAAGAATTTCTAAAACGTTTTGGAATTAAAGGCATTTCTGGGAAAATTTCAGGGAAACGATATTTAGAGATTTCTCAAGAAATTGCAGGCTTAATAAAAGATATTCCAGGATTAAAAGATTTGGCTCATTTTGATTGTTTAATATGGAAATGAATATAAGATGTGAAAGCAGAAGAAAGAAACATAAAACAGTAAATACGTTATAAACATAACTAATTAATTCGACCACAAAAATTTATTACCCACGAATCACACGAATTTTCGTGCAAGCGAGCGCAGGACCGAACTTGTTCGGGTTATGCCGAGTGCCGCCGAAAATGTCAAAGAAATCTATACGAATTTCCCTGTCCTTGTTGAAAATGGCGACCGACCAGGTCGCCATTTAATTCATTAGGAACGCTTCGTGTAGATTCGTGTGATTCGTGGGCAACAAAAAATCGTGGGCAAAAAACGTTCGTTTATTAGTAGACGAGTAGACAAGTAAACGAGTATACGAGACAGAGATGTTTTGTAAAATATAAATTTATATGAGTAACTTGTCTTGTTTACTTGTTTACTGGTTTGCTTGTTTACTAAAATCGTTGATTTCCACTGCTATATACTGCGGGCTTCATATTTACTTTCTCTTGTTTTTGCATTCTACTTTCCGATGCAAAAGCCTTTGAAGACGGAATGGAGGACTTCGTCGGAGGTGATGGCACCGCCGGTGATTTCGGCAAGGTGGAAGAGGGTGGCGCGGAGGTCTTGGCTCACGAGGTCGCCGGGCAAGCCGTCGCGCAGGCCGGCAGAGACGCGGTCGAGGGCGGAAAGGGCGGAATGGATGGCGGCGTAATGGCGCTCGTTGGTGATGATGATGTCGTTTTGAGTGGCGGTGGCGGTTTGCGCTGCCGTTTTTTCTAAATAGGCTACGACGGGGGCGCAGGAGGCGGCGTCTTGTGCGGTAATCAGCAGATGCTCGGCCGCTATGTCTGAAAAGGCGGAAAGCATGGCAGGCGAGGCGTGCTGGTCTGCAAGGTCGGATTTGTTGAACAGCAGTAGCAGCGATTTGCCGGCGCAGAGCGGGAGGATTTCGTCTTTGAGCCGCAGGGACTTCTGCCAGTCTGTGCTGTCGATAACCCACAGCACGATTTCTGCTTCTTCGAGTTTCTTGAAAGTGCGGTTGATGCCGATTTGCTCCACCTTGTCGTCCGACTGCCTGATGCCGGCCGTGTCGATGAAGCGGAAGAGCGTGCCGCCAATGTTCACCGTGTCCTCAATCGCGTCGCGCGTGGTGCCGTGCACGTCGCTCACGATGGCTTTCTCTTCTCCGAGCAGCGTGTTGAGCAGGGTAGATTTGCCTGCGTTTGTGTCGCCAACGATTGCCACGGGGATGCCGTTCTTTATGGCGTTGCCGAGGCGGAAGGAAGAAGCGAGGCGGGATAGTTTCTTGTGGATTTCGTCGGTGATGTCTTGCAGTTGGGTGCGGTCGGCAAATTCAAGGTCTTCGTGGTCGGAGAAGTCGAGCTCGAGTTCGAGGAGCGTGGTGAGATGGAGCAATTTCTCGCGCAGCTCCGCCAGTTCCTTGCTGAACTGCCCGCGCATCTGCTTGAGTGCGATGCGGTGGGTAGCGGCAGAGGTTGAGGCGATGAGGTCGGCAACGGCTTCGGCGCGGCTAAGGTCCATCTTCCCGTTGAGAAAGGCCCGCTGCGTGAACTCGCCGGGACGGGCCATGCGGCAGCCTTTCGCGATGAGGCTTTGCAGCAGCCGCGAGACAATATAGGCGGAGCCGTGGCAGGAAATTTCCACGCTGTCTTCGCCGGTATAGGAGTGCGGCGCACGGAAGAGGGTGACCAGCACCTCGTCGAGCGTTTCCCCTTCTTCGTCCAATATGTCGCCAAACGCCACGGTGCCTGCCGCGCGTTGCGCAAGGCTTTTCCCGACTTTCTGCTTGAAAAGGCTGTTGGCGATTTCAACAGCTCTTTTGCCCGATATGCGTATCACGGAAATCGCGCCGCCTGCCGGCGTGGCGGGTGCGCAAATGGTATCTTCGTAATAAAAAGCGGTGTCTGTCATATAAAAAAGACCTTGTTTTATTTGCAAATGAAATTTATTTGCAATTATTTTGCAATAAGAAAATCACGCGGCGCGTGCTTTTCCGCTTATTTATAATTAAATCCAACATTATGAAAACTTACAGACTTCTTTCTCTGTGCGCCGCCTTGTTTATGGCTTCGCACATGCTTGCACAGACAAGCAACCACCCGCTCGTAGGCCTTTGGCAGCAAGTTCAGCAAAGCGACGGGCACACCCACGGCGGCAAGCCCGGCTTTATCAAACTGCCCGTTTGGAAAGTGATTCAGCCCGACGGCAACTTCTTCATCTTCCTCATTGCCGCGCCCGATGCTACTTGTATCAAGACCAACGAGGGAGCGTATACCGTTAATTCCGACAGTGTCTACACGGAGCATATCAACGGTTCTGTCACCGACCCCACGCTTATCGGCAAAGATAACAAGATTTTCTATCGCTTTGAGACGCAGGACATGCTCCACGTTTCTTACCACCACAAAAAGGCAGACAGGAAAGGCGAGGAACTTTGGATTCGTGTCAAGCTTGAAGTGCCCCGCAAGGAGCCGTAAGCCCATACATATAATATATATAGGTCTCACGAACTTCGTGAGACCTTTTTTTGCCTGCAAGTTTAGCCGTTGTTGCTGCGATGCAGAATGCCGCGGCATAGCATGGTGCCGTCGTCGCGCTTGATGACATAGAGGCGGCGTGCGTCGTCGCTGTCGCGGTCAGCAAAGATTTGGAGACGATGGCCTGCGCCGCTTTCGGCGGCATATTGCATTTCGATGCGCGTCACGGGTTCTGCGGCGTGGCCTTCCTTAGAAATTCGGTCGAGCAGCAGTTCGATGTAGCGAATGGAGTTAACGTGTCCGTTGATGTCGAGGTCGGTATATGCCGCCGTGTGTTCCGCCAGGAGTTCTGGCGTTTGCAGTCGCAGGCGGGTTGGGGGCGCGATGGGGGCTTCGCGCTCGGGCACGATACTCTGCCAAAGCAGGTCGTCGGGCATCTGCGAAAGGTCAACGGGCTGGCGCGTGTCGATGTTGATAAGCGCCCAAGTGGATACGGCGTAGCCGTAAGGTGTGCCGTCGGGGCGCATGATGGCGTAGTGGCGGTCGGTGAATTGCCGGTAAACGCTCTTTACCCACGTTTGGATTTCAAACTGCTCGCCCGTGCGGGGCATGGCGGGCACGTCGATGATGAGGCGCGAGAGCACCCACGCCAAGCGCCGTTGCACTACCTGCTCGTAACCGAAACCGAACGTGCCTGCGCTCAGGCTGGCGCAGCGCAGCAGCAGATTGCCCAGAGTACCCCACGAGAGGCTGCCGCGAAAGTCTTCCGAGAAAGGTTCGACGGTGAATTGATATTTTGAGATGTTGTTTTCCATGGTGTATTTTTTTTTAGTAGACGAGTAAACGAGTAGACAAGTAGACGAGACTTGTTTGCAATCTTATTTCCCTGCCGCCGGCAGCACGCGGCTGATGCCCTGCTCGCGGTGGCAGAGGCGCACCTCAATGCCGAACTTCTTGTTGAGGTGCTCGGCGAGATGCTCGGCAGAGTAAACGCTGCGGTGCTGCCCGCCCGTGCAGCCGAACGAGAACATGAGGTCGGTGAAGCCGCGTTGCAGATAGCGGCTCACGTGGGCATCGGCGAGGCGATACACGCTGTCGAGAAATACGAGAATTTCCCCATCGTCTTCAAGGAACTTAATCACCGCCTCGTCGCGGCCCGTGAGTTTTTTGTACGGCTCGTATCGCCCGGGGTTGTGCGTGCTGCGGCAGTCGAACACGTAGCCGCCGCCGTTGCCGCTTTCGTCCTGCGGAATGCCTTTTTTATAACTGAAACTGAACACGCGCACCACGAGGCTCTTATGCTCTTCCAACCCCTTTCCGCAGGGCTGTTCGCCCGCCTGCCCCGGCGTGTTGAACTGCGGCAGGTCCACCAGTTCCTGCAACGTCTGTTGCAGATAAGGGTAGGGGGCGCATACGCCGTCGAGCAGTTGGCGGCGCAGGCTCTGAATGGCACTGGGAATGCTGTCGAGGAAATATTTTTTGCGCTCAAAGTAACCGCGCAGGCCGTATGCGCCGAGCACTTGCAGCATGCGGAACAATACGAAGAGCGACAGTCCGCTGCGAAACTCCGTGCGGTCCACGCTCGCAATCTTTGCCAATTCGTCCAGATAGTCCTCAATCAGTGCCTCGCGCAGCGTTTGCGGATAGCGTGCCGAGGCTTGCCAGAGGAACGAAGCCACGTCGTATTGCAGCGGTCCCTGCATGCCGCCCTGAAAGTCGATGAACCACGGCCCGCCGTCGGGCGCAAGCATCACGTTGCGTGCCTGAAAGTCGCGATACAGAAAGCCCGCGTGTCCCTTGCCGCACGCCACGAGGTCGGCCGCCAGTTTCCTGAAATCCTCTTCAAGGAGCAGTTCGTCGTAAGGCAGGTCGGTGGTTTTGAGGAAGCAATATTTGAAATAATGGAGGTCGAAGAGCGCAGCCTGTGTGTCGAACCTGCGGGGCGCGAGGCAGCGAGAGAAGTCCAGCCCCTCCGCGCCTACCACTTGTATGTGGGGCAGCAGGCAGAGCGTGCGCCTGATGAGCGCAATCTCTTCTTCGGAATATTGCGCCCCGGCAGTGCGTCCCTTTTCCAACGCCTGATAGAGCGAGCGGCAGCCAAGGTCTTGCTGGAGATAGCGCATGCCGTCGTCGCTCACGGCGTAAACTTCGGGAAAGGGCAAACCCTTGCTGCGGAAATGCCCAGCAAGGTAGACAAACTGCCTGTTCTCTTCCTCCGACTGTCCCACCACGCCGATCACCGTGCCGTTGCTGCCGGCAAAGCGCACATAGATGCGGTTGCTGCCCGCCTTGGCGAGCGTCTCGGCTTTCAGCGGCGCAGTGCCGAAGTGCTGCTTGTATAGTTCGATAAGTTGCTGCATATATTTTTTAGTAGACGAGATTTTACGACAACATGGGGAACAATAGATAATTGGTTGTGGCGGGCTGTAAGCCCTGTTGTTGCCCATAGCCCAGGGCAACGCCCTGGGTAGGCGAGTGCATTGATTAAAGTGTCACGCTCTGTAAGAGCAGCCTTCATTATGAGGGGCAACGCCCCGTGGCATTGCGGGTGTGGTTACGCGCTTTTGGCGCGTGGCATTTTTGCGCCTGGCGCAAAAATGCCGAATGTATGAATCGCGGCGTACGTTTCCCCCGGGCGTTGCCCGGGGCTATGGGCAACAATTGGGCTTACAGCCCGCCCCAACCATTTACCCATTCGGCACGAACGGCGGGAGTATGCAAAACGCTACTTACAGCCCGCCCCAATCATTTGCACATTCGGCGCGTACGGCGGGTTTCGTCCCAATCATCATCATAATCCCTCACTTCCTCTTGGCGAGGTTCATCAGATGCACCGCCGCCAGCGCGGCCGTTTCGGTGCGCAGGCGCGACGGCCCGAGACTTACGGACTGGAAACCGAGGCTGAGGGCGAGCCTTACCTCCTCGATGCTGAAATCGCCCTCGGGCCCTATGAGTACGAGCGAGTTTTGCGTGGCGGAAAGGAGCGTTTGCAGGTCGGGGTGTCCCGTGTCGAAGTTCACGATGGCTTCTGCCTCGCTGCCCGGCGTTTCTGCGGCAGGGGCGGGGACTTTGCCCGCAATGTCGGCCGCCGCATAGCAATGGGCAATGAACTTCTGCCCGTCGAACGGTTGCTTCACGAAGTCGGCAAACTTTTCCATCGGGTGCAGCTGCGGCTTGCAGGCCTTGCGGCTTTGCTTCATCGCGCTCACAATGATTTTGTCCAGGCGTTCCGTTTTCACCGCGCGGCGTTCCGAGTTGTCGCAGTCCAGCAGGGCGAGTTCGTCAAACCCAATTTCCGTGGCCTTTTCCGCGAGCCATTCCATGCGGTCCATGTTTTTTGTGGGTGCCACGGCGAGGCAGATGCGGCTTTGCCACGTGGGCTGCACGTGCAGGCAGCGTGTGATGTCGAGATAGCACGCGCCGCGCGATGCCGCCGCTATGGTGGCTTCGTAGAGATTGCCCTTGCCGTCGGCCGCCACGAGTGCGTCGCCCTCCTTCATGCGCAGCACACGCACGGCATGCGCTGCCTCGTCGGCAGGCAGGGCGCGCTCGGTTGCCACATCGGGGGCGTAGAAGAAACGTATTTCTTTCATTGTTGCCGTATTATGGTGTCATTTCCCCATTGCCTTCCCTGCGGCGCAACTCGTCGCGCAGGGCTTTCGCCATTTCAAAGTCATCGCGCTTCACCGCGTCGTCCATTGCCTCTTTGAGCAATTTGGCGGGCATGGCATTGAGCGGCACGGCCATAGTCTCCGGCGAGTTCGTGAGGCGGTATTGGTCCTCGAAGGTCTTTCGCGGCATGTAGATGCGGCAGCCCGCTTGCAGGGCGGCGGCGATGCCGTTGCCTATGTCGGCCGACATCGCGAGCGAGTCGTGCGCCTCGTTGGCGAAGAGCAGTTCAGTGAGTTGTTTGCCGTCGCGTGCGCCGAGCAGTTTCACGCTTTCCAACTTGTAGCCCGCCGTCTTTGCCAGGCGCAGCATCATCGTCACCGTGTGAAACGACTGGCGCAGCATCGCGCTTTCAAGCACGTCGTATTCCTCCTCGCCCAGCAGCACGGGAAAGAGCCTTTCGCCCGCCGCCTCTTGCAGCACGAGTATGCGTGCGCTGCCGAGCGACGTGTTGCTGGCCAGTCCCTTCACCGTGAGCGGTATGTTGTCTGTGATGTAGAATGTATTCATAATATTATTTTGCGTCTTAGTAGACGAGTAAACGAGTTGACAAGTAAACAAGACAAGATACAATATATTTAGAGTTTTGAAAGACAATTCTGTCTCGTCTACTTGTTTACTTGTCTACTTGTTTACTAAAATATTTTTTGTCTTATTCCCCCAGCAGGTCGGGCCTTAGGCGGCGCGTCCGTTCGAGGCTTTGCGAGAGTTCCCATTCCTTGATTTTCGCCTCATGTCCCGAGAGCAGCACGTCGGGCACGCGCCAGCCCTTGTAGTCGGCGGGGCGGGTGTAGACGGGGGCGGCCAGGAGGTTGTCTTGGAAACTGTCGGAGAGTGCGCTTTGCTCGTCAGACAGCACGCCCGGCACGAGGCGCACCATGGCATCGGCCATCACGGCTGCTGCCAACTCGCCGCCCGTCAGCACAAAGTCGCCGATAGAAACTTCCTTCGTGATGAGATGTTCGCGAATGCGGTAGTCGATGCCTTTGTAGTGTCCGCAGAGGATAATCACGTTGTTGAGCATCGAGAGCGCGTTGGCCATAGGCTGGTTGAACTGCTCGCCGTCGGGGGTGGTGAAGATCACCTCGTCGTAGTCGCGCTCCGCTTTCAGCGCCGTGATGCAAGCGTCGATGGGCTGGCATTGCATCACCATTCCCGCCGCGCCGCCGAACGGGTAGTCGTCAACGCGGCGGTGCTTGTCGGTGGTGTAGTCGCGCAGGTTGTGCAGATGTATTTCCACCAGTCCTTTTTTTTGTGCGCGTGCAAGGATAGAGGTATTGATGAACCCGTCGAGCATTTCGGGCAGTACGGTGATAATGTCTATTCTCATATATGGGAAATCTAATTTGAAGATATGCAAATTTACACTTTTCTTATAAGATAGCAAGCAAATAGGGCGTATTGATTGCTTTCTTCTAAATTACTGTTCATGCTGCATAAGAGGCCGATTATGATGATGGTTTTTATATTTCTACTGCGGATTTTCAATGAAA
>SFFY01000025.1 GCA_004556745.1 Bacteroidales bacterium | reverse complement strand
GCTCCGCCACTACGAGGACAGCCTCAAAGCCTTCCGCGATGTGAAGAATTGCATCGACAGCGCGGAGGAGAAAGGCAGGGCGGAAGGACGAGAAGAAGGTCGTGCAGAAGGTCGTGCGGAAGGACTTGCGGAAGGACTTGCGAAAGGGCAAGCCGAAGGCGAACGCGCCAAAGCCATTGAAATCGCCAAGCAATTATTGTCGATGCATCTTCCAATTGATAGCATCACGAAAGCCACCGGGCTTTCGGAGGCAGAACTATCGTCGTTGTCTTAAAATGGAAATGATTATGCGATTCCCTGCCGAGCTCCGCCACTACGAGGACAGCCTCAAAGCCTTCCGCGATGTGAAGAACTGTATCGACAGCGCGGAGGAGAAAGGCAGGGCAGAAGGGCGAGAAGAAGGTCGTGCAGAAGGAATTGCAATCGGCGTTGATCAGGCAAAAATAGAAATAGCACGCAGAATGCTTGCCAAAGGTTTCAACTTGCCTGATATATGCGAAGCCACCGGGCTTTCGGAACAAGAACTCGCAACTCTAAAATAAAAACTAACACGTATTTATATTAATAATATTGATATGTTATTTCCTCAAAGCACTTACGTAGAGCGTCGCCGCAGATTGCGCGAACTGGTCGGAAACGGCCTGATTGTGCTGTTTGGCAACAACGACAGCCCCCTCAACTATCCCGCCAATGCCTACAAGTTCCGTCAGGACAGTTCGTTTCTCTATTTCTTCGGCCAGAAGCGCGACGGGCTGGTCGGCGTAATCGATGCCGACAGCGGCGAAGAGATTTTGGTGGGCGAAGAGATTGATATCGACGACATCGTATGGTATGGTTCAGTGCAGTCAGTGCAGGCCATGGCGGCCGAAAGCGGCATGGGCTCGTCTGCGCCTATGAGCCGTTTGACGGAACTCGTCGGCGAGGCCCGCGCCAAAGGCCGCGCGGTGCATTTCCTGCCGCCCTATCGCCACGATACCCAAATCCAGATTATGGACCTCCTCGACATCCACCCTTCCAAGCAGCGCGAGGCGGCTTCTACAGCGCTCATCGACGCCGTGGTGCAGCTGCGCCTCGTGAAGAGCGAAGAGGAGATAGAGGAACTCGAACGCGCCGCTGCCATAGGCTATAAGATGCACACCGCTGCCATGCGCCTGTGCCGTCCCGGCGTGACGGAGCAATACATCGGCGGCGTGCTCGACGGCATCGCCTCTGCCTATGGTTGCCTGCCCTCGTTCCAGAGCATCGTATCCATGCACGGCGAAATCCTCCACGGCTACCCCTCGCCGCGCCCCCTCGAGGCCGGACGCCTCTTGCTCTGCGACGCCGGAGCCGAAACGATTAACAACTATTGCTCCGACCACACGCGCACCACGCCCATTAGCGGCCGTTACACGCAGCAGCAGAAGGACATATATAATATTGTAGTCGATGCCCACGACCTCGCCCTCACCGCCGCCCGCCCCGGCGTGCGCTGGTGGGACGTTCACATGGCCGTGTGCCGCCTCATCACCGAGCGGCTCAAAGACCTCGGCCTCATGCGCGGCGATGTGGACGAAGCCGTCCGCGCCGGAGCGCATGCCCTCTTCCTGCCCCACGGACTGGGGCACGCCATGGGTATGGACGTTCACGACATGGAAGGTCTCGGACAAATCCACGTGGGCTACGATGCCGAGACGCGGCCATCCTCGCAGTTCGGCCTTGCCAGCCTGCGCTTTGCCCGCCGCCTGGAAGTAGGCCATGTGGTCACAGACGAACCGGGCATCTACTTCATCCCCGACCTCATCGACCTTTGGCGGCGCGAGGGCACGAATGCCGAGTTCCTCTGTTTCGACGAGATTGAAAAATTCAAGGACTTCGGCGGCGTGCGCATCGAGGACGACGTGCTCATCACCCCCACAGGCTGCCGCTTCCTCGGCAAGGAGCGCATACCCTACCATGTGCCCGAAGTAGAGGAATATCTTGCCGCGCATGCAGACCAATCGCCCATTATTTTCTAATCAAACATATCTATTTATCAATTTTTTATGAAAAAAATCATCCTCGTGGCCTTGGCGCTCCTCGTGCCCGCCACAGCCGTAATGGCAAAGAAGAAAAAAGAAGAGGTGAAGAAAGACTCCGTAGAGTTCACCGTCATCAAGCAAAACCCCATCACCTCCGTTAAAGACCAGCACCGCTCCGGCACCTGCTGGGCGTACTCCTCCCTTGGCTTCCTCGAAGCCGAACTCCTGCGCATGGGCAAGGGCGAGCACGACCTCTGCGAGTCCTTCCTCGTCTACAACACCTATATGGACCGCGCCGACAAGGCCATTCGCACCCACGGCGACGCCAGCTTCTCGCAGGGCGGTTCGTTCTACGATGCCATCTATTGCCTCAAGCACTACGGCATCGTGCCGCAGGACGCCATGCCCTTCCCCGGTTCTCTCTATGGCGACTCACTCTTCAACTTCAACCAGCTCGATGCCGTGGCTTCCGCCTATGTCAGCGCCATCGCCAAGGGCAACCTGAAGAAAATCTCGCCCACCTGGAAGAGCGACCTCTCCAATATCTATAAGAACTATTTCGGCGAACTGCCTAAGACGGTAGTTGCCGGCGGCAAGACTTATACCCCGCAGCAATACGCCACTGACTATCTCGGTCTCAACCCCGACGACTACGTATCCCTCACCTCCTACACCCACCATCCCTTCTACACCAAGTTTATCCTCGAAATCCAGGACAACTGGCGCTGGGCCGAGAGCTACAATCTGCCGCTCGACGAGTTCATGGAAGTGTGCGACGCCGCTGTGCGCAATGGCTACACCTTCGCATGGGGTGCCGACGTGAGCGAGAGCTATTTCAGCCGCGACGGTGTGGCCCGCGTGCCTGCTACGCTCAAAGACAACGACATCACCGGTTCCGACGCCGCCCGCTGGACGGGTAGCAACGCCCAGAACGGCGCAGCCATCAAGACCTCCAACGACGAAAAGACCATCACGCAGGAACTCCGCCAGCTCGGTTATGACAACTGGGAGACCACCGACGACCACGGCATGGTGATCTACGGCCTCGCCAAGAACAAGCAGGGCGACGAATACTTCATGGTCAAGAACTCTTGGGGCGACTACGGCAAGTACCATGGCATGTTCTATGCCTCTAAGGCCTACGTAGCATACAAGACGATGAACATCCTCATCCACAAGAGTGCCATTCCCGCCCACATCGCCAAGAAACTCGGTTTGTAGTTTTATACAGCTATAGATATAATAAGCGAGGGCGCACCGATATCGGTGCGCCCTCGCTGTGCGTTCATATATATGCCTCTTTTCTTGACATTTCGGCTGCGCTCGACAATATGGCGCTCACTTGCACAAACGTTGGTTCAACTCTACCATGGCGAGAAAACGTCTGTTGTAAACGAACATTGCGTTAAGCCAAATAAGCGCAATGTTCATGTCAGGATTATGTCTGAAATGCAGGAAGGAGACGGTGAAACAAGAAAGCTGCCCTCGACTAGCACGAGTCGAAGGCAGCATTCTTATTACCTCTTAAAATAATTATTTCGTCATTTGCAGGCCGATATACATGCCTTGGTAAGACGACACAATGCTGCTGAGGGCATTATTGCCGCCTTTGAGCGAAGTGAGCGTGTTGGCGAGGCTGAGGAGCTTGTCGCTCTCAAAGAGCAGGCTGAGTTTGCCGGCGTTGAGGGACACCTTGGGCGTGAGCTTGCCGAGACCGGCGAGGTAGGTCATCGTCATGGTGCTGTTGGCAGTGTCGAGCGTGTATTGGCCCGAGATGGCGCGGCCGCCGATGTTGGCGGTGTAGGTGTTGTCGGCGTTGAAGGTGAAGGAGCACTTGCCGGCTGTTACACCGATTTTAGAGAGTGCACCGCTGATTTGGCTTTCCACCTTTTGCGCCACTACTTCGCCGCCTGCCTTGGCAAGAAAGTTTTCAGATTCGAATACGCAGTCAGGACCCACGTAATTCCACGTGCCCTGAATGTTTGCCTGCGACACGGTGTTGGTGCCAAGGAGATTGCCAAGCAGACTGCCGAGCACGCCGCCTAAGGCAGAGGTTGTGGCCTGCGTCGTGCCGCCGGCCGCAGTCTGACCGCCACCAAGAAGCGTTTGACCTGCACCGCCGAGGAGTGCGCTTGTGCCGGTGCCGCCGCATGAGGTGAGCAAGGCTGAGCCGAGCACTACGGAGAGGGAGAGAATGATTTTTTTCATAAAGCGTAAAAATTTATTTGGTTGGTTAATGTTGTAGTAGACGAGTAGACACGTAAACAAGTAGATGCTCAAAATTGCGGTGCAAAATTCGCAAAATGTTTTCAAGGAGCAAACTGTTTTTTCTGATGTTTTCTATGAAAAGGCGGATTTTCTCGGCGGCGGGGTGCTTTTTTCTCGCTTTTTTCTTTTTTAAATCGCTTTTGAGGGGCAAATAACCTTGCTTGCCTATAAGAAAATACATAACTTTGCCATAAGATACCTATAACCTTAATCTAAATCTAAAAAACTATGGCACTTGAAAAAACCCTCGTATTGCTCAAGCCTTGCACGATGCAACGCGCACTGGCCGGCGAAATCATCAGCATCTTTGAGAAAAAAGGCTTCCGCATCTGCGGTATGAAGATGATGCAACTCACAGACGAACTGCTCTCCGAGCACTACGCCCACCTTGCCGAAAAGCCGTTCTTCCAACGCGTGAAGGACTCTATGATGACCGCCCCGGTGGTAGCCCTCTGCCTCGAAGGCGTGGACGCTATCGCTGCTGTGCGCACGCTGGCAGGCCCGACCAACGGCCGCAACGCTGCTCCCGGCACTATCCGCGGCAGCTATTGCGTGAGCTTCCAAGAAAACATCGTGCATGCTTCCGACTCGCCCGAGACAGCCAAAGTGGAACTGGCGCGCTTCTTCAAGCCCGAAGAGATCTTCGAGTGGAAGCAATGCACCTTCGACTACCTGTACGCCAACGACGAATTTTAGGATATTCATTCATTTATGTGGCGGGCGTTTTTAATAAGATAGGCTGCGGCTCGGCATAAGACATCAAGCAAGTTTGGGTCTTCTGCTCTCGCCTTGCACTATCTTTGCAAAACGCCCCTACTAAAACTCATTCATTCATTATATTATGACCATCGTAGAAAGATTTTTGAAGTACGTAAGTTTCGACACCCAGTCGGCAGAAGATGCCGAGACCACTCCGAGCACGGAGAAGCAATGGACCTTGGCACGCTTCCTGAAAGAGGAACTGGAAGGCATCGGGCTTACGGAAGTGGAGATTGACGAGCACGCATACGTCTATGCCACGCTCCCTGCCAACACCGACGAGGCGGTGCCCACCGTGGGCTTCATCGCCCACATGGATACAAGCCCCGACTGCTCTGGCAAGGACGTTAAGCCGCGTATTGTCAAGAACTACGATGGCGGCGACATTGTGCTCGACGAGGCGGCAGGCATCGTGACCTCACCGAAGAAGTTCCCCGAACTGCTCGACCACGTGGGCGAGGACATCATCGTGACCGACGGCCACACGCTCCTCGGCGCGGACGACAAGGCGGGCATCGCCGAAATCGTGCAGGCAATGGTCTACCTCATCGCGCACCCCGAAATCAAGCACGGGCGCGTCCGCGTTGGGTTCAACCCCGACGAGGAAATCGGTCTCGGCGCACACCGCTTCAATGTGGAGAAATTCGGTTGCGACTTTGCCTACACCATGGACGGCGGCGAACTGGGTGAACTGGAATTTGAGAATTTCAACGCCGCCTCTGCCAAGATAGAGGTAACGGGCGTTAGCGTTCACCCGGGTTATGCCAAGAACAAGATGGTTAACGCCGCACGCGTGGCCACGGAGTATGCATCCCTGATGCCCGCTGCCGAAACGCCTGAGCGCACAGCCGAATATGAGGGTTTCTACCACCTGCTCGGCATGAGCGGAAACGTGGAGAAAGCCACGCTCACCTACATCATACGCGACCACTCCCGCACCCGTTTCGAGGAGCGCAAGGAATATGCCGCCGCCGTGGGCGAACTGCTCAACAAGAAGTACGGCGCAGGTACGGTGAAGGTAACCCTTTCCGACCAATATTATAATATGCGCGAGAAGGTGGAGCCCGTGATGCACATCATCGACACCGCCCTCGATGCCATGAAGGACTGCGGCATTCAGCCGCGCGTGCGTGCCATTCGTGGCGGCACCGACGGCGCACAGCTCAGTTTCAAGGGTTTGCCTTGCCCCAACATCTTCGCGGGCGGTCTGAATTTCCACGGTCCGCACGAGTTCCTGCCCATACCCTCGCTGGAGAAAGCCTCGATGGTGGTAGTGAAAATCTGCGAAAGAGTGGGACGAAGCAAGATCTGATTTATGGACAACCTTGCGCCCCTGATTTCCGACCTCGCCCTCATCCTCATTGTGGCGGGCGTGGTGACGCTCATCTTCAAGCGTCTCAAGCAACCGCTCGTACTGGGGTATATCGTGGCAGGCTTTCTCGCCGGCCCGCACATGCCCTACACGCCGTCGGTAGAGGACTTGACGAGCATACACCTCTGGTCGGAAATCGGCGTGATTTTCCTGATGTTCACCCTCGGGCTCGAGTTTTCCTTCAAGAAAATCGTCAAAATGGGCATCGGCCCCGTCATAGCGGCCTGCACCGTCATGTTCTGCATGATCGGCGTAGGCCGTTTTTTGGGCACGCTTTTCGGTTGGGACAGCATGAACAGCCTCTTCCTCGGCGGCATGCTGGCCATGTCGTCCACCACCATCATCTATAAAGCCCTCGACGACCTCGGACTGCGGCAGCAGAAGTTTGCCGGCGAGGTATTGAGCGTGCTTATCCTCGAAGACATTCTCGGCATTTTGCTCATGGTGGTGCTGAGCGCGCTGGCCGTGTCGCGCCATTTCGAGGGCGCGGAACTGATGGGCAGCCTGCTCAAACTCGGTTTCTTCCTCATTCTCTGGTTCGTGGTGGGCGTGTACGTGGTGCCGCTGTTTCTGCGCGGCACGCGGAAGTGGATGAACCGTGAGACGCTGCTGGTGGTCAGCGTGGGCCTGTGCTTCCTTTTGGTGGTGATTGCGTCGAAGGCGGGCTATAGCAGCGCGTTCGGCGCGTTTATGATGGGCAGTATCCTGGCCGAGACGGTCGAGGCGGAGAGCATAGAGCGTGTCACGACTCCCGTGAAGGATCTCTTCGGTGCCATTTTCTTCGTCTCCGTCGGCATGATGGTCGACCCTGCCGTGCTGGCGGAGTATTGGCTGCCTATACTGGCCATCACCCTCGCCATCATTGTGGGGCAGGCCGTATTCGGTACCACTGGTTTCCTGCTCTCGGGGCAGCCGCTGCGCGTGGCGGTGCAATGCGGTTTCTCTTTGGCGCAAATCGGCGAATTTGCCTTTATCCTCGCCGCTCTCGGCGTGTCGCTCCATGTGACTGCCGATTTCCTCTATCCCGTGGTAGTGGCTGTGAGCATCATCACCACGTTCCTCACCCCTTACATGATACGTGCCGCCGCACCGGCCTACGGCTGGTTGGAACGCTCCCTGCCGAAACCCGTGCGCCGCATGGCAGGACACGCCCCGCGCGGCCGCCGCGCCAAGAAGACGGGCGATGCTTCCGACTGGAAACGCCTGCTCATCGCCCTGACGGGTATCTCCGTGGCCTACACTACGCTCTGCGTGGCGGCTGTGGGCATCTCCTTCGCCTCGCTCCTACCCGCCTCGCGCGGCGTGCTGGGACATTGGCCCGGCAACGTGGTGTGCGGCGTGCTTACCATACTGGTGGCCTCGCCCTTCCTGCGTGCCATAGTGATGCGCAAGAACCATTCGGAGGAATGGAAAAGCATTGCGCGGCGCGGCCGCCTCGCACGGGTCGGGCTGTGGAGCACCTTTGCGGTGCGCTACTTGTTGGCCGCCGCCGTGGTGTACTATGTGCTCGACTTCCTCTCGCCCTTTTGGTGGCCGTTCCACGTGGCCGCCTCGCTGCTCATCGTGGCGGTCATGGTGGCCTCGCGCGGCGTGAAGTGGGTGAGCATCAAGATGGAGCGCACATTTATGCAAAATCTCAAGATCCGCGAAGTCAGCGCGCGCCGCGCCGCCGTGGCGGGAATGCCCGCCTATGCCCGCAGGCTCGAAGCCCGCAACATACATATCGCGCAGCTCGAAATCCCTGCCAACTCGCGCTGGGGCGGACGCACGCTCGCCGAACTCAGCGTGAGCCACACCGACGGCGTGATGGTGGTGGCCATCAGGCGCGGCGATTATCGCATCAATATCCCCGACGGCAACACCCGCATCTTTCCCGGCGACGGCATCGAGGCCATCGGCGACGACGCGGGCATCGCCGCCTTTGCCGCACGCTTGCAGAGCGAGGTGCACGCCGATATGGCCGAGGCCTCGGGAGGTGTGCGGCTCGCGGTGCGCCGCCTCATCATCAAGGACGGTTCGCCTTTTGAGGGACACACGCTCAGCGGCAGCGGCATTCGCAGCCGCCACCATTGCATGGTGATAGGATTTGAAGAGGAAAACGATGTGATTGCCTACGCCACCGCCGAAAGAAAAATAATGCGCGGCGACACGCTGTGGGTGGTAGGCGAAGAACAGGCGGTGAAAAAGTTATTGGAGAGTTAAAAGTTCATATAAAATGCACTTTTGGCTGCGGCTCGGCATAGCCCGATCAAACAAGTTTGTCGGACTCTGCTCTCACCTTGCACAAAAGTTCCCTAAAATCATCTATTATAAAGTCAGCCCCCGCAGCCGAGAGCCGCTCGCGGGAGTGGTTGCCGTAGGTAACGCCGCAGGTTTTCACGCCTGCCGCCTTGCCCATCAGGATGTCGTAGTCGGTGTCGCCCACCACCAAGGCATCGCCGGGTTTTGCCCCATGCCGTTCGAGCAGCACCAGCACCGGTTCGGCGTGGGGTTTCTTGTTCACCACGTCTTCGTCTGCCACGATGTCCGAAAGGAGTGGCAAGATGCCCATATCGCGGCAGAAGTTCTCGGCCGACACGTGCCCGCGCCCTGTGGCAATCGTCAGCACATGCCCTGCATCATGTAGCTGCTGCAACGTTTCGCGCACGCCGGGAAACAGCGTCACGCCCACGGTGCCAATGCACTCAAAGAGGCGACGATACGTGGCGGTGGCGATGTCGAGTGCCTCGCCCTCGGGCAGGTGTGCGAGTTGGGCAATGGCGCGTGAGAGGGGCAGACCGATTGTGGTGCGTATAGCCTCGGGTTGCGGCTCTTGATAGCCACATTCCAGAAACGTGGCCTGCATGGTGCGCACGATGCCCGCCGCCGTGTCGGCAATGGTGCCGTCGAAGTCGAATATATAGAGCATAGGATGTAATTTAGTAGAGGGGTCAAGAAGCGCTTTCAAACACCAGTTTCACCGAAGCCCCTTGGCAGGCCGCGCCCATGGGCGGATTGACTTTGCACACTTCCACCTCGATGCGCTGCAAAGAACCGAAAGCAGCAAAAAGGCTGCGGGCAATGCGTCCGCCCACGTGTTCAAGCAGGGCGGAGGGCTGCGCCATTTCGCGCCGCACTATTTCGTAGGCTTCGGCGTAGTTGATGGTGCCGTCGAGGCGGTCGTCTTGCACTGCCAGGCTGATGTCGTCGGGATAGAGCGTGAGGTCCACCCAATATTCCCCACCCACGGCACGCTCTTGCTGCAGCACGCCATGATAAGCATAAAACGCCATGCGGCGCAAACGTATGGCCGCCTGTGTCAATTTTATTTCGGACATTTATTTATATAACAACGGCAACAAAGACAGCCGAAAAAGGCCATCCTTGTTGTCGTTTTTTTTAATTACCAAATACTATCCGCAACGGCTGGCGCCGCAGTTCTTACAGATGAGGCAGCCCTCTTGGTACACGAGTTCTTCCTTGCCGCAGTTCGGGCACTTCTGCCCTTGCGCCACGGTGCCGTCGGTGATGTACTTCTTCAAGGCGCGGCTCACACCCACCTTCCACGTGTTGATGTTCTCGCTTTCCAATTGCAGCGAACCCACGAGGCGGATCACGTTTTGCAGCGGCATGCGGTAGCGCAGCACGCCCGAGATGAGTTTGGCGTAGTTCCAATATTCCTTGTTGAACTTTTCCGAGAGACCCTCCACGGTGGTCTTGTATCCGCGCTTGTTCTCAAACTGGAAGTCGTAGCGCTTCGTGCCGTCGGGGTTGATTTTCTTGATGATGCGTCCCTTCGTCACCGTCTTCGGGAGCACGATGCCCTCGTCGTCGTCCTGCAAGCCCGTGAAGATTTCGTAAGGCTCGCCGTCGAGCAGACCCACGAATGCCACCCACTTGTCCTTATTGTTCTGGAAGCGCACCACGTCGCATTCCAGCACGTCGGGGCGGCGTTCCGTCACCTGCGGCGGACGGCATTCGGGCAATTCGGGCTTCTCGTCCTTCTTCTTCACGCTAATCATCACGCCCGAGCGCGAGCCGTCGCGATAGATGGTGCAGCCCTTGCAGCCCGACTTCCACGCCTCCACGTAAAGGCGGTTCACGAGTTCCTCGTCCACCGTGGCAGGCAGGTTCACCGTCACGCTGATGCTGTGGTCCACCCATTTCTGGATTGCTCCCTGCATCTTCACCTTCATCAGCCAGTCCACGTCGTTGGCGGTGGCCTTATAGTAAGGCGAGCGGCTCACGAGTTCCTCAATCTCCTCGGCCGTGTAATGCTTCTCCGTGTCTATGCCGTTGGCACGCATCCAGGTGAGGAACTTATGGTGGTACACGATATATTCCTCAAAGGCGTCGCCCGACTCGTCCGTGAAGTCCACGCGCACCTCCGGGTCGTTGGGGTTCACCTTGCGGCGGCGCGTATATACGGGCAGGAACACCGGCTCGATGCCCGAGGTGGTCTGCGTCATCAGGCTCGTGGTGCCCGTGGGGGCGATGGTGAGGCAGGCAATGTTGCGGCGGCCGTGCTGCGCCATGTCGGCGTAGAGCTGCGGGTCGGCGTCCTTGATGCGGAGCATGAAGGGATTGTTTTTCTCGCGCTCTGCGTCGAACACCTCAAACGCGCCGCGCTCCTGCGCCATCGTCACCGACGAGCGGTAGGCCGAGAGTGCCAGCGTTTTCTGCACCTCCACCGCAAAGTCGAGCGCCTCCTGCGTGCCGTAGCGCAACCCTAAGGCGGCGAGCATGTCGCCCTCGGCGGTGATGCCCACGCCCGTGCGGCGACCCTGTCCCGTGCGGCGGCGTATCTTCTCCCAGAGCGTGCGCTCCGTGGCTTTCACCTCATCGCTCTGCGGGTCGGAGGCAATCTTTTCGAGAATGCGGTCAATCTTCTCCTGCTCAAGGTCGATGATGTCGTCCATGAGGCGCTGCGCCAACTGCACATGGCGGCGGAAAAGCTCGAAATCGAACTCAGCCTCCGGCGTGAACGGATTTTTCACGTAAGAGTACAGGTTGATGGCCAGCAGGCGGCAGCTGTCGTAGGGACAGAGAGGAATTTCGCCGCAGGGGTTTGTCGAAATCGTCTTAAAACCGAGGTCGGCGTAGCAGTCGGGCAGGCTTTCGCGGATAATCGTGTCCCAGAACAGCACGCCCGGTTCTGCACTCTTCCAAGCGTTGTGCACGATTTTCTTCCACAGTGCGGCGGCATCTATTTCCTTCTCCATCTGCGGCTTTTCGGCGTCGATGGGATATTGCTGGCGATAGGGTTGGCCCTCCGTGGCGCAGCGCATAAATTCGTCGTCGATGCGCACACTCACGTTGGCACCCGTCACGCGGCCTTCCGTCATCTTGGCGTCGATAAACGCCTCAGCGTCAGGGTGCTTGATGCTCACGCTGAGCATCAGCGCGCCGCGCCGTCCGTCCTGCGCCACCTCGCGCGTGGAGTTGCTGAAGCGCTCCATAAACGGCACGAGCCCCGTCGACGTAAGCGCGGAGTTTTTCACGGGCGACCCTTTGGGGCGGATGCGCGAGAGGTCGTGACCCACGCCGCCGCGCCTTTTCATGAGCTGCACCTGCTCCTCGTCTTCCTTCATAATCGCGCCGTAAGAGTCGGCGTCGCCGTCGATGCCGATCACGAAGCAGTTGGAGAGCGAGGCGATTTGGAAATCGTTGCCGATGCCCGTCATGGGGCTGCCTGCGGGAATGATGTAGCGGAAGTGGTCGATGAGATCGAAAATCTCCTCTTCGGGCACGGGGTTAGGATACTTGCGCTCGATGCGTGCCAGTTCAGAGGCGATGCGATGGTGCATATCTGCGGGCGACTTCTCGAAAATATTGCCGAAGGAGTCCTTCATGGCATATTTGTTCACCCACACACGCGCGGCGAGTTCATCGCCGGCGAAATAGTCGAGCGAGGCCTTAAACGCCTCGTCGTAAGAATAAATAGTAGCTTGATGTTCCACCAGAGTAATATTAGATTTTTTAGGATTTTTCAAAAAAGATAATGGCAGCTTTGCTGCCTTCAAAGCGACAGCAAAGCTACTCAAAAGTTTTCAAAGCAGACCTATTTGGGTTAATGTTTCTTATAAGAAAAGGACAAAAAAACAAGCCTATAGAGTCAACAAGCAAGTGCTCGATGGGATGGTTTTTCGGTTTCAAACTGCACCTCATCTGTAACGAAAGAGGCGAATTGCAGAACTTCATGGTTACACCTGGCGATGTGGATGACAGGAAGCCTTTGGAGAACAAGAGATTCTTCGAGATGACATTCGACAAGCTCGTGGCAGACAAAGGGTATATCAGCAAGAATCTTTTCCAGAGCCTTTCGTGGACGGCATTCAGCTCATCACAAAACTGAAGAGCAATATGAAAGGGGCTCTGATGAGCGTTTCGGACAGGGTGCTGCTGCGTAAGAGGGCGATTATTGAAAGTGTCAACGACGAGTTCAAGAACATCGCACAGGTGGAACACTCAAGACACAGGTCTGTCTGCAACTTCGCTGCCAACCTATTGGGGGCGATTGCCGCCTACTGCTACTTCCCCAAGAAACCGTCTATACAAGTCGTCAGAGTGTTTGATAATCAGCTTACTCTGTTTTGAATGAAATGCGTCGAACTCACGTTAAGTTATGAACCGCCGTTCAAAAGTTATGAACGGACATACATAAGTTATGAACGCAATTTCTCTAACGGAGAAAAAAAATGCAACTGGCGGAGAAAATAGGCGCAGGTGGAAAAATTTCAAACAAATCCCGCCGCAGACAAGCGCTGCGGCGGGATAAGCATAATTGATAAGTTATAAGATGTATGAATGTTTATCGTGTCTCTACTTCACGAAATACTTCTTCCCGCCCAGGATGTAATATCCTCTCGCAGGCTTCTGCTGAAGACGGCGACCCATGAGGTCGTAGATGGGCGCGTTCTCGGCTTCCGCATCATTTTCTGCCGACAAGTCGCTGATGCCCAATGCCGTGTCTTCCGTCACAGTCAGATCGTAGCGCACCGAGGTCTTCGTGTAGCTGTAATTGATGCCGTCGATGACTTGGGCGGTGATGGACGTCGTGCCGATGCCGTTGATGGTCACTTCGCCAGTTTCGGCATCCACCGTTGCCACAGCCGCATTGCCCGAGCTGTAAGTTACGGTTCCATCACCTGTTATTGTCAACTCGTTGATAAACGG
The DNA here is from genome assembly GCA_004556745.1 of Bacteroidales bacterium. Classification (GTDB taxonomy): domain Bacteria; phylum Bacteroidota; class Bacteroidia; order Bacteroidales; family Bacteroidaceae; genus Alloprevotella. The sequence goes on along the minus strand of SFFY01000025.1, from coordinate 19,859 downwards.
AGCGTCTGTGTTCAGTTTTTGTACCCTTGTTGTAGCAAAGGATATAACACCTGCAGCTTTGGCAATGCTCACGTTTACAGGACCGGCTATGGGCAGACTGTTGTGGCTGTCATCGCCCGCTACCTTATAATAGACGGTGTAGTCACCGGCATTGGTTGCCGTCGGCAAAGTGACCGAGAACTCGCCGTCGGCACTGAGTGCATACTGCACTTCACCGCCTTCGGCAGCGCCTGATGTGACGAGCGTCAAGGGTTCGCCCGTATAGACGAGGCCGGCTACGGCAGCAGGAGCCGTCGTCAGCACAGCGTCCTCCTTGAAGTCGGGATGGAACTGACGCAGGAACGGATAACCGTCGTTGATGCTGGCGCTGATGCCCCAAACTGTCTCGAAGTCCCAGCCCTCGTAGGTGGACTGCTGCTTCATCTCGGCGGTGGACTTGGCCGTGCCCGTGCTGCGGTTTTCTACTGTAAGCTGTTCCTTGTCATAATAACTGTTTTTGACAGTCATCGAAGAATTCCATGAAGAGAGACCTCCGTATGACTGACCTCCGCTATAGCAGTTGGTGATGGTGCCGCGCGGCGAGTTCTGACCGATGAGTCCATAGCCTGTCAAATAAAGTTCTCCCGAGAGGTCAGCCTCCATATCGACAAATGCATAGCAATCGGACATGGTGATGTATCGCATGTAATCACTTTGGCCGATAAGACCACCAATGTCCCGGCATAATTTGTCGCGACGACCATCCTCTATAATGCGCCCACGGGCATAGCATTTCTCAATCGTGGAGCCAAAGGCATAACCAGCCAACAGTCCGGCGGCATTCATGTGCTGGTCGATGTAATGGTCGATGTCATCGTATTCTTTTCCGTTGATGACCGAGGCTTCAATACCGAGATTCTTGATGACGGCACCCTCGCCGAGGTCGCCGAAGAGTCCCCAGTAGTAGCGCTGCGAGTCGTAGGCTTTCACGGCACTCATTTCGATATACATACCGCTGATGGTGTGACCCTGCCCATCAAAGGTACAATTGAACTTGCTGCGTCCAGCAGTTGGCATCCAGTCAGTCATACCTATTGGCTTCCAAGGCTCCGCATAGCAGTCGTGCCCCCAGTACCGCCAGTCGGTGGTGTCGTTGAGCACGAGGTCGTTGTCGAGATAGATGGTGCAGCCCTCCAAGTCTCGCGGTGCAACCAATTGTATAGGCTGATAGGACGTGAGGTCGAGGTTTGTACCGTCGTAGTTGCTCCAATCCCATTGTCCTGCCACCACCTGTGCCAGTCCTCGCAGTTGCGCCACAGTCTTGATATGGTATTCTTTGGTGAATTTGTTGTTGAATGGTGTCACATCCACATCATTGCTGTGGTCTTCTATCCATTTCGCATAGAGCGTGAGACTCTCCGTGAGCGTAGTGTTTTGCCAGTCAAAGAACTGCGTGAGAGCCTCGTCCTTGTACCATCCGGCAAAGTAGTAACCTTCGCGAACAGGGCGACCGGGAGCCGTCGCTTGACTCCCCTCTTCCAGCACAGTATTGATGACATCCGTTCCTCCGTTGCTGACGAAAGTAATGGTGACGGAAGGCTGATAATCTGCTGTCGGGGACACATGAGGATACTGCCCCTCCTGCCACTGCCAGTAGTTCAACTGCAGGTCTTCGCCATGCGAGACGTTCCAGCGGCTGACAGCATCGTTCAGCGTGTTCACACACTCTTTCGACTGAAGCCATGCGGTCGTCCTGCCGTACTGCCCATTATAGGTGATGCCTGTCACGTCATTGTCATGGAACGCATTCTCCTGATATTGAAACCAAGCACTGGGCGGATAGGCACTGCTGCTGATGATGCCAGCATAGATGCAGTTGACGATGGAGTCGCCAGCCCACGACCTCGTATCAGGAGAAACGGCACCTGCGTGACCACTCGAAACCCTGGCTGTCGACATGCAGTTGAGCACACGTCCCGGACGACCCAGTTCCGCAGCGATGGCTCCGGCTTGGGCATAACCGCTCTTAGGAACTCCCTGCGACTCTACATCGCCCGAAGTCCAGCATTGGATAAGACCATAGCCGGCTCCCACCTTTCCCACCAGAATGCCCACCTTTGTAGCATGGGCATAAGCATCGGTCACGCCAAGGTTTCGTATAGTGGTACTGTCTCCAACGATTCCGAAAAATCCCTGAAAGTCCTTCACATTGTCTATGTACATGTTTTTCACCTGATGAAAACCTCCGTCGTAGTTGCCTTTGAATACATAATCCACACTCACCAATTGACTATGCTCATGCGTGCCGCCAATGGGTTGCCATTCGGTAGGCATCTCCTGTCCCCAGTTCGCCATCGGCATGTTCAGTTCAATGTCTGCCGTCTGCTTCAGATAGGTCTTTGAGAAGTCAAAGCCATTATCCACCAGCCAGCCAACATTCTCCAACTGCTCCTTGTTGCCAATCAGGTATGGATTCTCCTCCGAGCCGTCGCCACCATCGAAGAAGTCGGAAGCATCTTTCGTGTATACACCCGTGGCACGTGGCAACTGCCCTGCACGGTACTCCCACTGGCTGGTGCCAATGAAACGAGCCGTCTTGTTCAGTTCGTCCACAAAGGCTTGGCTCTGCATATATGCAATGGTGCAGTCCTTCCCGATGTAAGGATTGTTGATACTGCCCGCCTGTGGTATGCCGTCCTTGTTCCAATAGCAACCAATCTCACGAGAGTAGGCATGATAGGGGTCTCTGAAGCCTGCCTGTCCATGGTTATACTCGTAGAGGAAAGCCGCGCAATTGTTGATATATAAGTCTTCGCTCTGGTCATCGTCCCGTCGCAGTTCGCACACGCTGGTGGTAAAGCAGTTGATGCAGTTGCCGGGGTAGGCATTATCGCCGTAATGATGAGCCAGTTCACCATTGTAGCGGACAAACTGGGCCATGCCTACGGAGCCTGCCAGCGTATTCTTGTCGGTGATGTCGCTAAGTCTGCCCGTAGCATACGATGACTCGATGAGACCGTAATTATAGACGGCGAAACCACCTATCTGACCATTGCCATTGGCACAGAGGTTGCCTGTGGCTGAACACTCGCGGATGATGCCGCTTTCATTGTTCGTGTGGACCAAACCGCCTGCACTACGGGGATTGTACTGAGCGCCATTGGTGCCATAGAGCGCCTGAATATCGACCGAGGCAGAGCAACGCTCGATGAGTCCGCTGTTGGTAACCACTATGCCACCGGCACCGCCTGCCGTGCAACGGATGGAGCCCGAAGCAGAGCAGTCACGGACAATGCCCGCCGTCTGGTTTTCATAGACTATGCCGCCCATCCCTGCCACATCAGTCTCTATCTCTGCCGTACAGTTCTCTACCAAACCCTCGTTTTTGGAAACGATGCCGCCCATGCTCACTTGCAATCCGTGCATCTTGCCCTGCACATGGCAGTTGCTCACCGTGCCGTTACCCGTCAGGAAAACGGCAATCATGGCAGCATGGCTCGCGCCGCTCATCATGGCATTTGAGAGTGTCAAGTTCTTGATGGTGCCGCCATCGACATTGCAGAACAGACCTTTGTCCCATACAGAAAAGTCAAGGTCGCTCAACTCGGTGTCAAAGTCAGTGGGGTCGAAGCCGTCGCCGAAGTCTGCTCCCTTGCCGTAATAAAGATTATAGATGGTATGTCCTGCACCATCGAAGATGCCACGAAAGTAGGCATATTCAGTTTCCTCACCCCATTTCCAGACAGAGTGTCCGATGGGTTCCCAGTCAAGGGTGTCCTTACCCTCTGCCAGTTCCGTCAGGTAGATGTCCTGCGTCAGCCGGATGTACTTGCCCGCAAAGTCTTCCTTGTCGTCGTTCACGCGGGCAGCCAGTCCGGCCAGTTGTTCAGGCGTGCTGATGAGGTAGGGACTTGCCTCGGTGCCTTCGCCGGGCAGGTTCTTGTCCGCCGTGCCGTCCCAGAAGGTCTGCGCCGCGAGCGGAAGAGTCGCGCACAGCAGCATCAGTTGCATTAGAAATCTTTTCATAATAGTTCTATTTTTTTGAATGTTAAACGATTATCTGTTGTTGATGTAAAGGCACAAAACGCCCTTGGGCATGCCCTGGCTCCACATGATTGGAACCAGGACATGCCCAAGGCAAACGCCGCGCACGGGTACGGCTTTCAGAAAGTCTAAATCAGGATTTAGGGGGGGTAAATCTTTGCGCCGCACCCGCTGCCACCTTCATTCAGGCGGTGCAGTGAAGCGGGGATGTATGTCAGTGCGGTGCGGGGCATGGGAATTACTCTGCTGGGGTGTTGTAGTCGTTAGTTCTGAGAATAGTGTTATTCGGCAATCTCATAGTCGGGAGTCAGTTCTATCAAGTCCATACCCTACCAATGGAAATTGATGTAAGACTTAGCACGAGCATAGTCTTGCCATGATAAATAGGTATTTAAATTGTTATAACAGCTACAAAGGTACAATTTTTTTTGTAAAAAACGGGGAGTTTGCGCGTTAAAAGTGCGAAAAGGCGTTTTGCGTTACTTTTGTATTCTTTTTGATGGGAATAGTCCCAAATAACCATCAAAAAAAACAATTACGATGAACAGAAAGATTTTGTTCTGGCCGTTGGCGGCGGTACTGCTGACGCCGTGTGAGAAAGGACTCGTGGATGGCATCGAGGATGTCGGAAGTGGGCAAATGGCGAACTCGGTGCTGCAAGTGCGGACGAGGGCGGGAGGCTCTGTTGCTGACGAGGCGACGGTGAGTTACCCCGTGACGGTGTATGTGTTTCGGGGCAACGAGTGCCGGACGGTGCAGACCATCGGCGACGAGGGACAGATGCTGAACATTCCGCTGGTGGAAGGGTCGTACTCGGTGTTGCCATTAGAGGGGCTTCGGTTGACGATTATGTTCTTCCAGATGCTTCGGATGCTTTGACAAGTTCGGCGATTGCGCTTCGCGAGGGTCGTGAGCACGGCGACTTGATGGCAGCATCAGCCACGGTGACGCTCCGCAGTTTAAGGCAGATATTTTTTTATGTCCGCAAGAAAAATTTTCCTAACCCCGTGATATTTTTCACTATCTGCGCAGAGAAAGTTTATTACAAAGTTTGTAACATGTATTACAAACTTTGTAATATGTATTACAAAGTTTGTAATATGCGTTACAAAGTTTCTAACATGTGTTACAAACTTTGTAACAAAAACTTTCTTATAGGACAGGAAAAATTATCTTGCGGATAGTGAAACCTATCTTGCTGAAAATAAAAATTATCTTGCTGATAATTCGAGGGAGGGCGGAGCAGTTTTGAATGTGTTCCAACCCCAAACCCGTCACAAATGAAAGGTTTGGGACGCAAACCATTCAGCAATATCCTCCTAAATATCAACATGTTGAGCCAATAGCTGAATGGTTGAAGGGTTTTTCGAGGTAAAAAAAATGCGTAACGCACACGCACGCGAGGCGTCAATCCGTGGATATGATACTTTGATTGCGCGTGGCAAAAAAAGCCCTTACCTCTTCGTCGCCGATGAGGTAAGGGCATAGGGTTTAAACTATTCCACAATTACTGAGTTTCAGACTTGCCTGTATTCAACAGGATTGTCGGGGCTGCTGCTCCCAAGGGTTGCCCCTAATCATGTAGCAGGATTTGTGAAATCGCACTTGGTTCTGAATAGTAACTTAGATTTCTGCCTTTCTCTGTTTCGACTCGCTTTCTTTTAAAGATTTTCGAGTTTACTTCTTCTTATGTTTGGAATATATTGAACTAATAATACTTGTACGCCAAGAATAAGCGAAATAATAATTCCAGAACCCAAAGGCTTCTTGCGGCGCGGCTGCCCTCTTAGAAGGAGAGCAGCCGCTTGATTTGGTCGGCATCGTCGCGGGTAAAGCCGCGGGCCACAATTTCGCGGCCGCCGCGCGTCTCGATGGCGATGTCGGCAAAGAGGATGTGCTTATCGACGTGGATGCTGGCGATGGCCCCGATACGGATCTGCGTCTCTTTGCAACCGATGATTTTCGGTTTGCGGTGGGTGACGGTTTCTTCTTCGTCGTCGATAATGATTTCATCGGGGAATACGGCGTTCCCGTCGCCCGATACTCTACTGGCGGTGAATGTGTAACTTGACATAGGATTTAAGATATTTTACTTAGCTATTGTAACGCTCGTTTATTAGTAGACGAGTAGACAAGTAAACGAGTAGACGAGTAGACGAGACCTGTTACTCATAGAAATATTGTATCGCAATACATACTTGTCTTGTTTACTTGGCGGGCGTTTCCCAAGCGCCCCTACTTGTATAAAAATCCCGGCACATTTTTAAGCGAAGCCAAGATGCTGCGGTTGAGGCGGTCGATAGCCGATGCCTCAAACGAGGCGAGGTAAATGCGCGTAGTGCGCTCCGACGTATGTCCCAGTGCCTCGCTTATCTCGGAAACGGGCGCACCGGCTTTGCGGGCGGCGGTGGCCCAGCCGTGGCGTGCCGTGTGGAACGTGAGGGGTTTGGACAGATGCAGGAGTTCCGAGAGGCGGTGCAGGCGGCGGTTGTAATAGTTGAGCGCCACGCAGTATTGGCGGTACGCCTCCATCGGGTCGCTGCTGCGGAGAATGGGGAAAACGTAAGGCGAGGCTTTTTGGGAATAACGCGCCATGAGGCGTGCCGCCAGCGGTTCCACGCGCACGGCGAGCGATTGCCCGGTTTTGCGGCGCGTGTAGTAGATGCACCCGTCGCGCACATCGGCACGCCGCAGAAAGGCGAGGTCGACGAACGACATGCCCCGTGTGCAGAAACTGAACAGATACAGGTCGCGGGCAAATGCCAAACCGCGCCGACGGCCGAGGTCGGCATCGAGGAGCGTGCGGAGCACATCGGCAGATACCGCCCGTTTGCGCGTTCGTTCCACGCCGGTATATACCCTGCGGAAGGGGTCGCCCGCCGCAATCAGCCCGCGCTGCACCGCCTTATTGTAGGCTGCCCGCAGCGTGCGCAGGTAAAACGACACGGAGTTGCGCGTCAGTCCCTGCCCCGTAAGGTTTGCCTCGTATGCCGCCGCCCACTCTGCCGTGACTGCATCGAGCGGCAGGCGGTGCCCCTCGGTAAAGAGATTGAGGCGGCGCAGGGCGCGGCGGTAATTCCGGGCCGTGCCATATCGGTTTTCGCCCACGAATTGTGCAATAAGCTGTTCCATAAATTCTTGCATGCCCACAGAGGGGCGAAAATCAGTTTGTTGTTCCATAGTGTTTGATAATAAAAGAATAAAACTCAAAATCCACATTGTTTTGCCCGCGAATAAACTCTTTTAAAAAAATTAGTGGACTAAAAAGTAAGGCAAAACGGCTTTTATCGTTCAAAGCGCAGTGCGGGCCAAATTAAAACACTACATTTGCAATACGATTTATACATTATCTTATAACCTACCCACAAAATCATGTCACAAACCGCGCCCCGTATCGGACTTACGGAACAACAAGTGGAAGAAAGCCGTGCCAAACACGGCGCAAACGTGCTGACACCGCCCGAGAAAACACCCCTATGGAAACTCTTCCTCGAAAAGTTCCAAGACCCCATAATCCGTATCTTGCTCCTCGCCTTGCTGGCCTCGGTGGGCATCTCCTGCTTCGAGTACAGCCAAGGAGAAACGGGGCTGGACGCATTCTTCGAGCCAATCGGCATCCTCTTCGCCATTATCCTCGCCACAGGCATCGCCTTCTGGTTTGAGGTCCGCGCCAACCGCGCCTTCGATATTCTCAACCAAGTGAGCGACGACGACCCCGTGCAGGTGGTGCGCGGCAAGCACGGCGCCATCACCGAAGTGCCGAAGCGCGACATCGTGGTGGGCGACATCGTGATCCTCAACACGGGCAACGAAATCCCCGCCGACGGCGAACTCCTCGAAGCCATTTCCCTGCAAATCAACGAATCGACGCTCACGGGCGAGCCTTTGGTGAAAAAGTCCGTGCGCGAAGAGGATTTTGACACAGACGCCACCTACCCCACCAACCATGCCCTGCGCGGCACAACGGTAGTGGACGGGCACGGCGTGATGCGCGTCACCGCCGTGGGCGACCAGACGGAAAACGGACGCGTGTTTGTGGCGGCACAAATCGACAACTCTGTAAAAACGCCGCTCAACCACCAGCTCGACCGCCTCAGCGCGGTCATCACGAAAGTGAGCTATGCCATGGCCGCGCTCATCGTGGCGGGGCGCCTGCTGCTTTATTATTTCAATATGGGTGCCGCCGGCTTCGAGTGGCTGCCGTTCCTCTCCGAGATGTTGCAGACGGTGATGATAGCCGTCACGCTGATTGTCGTTTCCGTGCCTGAGGGGCTGCCCATGAGCGTCACGCTCTCGCTCGCCATGAGCATGCGGCGTATGCTGAAAGCCCAGAGCCTCGTGCGCAAGATGCACGCCTGCGAAACGATGGGCGCAACCACCGTGATTTGCACCGACAAGACGGGCACGCTCACGCAAAATCAGATGCGCATCTACGAAACGCGCTTCTTCCCCTTCCCCGACAATACCACCGTCGACTTCAAAAGCACCTACGGGCAACTCATCGCGGAGGGCATCGCCGTCAACTCCACGGCCTTCCTTGACCTCAACGACAGTCAGCCGCGCGTGATGGGCAACCCCACCGAGGGCGCGCTGCTGCTCTGGCTCCACGGCCTCGGGCTGGACTACAAAACCCTGCGCGGCAAGGCCGCCGTGGAAGAACAGCTCACCTTCTCCACCGAGCGCAAGTATATGGGCACCGTGGTGCGCTCCGCCCTGCTGCCCGGCAAGCGCATCCTGTACTTGAAGGGTGCGCCCGAAATCGTGTTCGGCCTCTGCTGCCGCGCTGCGGCGGGCGTCACGCAGGAACAACTCTCCGCCATGCTCCTCGGCTATCAGCAGAAAGCCATGCGCACGCTGGGCTTCGCCTATCAGATTTTGGACGATACGAGCGAAACGTTCCGCGACGGCCGCTGCACGGCGCGCAACCTCACGTTCCTCGGCTTCGCCGCCATTTCCGACCCCGTGCGCCCCGACGTGCCCGATGCCGTGAAAGCCTGCATCGACGCGGGCATCAGCGTCAAGATCGTCACGGGAGACACGCCAGGCACCGCCCGCGAAATCGGGCGGCAAATCGGTCTGTGGCAGCCCGGCGACGACGCGCGGTGCGAGATTACGGGGCCCGAGTTTGCCGCACTCACCGACGCCGAACTCGAAGAGCGCATTCTCGACCTTAAAATCATCTCCCGCGCCCGTCCGATGGACAAGAAGCGACTCGTGGAGACTTTGCAGAAGAAGGGTCAGGTGGTGGCCGTCACGGGCGACGGCACCAACGATGCGCCCGCCCTCAAAGCCGCCCACGTGGGTCTCTCGATGGGCGACGGCACGGGCGTGGCCAAGGAAGCGTCCGACATCACGATTATGGACAGTTCCTTCGCCAGCATTGCCAACGCCGTGATGTGGGGCCGCTCGCTCTACAAGAATATCCAGCGGTTCATCCTGTTCCAGATGACTATCAACGTGAGCGCCTGCCTCGTGGTGCTGCTCGGCGCGTTCACGGGCAAGCAGTCGCCGCTCACGGTGACGCAGATGCTGTGGGTGAACATCATAATGGACACATTCGCCGCCATGGCGCTTGCCTCCCTGCCGCCCTCACGGGAGGTGATGGGCGAGCAGCCGCGCCACCGAGATGACTTCATCATCACCCGCGCCATGTGGAAGCGCCTGCTCGGCACGGGACTATTCTTCACTGCCCTGCTGATGGCCTTGGCTGAATATTTCAGATATTTCGATGTCACCGCCCTCACCTCCTTATTCTCTGCCGCGCATGACGGCAGCGGGCTGCTCACGCGCTACGAAGAGAGCCTGTTTTTCACCATCTTCGTGCTGCTCCAACTGTGGAACATGTTCAACGCCCGCGCCTTCTCCACCCACCATTCCGCCCTCTCCCACATTGCCTCCGCCCGCGGTTTCCTGCTGATAGCCGCGCTCATCCTTGTGGGGCAAATTCTCATCGTCACCTTCGGCGGCAGCATGTTCGGCGTTACCCCGCTCTGCCTCACCGACTGGCTCTTGCTGCTGCTCATCACCTCGCCCGTGCTGCTCGTGCCTGAGATGTGGCGGAGGTGGAAGATTTGACTGCGGCCACAAGCGTGGATTGATATAATTATAGCACAAAAAAACGCCGCCGGCTATACTGCAAGGTATAGTCGGCGGCGAGTTGTATAAGGTAGAACCAAACTTTGAGGCAGAAAAGAAAAAATATCTCGGGGATAATTTTTCGAGACAGGCGCAGCGAACATCAGCTTTGTTAGCGACGGCAGACTTACAAGTAGTGTGGCAGACGAGTAAACCAGTAAAATCAGGCAGCTAACGCCATCATCATTTACTTCCTAAGCCAACTAACACGTAGTTTCTTATAAGATAGTTGTGGAATAATCGGGAATAATATTTATCTTTGCAGAAGATAGGCTGCGGCTTGACATAATCCAAGTAAACTTGGCTTCTGTGCTCGCCTTGCACTATCTTTGCAATCGCATATAATACATATTTAATATAGCAAGACCACAACAATTATGTTAGACGTAAAGCAATGCCTCGGCGAATGCGAGGAAAGAATGGAACTCAGCGTGATGCACCTCGAAGAAACCCTGTCGCACATACGCGCCGGCAAGGCCAACGTGCATATCCTCGACGAACTGCGCGTGAACTCTTATGGTTCAATGGTGCCTGTGAACAACGTGGCCGCCATCACCACGCCCGATGCCCGCACGATAGCCATCAAGCCGTGGGACAAGTCGATGTTTAAGGTGATTGAAAAGGCCATCATCGACTCTACTATCGGCATCATGCCCGAAAACAACGGCGAAATTATCCGCCTCGGCATTCCGCCCCTCACGGAGGAACGCCGCAAGCAGTTGGCCAAGCAGTGCAGCAAGGAGGCAGAAGAGTCGAAAGTGGCCATTCGCAACGCTCGCCGCGACGGTATCGAAAAACTCAAGAAGGCCATCAAGGACGGCCTTTCGGAGGACGTAGAGAAAGACGCAGAGGCCGACTTGCAGAAAATCCACGACAAGATGATCAAGAAGGTGGAGGAACTGCTGGCAGCCAAGAACAAGGAAATCATGACTGTTTGATTGCTCTCTCTCGATTACGTCTTAACCAACAATAATAAAGCAGCGCAAACGATGCTTGTGGCGAGAACAAAGATTTTTTTCGTCGCAGGCATTGTTTGCGCCTTATGCCACATTTTAGTAAACGAGTCTGCAAGTAGTAAACGAGTAAATAAGTTAACGAGTAAACAAGTTAACAAGTAAACGAGTTAACGGTAAACAAGACAAAAATGCTCCACGGCATCGTGATACGCAACACGGGCAGCCACTACTTAGTGCGCACCGACGACGGGCGCAGCGTGCCCTGCAAGGTGAAAGGCAACTTCCGCCTGAAAGGCATACGCTCCACAAATCCCGTGGCCGTGGGCGACGGCGTGACCCTCAACATGGCGGCCGAAAGCGAAACGGCCTTTATATGCGGTATCGACGACCGCCGCAACTACATTATCCGCAAGGCCTCCAACCTCTCGAAGCAGAGCCATATCCTCGCGGCCAACATCGACCAGGCCTTACTGGTGGCTACCGTAGCGCGGCCTGAAACGAGCACCACGTTCATCGACCGCTTCCTCGCTTCGGCAGAAGCCTATCGCGTGCCGGTTGTGCTGGCACTCAACAAAGATGACGAACTACAGAGTGAGGACGAACGCGCCACGCGCGACTATTGGGTGGCACTTTATTCGGGAATAGGCTATCCCTGCCACGTCATCTCTGCCATTACGGGCAAGGGACTGGACGAACTGGGCGAGGCATTGCAGGGCAAGACAACGCTGCTCGCGGGCAACTCTGGCGTGGGAAAATCCACGCTGCTCAACCATTTCGTGCCGGAGGCGAACGCCCGCACGGCAGAAATATCCGAGGCGCACGGCACGGGCATGCACACCACGACGTTCAGCGAACTGTATGAACTGCCGGACGGCGGCGCGCTCATCGACGTGCCGGGCATCAAGGGATTCGGTACGTTTGACATGGAGCGCGAAGAGGTGGCGCATTATTTCCGGGACATTTTCGCCCTTTCCCGCGACTGCCGCTTCAACAACTGCACGCATACGCACGAGCCCGGCTGCGCCGTGCTGGAAGCCATAGAAAGCATGAGGCTCGCCCCCTCGCGCTACGCCTCTTATCTCTCGATGCTCGAAGATAAGGACGAGGGGAAATACAGGGCGGCATATTGAGTTTTTTCATTATTCATCATTTACAAAAAACAAGATGTCTACTACTTTACTGATTATTCTATTGAGTTTCTTTGCCCTGCTTCTTGGTTTGCTCGAAGTGTTCGTCATACCCGGGTTCGGGTTGGCAGGCAGCGCGGCCATAATATGCGGCATAGCCGATGTGGCTGTGATTTACATCAACTACGGACTGATGCCTGCACTGGGCGCGGCGGCACTTGCCATTCTGCTGTTCGGCGTGAGCCTATATCTCGTGATGCGGTCGAAAGCCATAGACCGCATGGCTCTGAAAAGCAGTATCAATTCGACCAACGCCACCAGCGAGCAACTCTCTGTGAAAGTGGGCGAGGAAGGCAAAGCCCTTACGCGCCTCGCGCTGGTGGGCAACGCCATGATAAACGGCAAGCAGGTGGAAGTGAAATCCTCCGGCGACTTTATCGACCCGGGTACGCCCATTGTAGTTGTGGCCGTGAGCGAAGCCTCTATCACTGTAAGCATAAAACAATAAGACAAAATAATAATATATATAATGAAAAAGACATTACTCCTCATCGCATTTGCCATAGGCACATTCGCCGCACAGGCTACACGTCCGTTGCAGCGCCTCATCACTGTGAAGCAAGCCGACGGGAAAAGCATCACTGTAACCAAGCAAGGCAACCATTGCTTCTGTTTCTACACCCTTGCCGACGGCACGGTGATTTCGAAAGACGCGCAAGGCCGTTTCTGCTATGCTCAGCTAACCGCCGAAGGTCTTGAAGCCTCCGAGCTCTTGGCCCACGAGGCAAACGAACGCAGTCAGGAAGAAATTTCATGGCTAAAAAATGCCGACTGCACGGTTGCAAAAGCTTATTCTCACCTCACCGCTCTGTTTGCCCCACAGCAAAACATTGCCTCGCGCAGCATAGGCGGCGGAGATGGACTGGGCACTTACGGCGAATCGGCTGGCGGCACGCTGAGCAGCATCGGCACGCCGACTATTCCCATAATACTCGTGGAATTTCCCGACCGCAAGTTTATGGAAACGACGACCGACGAGAAAGTGTCGCGCTTCTTCAACGAAAAAGGCTATAAGGACGAAAGCCTTTGCCACGGTAGCGTAAGCGACTACTTCACAGACCAGAGCAACGGTCTTTTCTCGCCGAAGTTCGACATCGTGGCCCGCGTGACGACCGACAACAATTATGCCTATTATGGTGCAAATGGCAGCAACAACTCGGTAGACCCCAATTCCTATAAGATTGTGAGCGAAGTGGTGGAGAAAGCCATTGCACAAGGCGTGGATTTCTCACAATATGCCACCGGCAATAACCTGCCCCTCGTGAGCCTGATGTATGCCGGCCCGGGCGAGCATTCCGCCTACGAAGACGGCTGCGAAGACTACCTCTGGGCGCACTACAACAAGTATCGCCCCTTCACTACCTCAACGGGTATCAATGTAAAGTCATATTTCATGGGCAACGAGATGTTGCAGTCGTATAAGAAAGACGAAAGCGGAAACATCGTGGTGAAAGGCCAGCAATTCGACGGCATGGGTGTCTTTATCCACGAAATCGGTCATGCCCTCAACCTGCCCGACTTCTATTACACTGGCAGAAGCGAAACCGATGCCGCAAAAATCCTCACGCCCTGCGTTTGGTCGATTATGGACTACGGGCAATACCTCTACGACGGCTATGCCCCTATCGGCTACAATGCTTACGAACGCAGCGTGATGGGGTGGCTCAATGTCGAGGAACTTACGGAGGCAACTTTCGCACGGCTCTATCCGTTCGGCAGCGAAGACCTCGGCGCTACGGCCTATTGCATCAAAAACCCTTCAGACAAAAACGAATATTATCTGCTCGAAAACCGTCAGGCCAACACATGGTTTCCCAGCTTCATGGGCACGGGCATGCTGGTATGGCATGTGGCTTTCAATGCCAACCGCTGGAGTGCCAACACGGTGAACAACACCGTGGGCAAAGCCCTGTTCAACATCGTGCCTGCCGACAACATCATCTACGACACACCGCTCAAATCTGCCGAATGGCAACGCGTAGCCCCCAACCTCTACCCCGGTACGACGGGCAACACCTCGCTCACCGACGACACCACGCCCGCCACTACGGTTTACACGGGCAGCGGCCTGTCGCAACCCATCTACAACATTGCCGAGACCGACGGCGTGATTTCTTTCAGTTTCATTGACCCCTCGCTCACGGGCATTGCCGCTGCGGAGACAACCACAGGCCAGCAGCCGCGCAAAGTCTACACCATCGACGGCAGGCTGAGGGAAACATCTAAAAAAGGTCTCGCTCCCGGTGTGTATATCATCAAGCAAAGCAAAGAGAGTAAGAAAGTTTTTATAAAATAAGCAGCAATGGAGGTAAACAATAAATACATCCGTTTTGACTGGGCCGTGAAGCGTATGCTGCGCGACAAGGCGAACTTCGCCGTGCTCGAAGGGTTGATAACCGTGTTGCTCGGCGAGAAAATCACGATATCCGAAATCTTGGAAAGCGAAGGCAACCAGGAAAGCGCATCTGACAAGTTCAACCGCGTAGACATCAAGGCCATCAACAGCAAAGGCGAGATTATCATCGTGGAGGTGCAACTCACACGCCAACTGTATTACCTGCAACGCATGCTCTACGGCGTGTCGAAAGCCATCACGGAGCATATCCAGATAGGCGACAAATACGACAATGTAAAGAAAGTCTATTCTATCAATATCCTGTACTTCGACCTCGGCCAGGGCAAGGACTATCTCTATCATGGGCGCACGGTCTTCACAGGCGTGCATACCGGCGACCAGTTGAAAGTCAATACAAAAGAGAGAAACGAAATCATGCTTTGCGCACCCGAGAGCGTTTTTCCCGAATATTACATCATACGCGTCAACGAGTTCAACGACATTGCCAAAACACCGCTCGAAGAATGGCTCGACTATCTCAAAAACAACCGAATTAAGGACAACACCACGACACCTGGCCTACGCGAAGCACGCGAACGCCTGCTCTATATGACTATGGACGACAAAGACCGCCGTGCCTACGACTCGCACATGGACGATATTATGGTGCAAAACGATGTGCTGGACACTGCTAAAATGGAAGGCATAGAAGAAGGACGCGCAGAGGGACTTAAAGAAGGACGCGCAAAAGGACGTGCAGAAGGACGTGCAGAAGGACGTGCAGAAGGGCGTGCAGAAGGGCGTGCAGAAGGACGCGCAGAAGGTATTGCTGAAGCCCAAAAATCATTTGTCAAGAATTTACATGCAATGGGTTTGCCTGTTGCCGACATTCAACGCGCCACTGGCCTTTCTGAACAAGACATCGAAGATTTGTTGCACGAGTAATAAGAGTGATAATTTATCAACCAAAAATCAATATACCAATGAGAAAACAATTAGCATCTTTATTTGTGGCTTTCTCTGCCGCATTGCTCTATGCGGCGGCAGGCACTTTGCCTACGGTCAGCACCAGCGAGAACGAGGTGTGGTACTTCATTCAGTTTATGAACGGCGGAAAAGTTATCAATGCCTCTGCCGCCGGCGGTGAAATCACAGTCAATCAGCCCACGGGCGTTGACAGCGAGTGGTTCAAACTGACGGGCGATGCTACCTCCGGCTATGAGTTTACTAGTAAAAACGGTCTAAAACTTTATACCACGGCCGGGGCTAAGGAAAACAAACTGATGGCAGCCGCTGCGCCTACGGGTAAGACTTTGTTCAAAATCGTTGCCTGCTCGGCATCGGGCTATTCCGACGGCTTTGAGGTAGTGCCCGCCGGCAACACATCGTTTGCCATTAACCTTTGGGGCGGGCCCTCCGACAACCGAGGCGCAGGTCTTTGGAACGTGGGCGACCAGAACAACGCCATTCGCTTTGTTTCAAAAACGGAATACGAGAGCGCAAGCAAATATGCCCTCATTCCCATGCCCGCCTCTATGCAGGTGACGAAGGACGGCACTTTCGATGTACGCACGCTCACGGCAATTACATACCCCGATGACGAAGCGAAGGCACATGCCGAAAGTTTTGCCGCGCAGCTTAAAGCAGCTTCGGGCATTGCGCTGAATGTCACTCAAAGCACGGCGCAAGTTCCTGCGTCTAACATCTGCCTCATAGCCGATGCCTCGCTGTCGGCAGAAGGTTATGCGCTCGAAGTCTCCGATGCAGGTGTCAGCCTCCGCGCCGCCTCTTCCGCGGGTTTCTTCTATGGTTTGAACACATTGCGACAACTCTTGCCGCGTGCCTTTTTCAAGCAGGCTGCCGATAATGCCGGCGTGGAATGGACGTTGCCTTTCATCAGAATTGAGGACGCCCCCCTGCTCGGCCATCGTGGTTTCATGCTCGACTGCGCCCGCCACTTCTTCTCCGTTGAGGAGGTGAAGCGCGTGCTCGACATCATGTCGCTATACAAACTCAACCGCCTGCACTGGCACCTCACCGACGACCAAGGCTGGCGCGTGGAGATTCCCGAATATCCCTTGCTTACGGAGGTGGGTAGCATACGCTCCTCTTCTTTCTCTAATCCCGGCAACGGCACGGTGTTCTACGATGACACGGAATACGGCCGCGGCATGTGGTACTCGCAGGAGCAGTTGCGCGAGGTTGTGGCTTACGCCAAGGCGCGACACATCGAGATTATCCCCGAAATCGATATGCCTGGCCACATGGTAGCAGCCATCACGGCCTATCCGTCCCTCAGTTGCGACTCCACTAAGACCTACTCCGTGCGTATCCTCGGCGGCATCTCCCACGATGTGCTCAACGTGGGCAGCGACAAGGTAATCACTTTCCTCAAATGCGTATTAGACAATATCGCCAACATCTTCCCCTACCCGTATATCCATATCGGCGGCGACGAATGCCCCACAGAGCAATGGGCCACAAATGCCGAATGCCTCAAGCGCGTGAGCGACGAGGAACTTACGGGCGTTGAGCAGTTGCAGTCATGGCTCGTTGAGGAACTTGGCATCTATCTTAAGAACAAGCACGGCAAAGACATCATTGTATGGGACGAACTTTTGAGCCATTGGAACGATGCCAACCAGACAAAGCCTGTCATTATGGCATGGAATAGCATCAACAAGAGCGCCACGGCTGCCGACCACGGAATGAAGAGTATCGTTGTGCCTTACCAGTCGCTTTATTTCGATATGATGCAGATTGATAAGAATAATACAGTAGTCGACGAACCTTACTTCGGCGGTTGGAGCGAAGACCGTGTAGTAAATTTGCCCACCGTCTACAACTTCAACCCCCTCGCCTCACTGGGCGGACGCGAAGACTACTGCCTCGGCGTGCAAGGCAATCTGTGGACAGAGACCACTAATGACAGCATCGAACTTGAATACCAGCTCCTGCCGCGCATGCTCGCACTCTCCGAAATCGCATGGCTCGAAAACGGAAAGAAGGACTGGACTGGCTTCCTCCGCCGCATGCAGTCGCACGACGACATCTTCGATGGCCTCGGCTATACCTATGCCAAGCATTACTTCGAACCGGCTGAATTGACCGATGCCGAGAACGCCCTCAAGGAAGCCGAAAGTATTTTGAAGCAAAGCATTCGCGGCGGCGTGGGTTTTCCCTCTGCCGAATTGTATGATGCTTTGGAAAATGCTTACGAAAATGCGAAGGCTAATCCCGGCGATGCACAGGTTACAGCCCTGCAAACGGCCATAACGGACTATAAGGCTGGCGACATTACGCAGCCCATTGAGGGAAAGACCTACCGCATCGTTTCCCAGTCTTCCTATTATAAGAAGCAATACATCGGTTCCACGATGTACGTTGCCGCCGACGGCGTGCGTTTCCACTACACGCCGCAGACGGAGCCTGAAGAATTGTGGCAGTTCACACCCAACGGCACCAACGGATTTTTCCTTTCCTCAAAGTTGAACGGCAATAAGATTTCAATGCCCACTTACAACGCTGCAGTGAAACTTACCGACGGCGTGGGCACAGCCGTACGTATCGACCGCGCCTCCATTGCCTCTGGCACGTACAGTTACATCCCTGGCAGCGTCACCATCTCGGCAACCGCCGGCTACTCCGCCCTTGCCACAGGCAGCGTCAAGCGCCTGCACGCCAACGCCACGGGACTGGTATACGCCTACAACGAACCTGCCCTCTGCTATCCCGGCACATGGCGTATCGAAGAGGTCACCGACTTCAAGGAATGGCTCGAAGGACTTTGCCATAAGTGCGAAATCACGCTCCTCACTGCAAATCCTGAGAAAGCTGGCGAACCTTCGCAGGCAGCGCTCGATTTCCTTTCTGAAAATATTATTCTCCCCGCCCGCGAAGCACTGAAAGGCACGGTAGACGAAACTTGCTACCAGTCGTTCCTCGACCTCTACAACCAGTTCCTTGCCATGCCGCGCGCCTCTTTCCTCGACACGATTTCCGAAGGCATTTATTATCGCATACAAAACGCCTACTTCACTGGAAATTACGCCACAGCCAACACCTCTTCTGGCAAAGTAGAACCTGCATCACTAACTGAGACCAACGATGCACAGCTCTGGCGCATAGAGAAACAGGCCGACGGCACAGCCCGCCTTGCCAACAAAGCCACAGGCGGATATGCCTACATCACCTCCGCCGCCGACGGTTCTACGCTTTACGGCAACGGTCAAGCCTCCACGGCACGCAACGCCTGGGCACTGACGCAACTCACTACCGACCAAGGCGCAACGGGCATTGCCATTGTCGAAACCACGGGCGTATATAGCTGGTACACCAATCCCTCCGCCTTCGCCTCACTCATCATGAAGCCGAAAGACTACGGCGCATCTATCTGGAATTTCATCGAGACAACTGTCACCACTGGCATTCACTCTGTGAACACAGACAACCAAGACACGCCTTCTGCTAAGGCAAACATTTACTACGATTTGAGCGGCCGCCGCGTAGTCCGACCCACGGGCAAGGGTATCTATATCGTCGGAGGGCGAAAAATTATCCGCTAAGTTTAATATTATATCACAAAACGAGGACGTGTCAAAACTGGCACGCCCTCGTTTTTATATTGTCAAGGCACAGAACTTGATATGTAATTTATACAAGACTCGACACCTTACTACAATATTTAAGAAGCAATTCTCTCGCTATGGCGATTGCGTTTGGCAGTGCGCCAACTGCGGCCATATCGTAATCGGCAAGAAAGCCCCCGAAATGTGCCCCGTCTGCGCTCATCCCCAAAGCTATTTCCAGCTTAACGCCGAAAACTACTAATTTAAAGTTTAGATTAAAGAAAATCCCGGCAGGTTTCTGTCGGGATTTTTATTATGTTTGAATAAGACGCAAAATAAAGAACCTGCATCCGTATTTCATTACAAATGCAGGTTCTTTCATCTAAAAGCTGGCGGCGACCTACTCTCCCGCGGGTCTGCAGTACCATCGGCGCAGACGGGCTTAACTTCTCTGTTCGGAATGGGAAGAGGTGGAACCCCGACGCTATAACCGCCATAATAACGTTGACATATCTGTACAGCTGATTTTCTTCTCACGATCGCTCAACAAGCTACGCACTTCCAGCACGCGCCTCTCTCTTAAGCGCGCAAGTTTCGGGCTATTAGTAAGGCTCGGCTTTGACGTCACCGTCTTTACACCTGCCTCCTATCTACG
>SFFY01000024.1 GCA_004556745.1 Bacteroidales bacterium | reverse complement strand
GATTTCTTTTTCCAGCATAAGCATTGCAGAGGCCAGTGAAGTGATTTCTTTATTGGATCCTACAATTTCTACCGACCCCACGAAGCCGAACCAATCGGTTGTACGCTTTTATACTACAAAGGAGCTCACCGGCGATTTGACCTATTCATACGACGCCGATAGCCTCGGTGGGAATAGGGTGGAGAAAACAATACCGGGCATTGCTTCAAAGGATCGCATTGGCGAGATTTATCTTGATGCGAGCAAGGAATATTATAACTTCAAGCTTTCAGGCAAATATGTGGCCGACGGCAATCAGACAAGGACTACCGAAACCCTGCCTTTACCCTATATCCCTGCGTACCGGCAGATAAGTTTCAATGCACACCCGGCGATGGCAAAGGATGGCAAGGGCTCTGTAAACCTGTCTGTTCATTTAGACGGCAGTAACAAAAGGGACTTGTTAGAGTCATACGACATGATAGAAGTGGAGCGCTCCTTTACCCCTAATTTCAAGGAAACGTCTCCAGTCGGCCTGATTATGATAGAAGAAGGCAAGGCGGACTATACGCTCAAAGACTCCTCAGAGGTGCTGCTCCAAAACTATCAGGGCGCAGGCACGAAGGTGTATTACCGCATTACACGCTCCACTTCTCAGATATGGGACGACCGCTGCTGGAAAACCGACTCCGTCGCCGTGCGGTATTGCTATGGAACAGTCGGGGCGGCCTCCGCGCCGTTGCTTGAAAAGGCCTCCGATTGGGAAACCAGCCGCAGGGCGTTGCTGTCCCTTACCGCTCCTCCCGCCGCTCCCGCGGGCGACATCGACTATATTTGGAAGCCCGATGTGACTAAATGGGTGCTGGAATACGATGGCGTTTACGAACAGGGCGGCAACCAAATGCAGCAATTCTTTAGGATTGACATCAGCAACGAGCAATTGCTTAAAATGGGCACTCCTTCTGCCACTTTCCCCGTAAATGTGCTGCAGCCGTGCCTGAAATACGACCACTTCAACCTGCGTCTTGTGCCAATTCCCGGCTACAAACTCGACATGCCCGCCGACAGCGTCGTGAAAGTGAATTACCGATATGGCACGGTCAACGATTATCTATATTTCGACACGGCAGGCAAACTGACTAAATTCAATGTCACGCGCGGTTATTATTCAGACAAAATCAACCTGAAATGGGAAACCGACGGCGGCGATGTGGACAACTATTCCATAGAACGCCGCACTTATACCGACGACGGTTCGGAGCCGTGGCAAACCATTGCCACAAATCTGTCCGTGCAGTTCTATACCGATACGCGCGTTTCCCCCTACGTGACTTACGAGTACCGCGTCAAGGCACACTATCAATGTGCCGGCTTGCCCAAGGAAAACGTCAGCGAATCAGCATTAGGCTACACTAGCACATGGGGCACCGTGGATGGTTATGTCCGCTTCCCCGACGGCAACGGCGTGCCAAATGTGGAAGTCATCGTGAATGGAGAGTCTCTGGTTGGTGATAATAAAGTTGCCATCTTTGACGGTACCGGGCCTTATGCAACATCCTACTATGTAGCCAGCGAAAGCACAACGCCCCAACCCCAGAGTTTCACGGTTCAAATGTGGGTGAAGCCGCAAGATATTAGAAACGAGATAACACTCTTTCGCTTCGGAGATTATAAGTTGCAACTTCAACCTCATGAATGGTACAACACCTTTAGATATAGTAAATCTTTCAAAGTGCGCGGCAGCGAAGGGGAATCTGTTTTGGCATCTGCGCGAGAAGATATATTTTCCAAAACTTTCTATCATCTTACGGCAACATACGATGCAGGTACCGATAGTATTAAGATTTATCTAAATGGTGAGATCAATGCATTGATGAAGAGCACGGTGAAGCCCGCTGGCACTGGTCAGCCGGCCTATCTGGAGCTTGGTGGCGAAGCAACATTCCTCAACAATCGACAACTCATTGCATTAGATAATTATCTGATGCACGGCAGGTGCGTGTATGATGATGTACGCCTGTGGAACAGGGCACTTTCGCCTTCGGAAATCAAGCAGAACTATTCGCGCATCCTTGGCGGATCAGAGAATGGGTTGATGCTTTACTGGCGTTTCGACGAACACGATTTCAGTGCCAGCAATCCCTTGAGCAAGTGCATAGCCGACTATACCAAGCACGACGAATATGATGTGCAGCATATGGACGGTATCGTATATCGCAGGCGTACCGATATGGGCACGCAAGTAATAGACGGTAAAACTTATTATAACTGCGAAGAGGTAGAGTTGCAAGGTGGTGTGGCATCAGAAAACGGATTAGGGAAGGACAAACTTTGGTACAAAGTCCTCACCAACGAGACGGGTTACTACCGCATCAACGGCCTGCCCGTCCAAGGCGAAACCACATACACCCTCACGCCACAGTCGGCCACGGGGCAGAAGTTCTCGCCTGAAGGTGGACTTAGCGTTTCTTTCGACGGTAAGAACTTCGAGAAGCACAACTACAACTTTGACCTCACCTCTTATTATATGTTGAGCGGTACGGTGCTCTATGAAGGTTCGAGCATTCCCGTGCGCCAAGCCAGCTTCCTCATCAACGGAAGCGAATTGCAGCACAACGGCAAGGCCGTTACCACCAACGAACAGGGCGAGTTTGAGTTTTACGTGCCGCGGGGCGTAAACACCGTACAGGTCGTTAAGGACGGTCACACCTTTATGAACGACGGTTACCTGCTCGACGAGGAGGGCGACAAATACTACAACTTCGAGCGTCCCGTCTATGAGGTGCGCTTCTGGGACGAGACCAAGGTAAAACTCATGGGTCGTATGGTTGGCGGCATGACCGAAGGCGGCAAACCCCTCGGCCGCTCCCTCTCGACCAACAACCTCGGCGACAGCCTACGCCTCGTGCTCCAGCTCGAAGGCGACAACACCTCTTGGATTGTGAAAGACCAACTGGACGACGAGGTGCGCACGCGCCACAAGGAGTTCACCCACCTCAACGCGGCTTACAGCAACACCGTAGACTATGAGCGCCACCGCATCATCATTCGCCCCAACGAGCAGACGGGCGAATACATCGCCGAACTCTATCCCGTGCAATACAAGGTGGTGGAAGCTTCCGCCGAAGGCTACACCACGCTCTTCCAAGAGGGCAAGGTGGGCGAGACCCTCGACCTCACCAACGCCCTTACACTGGTAGACTCCACGGCAACCTACGTGGCAGATAAAGACACCCTGACCGACACCGTCAGCTACAACGCCCTCTACGACCGCATCTATCGCAGCGAAGCTAAAATCAGCTTCAAGCAAATCAATACCGACAACGGCGACTATTTCGGCGCACGCAACTACACAGCCAAGAACTTGGCAGGCGATGTGGCAGACGTGCCGCTCTACGACAGTTCGGCAAAGACCTACACCTTCGGTTACCCGGTGTTCAAGGTCGGCAACTTCTACGCCTTTGAACTCTCGGCGCACGAGGACTACTATTATAATAATGATGTATACGGCACCCTCTCGCGCAGCCCGCTGGCAGGGGCAACCGTAAAAGTGCACAACGGCTTTGTCTCCGAAAACAAGGACGAGGTTTACCAGCTCGACAGTCTCGGCAAGCGTAAGGTGCAGGTCAACGTAAGCAACGTCACCTTCACGCAGACGGGCACCGACGCATTGCGCAGCTACACCGCCTCCACCACGATAGACAACCGCGTGGTCGAGTCGGACGTGCTCAACGCTTTCGTACTGGGCGCACGTCCTAAGGAAAGTGGGGCAAAAGTCATCACGACGGGCGGTCCTATCTGCCTCTTCGACATTCTGCGCGACCCTCCCGGCTCTGGCAGTAAATCCACTCTTAAGCAAGGGGCTACCTATACATACAGCACAAAACAGACCTATGATGTAAAAGTCGGATTTCATTTAGACTTTAGTCTCGGAGAAGGTTTGGATATGTATAGCGGCACTGTTGCAGGCGGTGTCGAGGTGGGTAATAATTATTCGAAACATACGACAGATACGGAAAACTTTACGTTTACATTTGGTTATCACCAGGATAACACGTCATCGTATAAAGTGACCACCTCTACTGACATTTCCACCAGCAGTGCCAGTAGTATGGTTGGCAAAGATGCAGATGTATATATCGGCGCGACTCAGAATGTGCAGTTAAGCACGGTAAATACGGTGCGTGTCATCAACGAAAAGATGTATCAGCAACTTTTAGGCAGCGAAAAGGGCAAACTGCTTAAGGTAATCCAGAAGACCACGAAAGATAACGAGAACTACTATTTAGTGAGCGATGAAAGCTGGGACATAAGCACAATCTTTGCATCGGACTTTGTATATACCGGTTGGTACATTGAAAAGACCCTCCTACCTAATTTGCTGAAAGCGCGCAATGCCTTGCTCTTCACTGGCACAGAAGAAGAAGCCAAGAAACAGGCTGATGCTACTGGGAAGCCAGTCTATTGGAGCACGGTACCTGCAGATGACCGGGATTTTGGCACGTTCAACGTAAAATATGAAAACGGCTTGTTAGAA
Organism: Bacteroidales bacterium; assembly: GCA_004556745.1. Taxonomy (GTDB): domain Bacteria; phylum Bacteroidota; class Bacteroidia; order Bacteroidales; family Bacteroidaceae; genus Alloprevotella. Next base: position 45,165 of record SFFY01000024.1, on the reverse strand, counting down.
CGTGTGGCGTTCAATACCGATTGCGACACAATGAGCTATAAGATCATTGCTCCAACCCGGGCAAGTAGTGAATCGCCCCTGTTTGAAGATATGGTTTATAAATACAACACCTATATTGAAACATGGTTGGGTTTCTTGGCTCAAAACGAAAAAGAGAAAATAGAAGCCACAGAGCGTATAAATACATATTCATTCAGTGGCGAAGCCCCGATTAGCAATTCCGAAACTTATCAGGCAGACATAAGTTATTCAAGGTATATCATTTTGCCGACTTCTTATCAAGAGAGTTTTTCTAGGTTTTTTAAGCCCCATACAGAAGGGATGATTGCAAAAGACCCTGATACTGGGAAAGAAAAATTCGTAGAGTTGAAATTCTTAGGAAGTGAAATTAAGATTAAATTCTACCCTGTAGTTTCGTTAAGTTTTGGAGATCCCGCCAATGGCGGTTATAGCGAATCTCGCCAACGCAGCATTAGCTACACCTTGAGTGCGCACAGGCGTGCCAATCTTTCCGTTGATGTGCTACGCGTGCCTGTTGAGAAAGACACTCTTCAAAGTTTTGTGAAGAATGGTTGGGCAATCGACGGTTCTAAGTTTTACGAACTTGTGAATTCTGTAAAAGGCGATTGCAGCAACAACCTCGGCATGGGCTTTATCGATGAAAAGACCAAATATTACTCCGGCATCGTCTTCCGCACGCTCGGCGGCGCTACCTGCTGCCCGTATGAAGATGAGTACAAACCCGTCTATTACAATAGTACGAGAGTCATCAACGAGCGCACCAAGCAAATCGAGAAACCCGTAATCCACGTGGAGCAACGCAGCGTGAGCAATGTGCCAATCGACAAACCTGCCATCTTCAACCTGCGCTTCACCAACGAGGCGGAAGTGCCCGACCCGAACCAAGTGGGCTTCAACCTCTATCTCTCCAACAACCCCAAGGGCGCAAAAGTGCTGATTGACGGCGAAGCTATTACTGATGGCTATCCCATGGTGATACCTGCCGGACAGGCTTCCTACCGCACGCTTGAAGTTTGGGCAGGGCAGGACTTTGACTACGACGACCTCACACTGCAAGTAATATCGGGCTGCGATCCCACGGTGAACAGCAAGGCCACAATCTCCGCACACTTTGTGCCTTCGGCGGGCGAAATCAATATCACTACGCCGGAAAACAAGTGGGTGATGAACACCGAGTCGCCGCAGGAAGACGGACGCTATTACCTGCCCGTGCGCATTGACAAGTATAACGTCAACCAGCGCGGTTTCGACCACATCGAACTGCAATACAAACTCACCAACAAGCCCGAGAAGGACTGGGTGAACATTTGCAGCTACTACGCCGACTCCACGCTCTACGCCGCTGCCGGCGGCACGAAGGAGATGCTCGGCACGAACGGCTACATCAGCGCGCGCTTCTTCGGCGAGACCGACCCCACGGAGCAGCTCTACGACCTCCGCGCCGTGACCTACTGCCGCTACGGCACGGGCTTCGTCACCTCGTCCACGCCTGTCCTCTCGGGTGTGAAGGATACGCGCCGCCCCGCACCCTTCGGTAACACGCAGCCCGCCAACGGCGTGCTTACGGCAACCGACGACATCAAGATTATATTCAGCGAAGACATCGCCGGCAACTATCTGAGCAAGGTGAACAACTTCGACGTGACGGGCTATCTCAACAGCAGCGAAATCACGCAGAGCACCTCACTCCACTTCGACGGCAGCACCTACGCCGCTACCAACGTGAAGCGCAACCTCTCCAACAAGGACTTCACCATCGAGCTGCTGGCCTATCCCGAGGCTACGCACCGCGACATGACGCTCTTCAGCCACACGGGCGATGACGGGCACTTCGCACTGCGCCTCACCGGCGACAACCGCCTGCAAGCCATGGTTTTGGGCAAAGACACCGCGATCGTCACCTCCAATGAGCAACTGCTCTTCAAGGGCTTCACGCAGCTGGCCGCCACCTACGATGCCGGCACGCACCGCCTCAAGCTCTACCAAGGCAACAAGCAGCTTGCCGCCAACCTCGACACCATTCCCGACTACAAGCAGACGGGTCGCCTGTGCTTCGGCGCGGCCGACCCGACGGGCAAGGAAATGGGCGATGCCTATGTGGGCAATATGCTCGAAGCACGCCTGTGGAACAAGGTGCTCGGACCGGCAGAGCTGAATCAGATGAGCTTCAAGCGCCTCAGCGGCTACGAAGCCGGACTGGTGGACTGCTATCCGATGAACGAAGGCACGGGCACCACGCTCCACGACAAGGGTCAGGGCGCAACGGCCCTGCTCAACGCCGCCTCGTGGACGCTGCCTAAGGGCATGAGCGCGAAACTCGACGGCACCGCCGACGGCATCCACCTCGACGAGCGGTATTTCAGCCGCACCGCAACGCAGGACTACACGCTCTCCTTCTGGTTCAAGACAGCACGCCGCGACACGATGGCACTTCTCTGCAACGGTCGCGCGGACAGCACCGATACAAACGCGGAGAATAAGTTCTACATCGGTCTCGAAAACGGTCGTCCCGTTTACCGTTCCGGCAAGCGAGAGGCACGCATCGACCGCGATTACAGCGACGGGCAGTGGCACCACTACGCCCTCACCGTGAACCGTCCGCGCAACCTTGTGAATATCTTTGTGGACAACGCCCTGATGACCACCTTCGCGGTCGACTCGCTCGGAGGCTTCAGCTCGCCGCGCACCTACATCGGTGCCTGCCACACCCTCGTCGAGGCAGAAGAGGGCGGCTTCACCGACAACGTGACCGACCGCTTCGAAGGCAACATCGACGACGTGATGCTGTGGTCTGCCGCCCTGCCGCCTACGGTGATCAATGACATCTACAACGTGAACCCCAACGGCGACGAAATGGCACTCGTGGCATGGCTGCCGTTCAGCCGCAGCGAGAAGCAGATGGACAACACCTATAAACTCAACTTCACGCCGCTCAGTGCCAAGCGCTACAAGGACGACTTCGGCAACTACACCAGCCGCGTGGACACGCTTATCATCGGCGATGTCTCCATGCTGGCCGACAAGAAGGACTTCGCGCCGATGCGCGACCTCGGTCTGAAAGAGAACGTGAAGTTCAGCTACGCCGCCAAGAACGACCAGCTCATCGTGAACCTCGACGTGCCCGACAAGGAAATCGAAGGCACCACGGTCTACGTGACCGTGAAGGACGTGACCGACCTCAACGGCAACGAAATGGCCAGTCCCGTGATGATGTGGGTTTACGTGAACCGCAACGACCTGAAATGGGAGAACAACCAAATCAAGCAGGAGTTCGACTACGAATGGAAGGAATACATGCAGTTCACCACCACTATCCACAACAAGGGCGGCAAGCGCCGTCACTACACCATCGAGGGTATGCCCGACTGGCTCACCGTGACCCCGATTGAGGGCAACGTGACCGCGCTCGGCTCGCAAGACATCTCGTTCTCCATCAACCAGAGCATCAACCCCGGCACCTACGACGAGGTGATCTATCTCGTGAACGACAACGGCGTGGCTGAGCCGCTCGCCCTCACCATCAAGGTGAACCCCATCCGTCCCGACTGGTCGGTTAATATGGACAAAAGCGAAAATTCCATGAACATTTGCGGGCAAATCCGCATCAACGGCAAAATCTCTACCGACCCCGACGATATGGTGGGCGTGTTCTGCGGAAAGGAATGTATCGGCGTGGCCCACAACTCAGTGGACAACGTGACGGGCGACAGCCACGTGTTCCTCACCGTCTACGGCACGTCAGGAACGGCAGAAAACCTTACCTTCTACATTTGGGACTCGGGCACGGGTGCTATCTATCAGGCCATGCTCACCGAGGACGGCAAGCCCGGCACGGTGTTTAAGTTTGCCGCCAACGCCCTCCACGGCACACTGCAAAATCCCCTTATCATCGAGGGCGGCGACATCTTGCAGCAGAGCATACAGCTGCACGCGGGCTGCAACTGGGTATCCTTCGCCGTGAAGAGCCCATCCAAGACCAAGAGCTACACCTTAGGCGACGTTATTAAACTCCTCCTGCCCGAGAACAGAAACACCGTATTGGATTTCAATATAGGCAAGGCTGTCACTTGCATAAAGGGTGATAGAGTTACATACAAAGAAGAAGAAGATCTAAAGATCCCCGTGGACAACAAGCACCTCTTCAAAATAAAGGTGAGAACGCCGCAAACTATGCGCATCTCGGGCCTCTTGCTGCAACAGACCGACGAATGTACCATCAACCTGCTGCCCGGTTGGAACGGCATCGGCTTCACGCCCATTGTCAACCTGCCGATTAGCGAGGCACTCGCCGACTACTACGACGAAGCCGCCGACGGCGACATTATTAAGTCGCAAAACGAGTTTGCCATCTTCTCCGACGATGGCGCAGGCCACCGCCTCTGGCGCGGCAACCTCTCCTACCTCAAAGCCGGCGAGGGCTACATGATGAAGCGCACCGCAGCCACGCCTGCCTCATTCACCTATCCCGTGCTGCAAACCAACGGTTCGTATGCCCTCGCCTCGCCGCAGCAGATGCGCGGCACGGAGGTTGCCGAAACGTTCCGCAACCCCTATGCAAGCAGCATGACAATGGTGGCACAGGTGACGGGCATCGATCTTGAACCGGGCGACCGCCTCGCCGCTTACGCGGGCAACGAACTGCGCGGCATTGCAACTGCCGCTCCCGACGGACGCTTCTACCTCAGCATCGGCGGCGACATGGCCGAAGCCCTGCGCATGGAACTGCTGCGCGGCGAGACCACCGTGGCACAGACCGCCAGCCCCGTGGGCTATACGGTCAACGCCGTAAGCGGCACGTACTTAGCGCCCACGCAAATCAACTTCGCCTCCGCAGCGGGCTGCAAGGCAGGACCTAACCCCTTCGACAAGTTCATCGACTTCTCGGCAGCCGCACCCGCGGGCACGGAGGTAACCTTCGCCGTCTATAGCCTCGGCGGCACGCTCGTGCACCGCTATCAGGCCACGGCCGATGCTCCGCTCACAAACTACCGCTGGATGGGGGCCGCCGCACTGGCCGAGGGCGTTTATATCGCAACGATTACGTATAACGGCGAAAGCCATTCATTCAAACTTATCAAACAATGAATTTCCGTTTGACAAAACATCTCTATTATTCCCTGCTGCTTGCCTTGCCGCTCTTTGCGGCAACGGCATGCGGCTCGGACGACCCCGAAACGCCCGCTGCGGCCGAAACGCCGCAAACGCCTACGACTGGCGGATTGACCGAAAGCGCGCAACCCGCTGCGCCGCACTGGACGGTGCAGTGGCAGGGCACGGACGAACGCCCCGCTTGGCAAACACCCGACATGACTGCCTACGAGTGCAGCATGATGGGCTTGGTAACGCTCTGCCCCGCCCTGATGCCCACAGCCTCGGACGACGACATGATTGCCGCCTTCGTGGGCGACGAGTGCCGGGGCGTGTGCAACCTGTCTCTCTACAAGGAGGACGGCGCGGAGGAGCAGGAGGGCTTCGGCTTTCTGTTCCTGCGCGGCAATACGGGCGATGCCGCCGTCAGCCTGAAATACTACTCCGCCCGCCTGAAGCGCGTGTTCACGGTGAAGAATTGCTTTGAAATGATAGCCGACGGCGACTTCGGGTTCTACGAAGACCTCGTGCCGGCTTTCGATGAGGGCGGTCCCTACGCCTGTGCCGACACCATCGGCGTGCGCCTGCCCGAGACCGTACCTTTCACGCCCGGCGACGGCGATGAACTGGCGGTGATGTGCGGCAGCGAGTGCCGGGGCACGGTGGCAAGCCTTGCCGACGGCCTCTATCGCCTCAAAGTCTACGCCCACACGGAGGACGAGCCCCTCACCCTCGCCTACTACTCCGCTGCGCAGGGCAAGGTGTACCGCACCACCCAGCCCCTCACCCTCAAAGCCGCCAGAGGTACCACGCTGTATCTAAGGTAGGAGGGGTATGAGCTACGACCAATTATATTATTTTTGATTGAATTGAAAATTTGTATGATTATAGTATTAACTGCCTGGAAAATTCGGCTGCGCTCGGTAGTAGGGGCGTTTTGCAAAACGCCCGCCCAAGTTCGGCTCTGCGCTCGCTTGCACGAAAATTTGCTTTGAGATTTTCGGCTGCGCTCGGCAATATGAGCACGCTCTATTGCGCTCGCTTGCACGAAAATTTGCTTTTGAGATTTTCGGCTGCGCTCGGCAATATGAGCACGCTCTATTGCGCTCGCTTGCACGAAAATTCCAGGCACTTAAAACATTATGCTCATCCAACCAACGCGTAACTTGTTAATCCTCAAAATCTTTCATCATGTTCAAACATCATTTCTCACACAAATCATTGCTCGCATTCTTGCTGGTACTGCTGATGTTCCTCGTCGCCTGCTCCGACGACGACACGCCAGCACAGACACAGACGCAGGCACCCACACCGCCGCCCGCGCAGCAAGAAAAGAGCATTGTGCTCTTGTTTGAAAGCGACGTGCATTGCAACGTCTCGGGGTACATCAAGTTTGCCGGCTACCGCGATGCGATTGTTGCCGCCGACACTGCCTACGTGGCTTGCACTTCCAGCGGCGACTTCTCGCAAGGCAGTGTGGAAGGCACGCTCTCAAAGGGAGAGTATATCGTTGACCTCATGAACCTCGTGGGCTACGATGCCGTGGGACTGGGCAACCACGAGTTCGACTACGGCGCAGACCAAATGCTCCGACTCACCTCCATGCTCAAAGCACCCGTCACCTGCGCCAACCTCATCGACCTGCGCACGGGCAAACTGGTGCACAGCCCCTACGTCATCAAGCAACTCGGCAACCGCAAGGTGGCGTTCATCGGCGTGCTCACACCATCGGCACAACTCTCCAACTCCTACTCTTTCTCCGACCCCACCAGCGGCAAGTTTATCTACGACTTACAGGACAGCCGCGTTTATGAACTCGTGCAAAACGCTGCCGACGACGCACGCGCTGCCGGCGCCAACTACGTCGTGGTGCTTTCCCACCTCGGCGAATATAAGGAGAAGGACGTCGTGACGTACTCCATACCCCTTATCCAAAAGACGCACGGCATCGACGCCGTGTTCGACGGCCACCAGCACACCACCGTGCCCGGCGAATGGATCAACAACAGCGAGGGCAAACCCGTGCTGCGCCTCGAAACGGGCACAAAGATGAAACACGTGGGCAAACTCGTCATTACTGCCGACGGCAAACTGCTGCCCGAACTCGTGCCTACCGACAACATGAACTACACGAACGCCGCCGTTTCCGCAAAGGTGGACGAGATTGCCAAGGAAATGGACCACCGCGTGGGCAAGGTCATTGCACACACCGACTTCACCCTGCACGCCGACGGCGAGTACGGACTTGAAACCATACGCTGCATCGAGACCAACCTCGGCGACCTCTGCACCGACATACAGCGCGAGGTGGCGGGGGCGCAGATTTGCCTGATGAACGGCGGCGGCATTCGCACCAACATCGAAGCCGGCGACGTGACAGTCCGTAGCATCATCAACGTGCTGCCCATGAGCAACTGGTTGTGCATCCTAAAAGCCACCGGTCAGCAGATCGTAGATGCGCTTGAGATCGGCTCCAAGACCTGCCCCGCCGTAAACGGTTCGTTCCTCCAATGCTCCGGCATCAAGTACACCGTCGACACGCGCATCGCCAACAGCCTTGAAGTGTCGGAGGACAACCTGCTCACCGTGACGGGCGAACGCCGCGTGAAGGACGTGCAGGTGTTGCAGGCTGACGGCACGTATGCGCCCATCGACCTCAACGCTAAATACACACTCGTCACCAACTCCTTCGTGGCCTATGCCGGCGGCACTATCCGCGTGCTGCGTCCGGCAGAGCGCTTGGAGGACGGCATGCGCTCTGACACCGAGATTACTATCGCCTACTTCTCGGAGCACTTCAAGAACGGCGTGCCCGACATCTACCGCGAACCGCAAGGACGCATCACGGTAATTAAATAAAAATCCACAGAAAAATAATCGGAAACCCCAAATACTAACCCTTAACAAATTACAGATTATGAAGAACTTGAACAAATGGCTCTTAGCCTTCGCCTGCGCCGTGCTCTGCTGCACAGTAACCGCCTGCGGCGACGACGACGACAACAACAGCAACGGCAACACTACCATCACCCCGACGAAACCAACTTCAAAGCAGTTCCAGTACCTTTTGTACACCTCTACCGACATGATAGCCGCTGCCGATGTGGAAGTGAGCTACACCGACCTTGCCACGGGCAAGGAAGTGAAGCGCGTGCTCACCGCCGACGACAACTCTTTTAACCAGAAAACGGACTTCTGGGGCAATCTCTGGGCATCATCTTCCAGCCACGCGGTTTACCCTTATAATTTCGAAAAGACATTCCGGTTCGCCACGCCCCCCTGCGCTGTTGGCAACGGCACGGCTTACAAAATTACGGCAACTATCAAGGCGAATAAAGCAAAGATGGAAAACTTCAGCAAGAACAACGAAAAGTTCTACTACTTCAGCCTTAATCTTTCCGCCTATCTCGACAATTCGCCCGCAACAAATTCCACAATGATAACCAGCCACACCACATTCACCCAATTAGACAAATTGGAGGAATATCTGCAAGAGGATATTTACAACAAACCTGAGACCTTGAGCGAAACCGCCACTTGGTAACCGCCACTCACAATTTACAAACAGGTTTCCGTATATAGGAGGCTGCGCCGATGCCCGGCGCAGCCTCCGTTGCTTTATAGCGCACAGCATTAGCTAATCCCTGCGGCCAACATAGCCCTAATAGACATCCCCCTATACGCATTTTTTTACCCCGAAAAACCTTTCAACCTTTCAGCATTTGCCTTAACTATCTGGTATCAAGATGATTGCGGCTGAATGGTTTGTACCTCAAACCTTTCAGCAATGAAGGGTTGTGCCTTGTCATGAAATGGGTTGACCATTTTGTGCCTGGAAGGCACTACAGAGCGAAGCGATGGTAACCGGGCACGAAGTGCTCGGAAAGAAGAGGCGAGGACGATGTGCCTGGAATTTTCGTGCAAGCGAGCGCAGAGCCGAACTTGTTCGGGCTATGCCGAGCGCAGCCGAAAATCTCAAAGAAGAGGCACTACGCCTGTGACAATGTTGTAAGTGCATGTCCAATGGCGTACTGCCATTTCATTGAGATTTTCGGCGGCACTCGGCAATTCAAGTAAACTTGATTGCTCTCGATTGCACGAAAATTCCAGGCAGTTAGCAAGTAAAAGTTCACTCTCACGAAGCAAATTTTTCTTTTCTGCCTGATAGTTTTTCCTCTCCTATAAGAAAGTTTTTGTTCCAAACTTTTGAATATATGTTCAAAACTTTTGATTATATATTCCAAAGTTTTGAATAAGCGTTACAAACTTTGTAACAAACTTTTTCTGCGCAGAGAGTAAAAAATATTCAGGACTTAGGGAAAAATAGCTCGGAGCAAGCAAAAAATAGCTGCTTCAAAATTTGATATTTTCGACCGTATCGGCAGTAAAAGGGCGTATCGTATACGCCCGGGAAAGGGGCGACTGTGACGGGTTGCTGAAAGGTTTGGAGCGCAAACCGTTCAGCGTTAAATAGCTAATACACAATCGAATAGAACCGAGAATGAATGGTTGAAGGGTTTTTCTGGGTAAAAAAATGCGTATAGGAAGTGCGTGCATTGCCCCTTTCAGGGCACACGCGCCTTGCGCTACAAGGCAAAAAGAAAGCACCCGATGCGCTGCACAGCGTATCGGGTGCTACATAAGAAGTTGTTTTTAGTTTTTGTGTCGGATTAAATTGAAAAACACCTTTATTTAACGTAAGTCTAAACAACTTCTCTCGGGGGCGGGCACTTCCGCCCTTTTGAGGTATCAGGCATATTAGAAGCCGGGACGGCCGTGGAAACCGCCACCCATACCCGGGGGCGGGGGCATGCCGGGACCGAACTGTCCAGGGCCCTGCGCCGCGCGGCGACGCTCGTTTTTCGGACGGAAGAGTCGGAAGAGTTGCTGCGGCGTGAGCTTTTCCTTGAAACGCGCGTAGTAAGCCCGCTTCACGGCAAGGGCACGCTCTTGGGAGGCAAACATCTTCTCAACAGCCGCCAATGCATCATCATCGGTCATTTCCTTAATCTCCTTGTTCTTCTCGGGAAGGTCGATTTTCTGCGCCTTGCGCAGCGAGTCGGCATATTCCATGTAGAGCGGTTCGAACCATTCGCGCTCGGCCTTGTCGAGTTTCAACTCGCCTGCCACTTTCTGCGCCGCCATCTTGGCAAACTCGGCACGCATCTCGGGATCCATGCCGGGACGCTGCGCATTGGCTTCGTTAGCCTGCGCAATCATCAGGAAAAGCGCGGCAATCATCAAAATCGTTTTTTTCATATTCTTTTTGGTTTAATCGTTACATGTATTTGACGCTTTATGCCCCAAATCGTTTAATGGGTTTCGACAGAATTGCGCATTTTATAGATGAAAGGGGCAAAAAACAGAACATTCGCCCTTATCCCTCCCACCCTTTTTCATAACTTCGCGGTAGGATAATATATGTAAGGTCTCACGAGTAGGGGCGTTTTGCAAAACGCCCGGTAGATGATTGCCTCATTGATTTACATAATGTCGGCTGCACACGGCGGGCGTTCTGCAGAACGCCCCTACTTCGTAATACATATATGAAATAAGCAAACGATGAAAAGCCTGATAGAATGTCGCGACGCCGCAATTGGCGTTTATTATCTGCGCCATGCCTCGAATATGCGCCACGTGCGCATTGCCTTGAAAGGAGGGAGGATCGTGGTGAGCGGGCCGCCGTGCCTGTCGCCCGCAGAGGCGGCGGACATCGTGGCGGAGAAACGGCTGCTGCTGCAACGCTGGTTGGAAAAGACGGAAACGAACGCGGGCAGCGTAGCCCATACGGGCAGCATGGCCGACGGCACATTCGCCATCGCCTCGCCCTTTATGCGCTTTTCGCTGAAAATTGTGGACGACAGTCCGGGCGAACTGTACGTGGTCTATAAGCGCAGCACAGTGGACGCGCCGCCTGCTTTCGGACGCGCACTGCCGGGGGAGCGCGGCAAAATGGTATTTACAGAAGCCACGGGGTGCTTCGGGCGACAGGCGTTGGAGCGGTTGGACGGGACGCAGAGGGGCTTAATGGCTTGCCGCATGTATGAGGCGGCGGCGCGGAACGTGTTTGCCACGGCTTACGAAGGGCGCGTGGCGGCGTTGGCGGAACTGCACGGTTTCAAGTACTCAAAGGCAACGCCAAGGAGCGTGTCGTCGCGCTGGGGCAGTTGCTCGGCGCGGGGCGGCATCAGCCTCGCCATCACCCTGCCGCTGCTGCCCGTGGAACTGTCGGACTACGTGGTGCTGCACGAACTGACGCACACGGTGCATTTCGACCACAGCCCCGCCTTCTGGCAACGGCTCGACGCTTGCTGCAACGGGCGGTCCAAGGAATTGCGCGACAGGCTGAAAGCGATGCGCCCGGAAACAGAGTTTTTTATTGGGGAATGAAAGACAAGAGTGATTGAATTGACAAAAACAATAAAAACCGCTTGTCCTGTGTGGGCCTAACGGCTCGCCTTATCCGATTAAGCCCCAGCCTAAGTCTGTCGACTTTTGTCTGTTGCTTAATCTGCTAAGGCTGCGGTCGGTTCCCGCCCGCCCACACAGGACAAGCAAAAAACAGAAAAAAGTAAAGCATTTCCATCTTTACAATTTATAATAAAAAGAAATTGTCCACTTTTTTTTGTTTTTTGCTTGCGGCGTTTGAAGCGGGCGGGCACCGACCGCAGCCGAAGGGATTAAGGACGAGCGTGAGCCGTGAGGCTCACAGGCTCGGCATTAAGACCAGCGGCGTGCCCTTGGACTTCAAACGAGGCAAGCGGTTTTTATTGTTTTTGTAAAAAATCCGACAGCTAATTCCACCAAAACAAACCAAGAATGTCCGCCAAAAGGTGCGCTCACCTCTTGACGGACATTCTTGTGTATTAGTATGACTTTATACTTATTTGGCAGCGGGAGCGGTGGCAGAGATGCCGAGTTTGGCCATTACCTTCTTCGTAACGTCTTCGCTAAGCGTTTCGTTTATGAAGAGGTTGCTATTGGCAGCGGCGGCCTGGTCGAACACGTAAACGTAGTTGCCTTCCTTGGCAATGGCGTTGACGGCATCGGCAATCTTCTGCATGATGGGCTGCGTCTTCTTAACGCGTGCCTGCTCGAAAGCCTGCTGGTTGTCCTGGCGTGCCTGTTCGAGGCGTTCGCCCATTTCCTGAATTTCCTGCTGGCGGCGCGTGCGGATATTCTCGGGCGTTTCTTCGGTCACTTCTTTCTGATATTTCTCATATTTGGTTTGCAGTTCTTTCTGCATGCCTTCGAGTTCGCTCTGGTACTTCTGTCCGAGGGCTTCGAGTTCGGTCATCGCGGTTTTGTATTCCGGCATAGCCTGCGCAACGGCGGCGTAGTCGAAATGGGCGAATTTGGCTGCGCTCTGCGCGCAGAGCGTAAGGGGTGCTGCAAGGAGCACGGCAAGAATGATTTTCTTAAACATTGCTTTAATTATAATAATGTGGGTTATTTAGTAGACGAGTTAATTAGTAAACGAGGAGATTTTCGTGCAAGCGAGCGCAGAGCCGAACTTGGGCGGGCGTTCTGCAGAACGCCCCTACTGCCGAGCGCGGCGGCAAAGTTATATATTTTATTTAGAATAGCCTAACTTGGATAGCACTTCGTTGCTGATGTCGATAGTTGGAGAGGCGAAAATGATGCCGTTGTCGGCGGCGCGGTCGAGCACGAGCTGGTAGCTCTTTTGCTTGGCAATGGCCTTTACGGCGTTGTAAATCTCGTCCTGAATAGGTTCTATGAGGCTGGCGCGTTTCTTATAAAGCTCGCCCTCGGGGCCGAAATATTTCTTTTTGAGTTCGGCGGCCTCTTTCTCTTTGTCCACGATGGCCTGCTCGCGCTCTTTCTTCTGCGCTTCGGAGAGGAAGACCACTTCGTTCTGATAGTTCTTGTAGAGCTGCTGCGCCTTATTGTTGAGTGCTTCAACCTCAGCCTGCCAAGCGCGGGAGGTTTGGTTGAGCTGCTCGTTGGCTCGCTCGTAGGCGGGAATGTTTTGGAGGATATATTCCATATCCACCAATGCGAACTTCTGGGCGGAGGCGCTGAGCGCACAGCCGCAAAGCGTAAGGAGGAAAATGAGTTTTTTCATGATAGATAATATATATTTTTAGTAAAACGCCCCGGGCGTATGGGGGGAGGCGATTAAAATTCCTGTCCGATGATGAAGTGGAACTGGCTGCCGCCGGCTTTCTGTCCGTTCACGTTCTTCTGGAAGCCGTAAGCCCAGTCCACGCCCATAAGGCCTACCATAGGCAGGAGGATGCGCACGCCCACGCCGGCAGAGCGTTTCATGTCGAAGGGGTTGAAGTCCTTAATATTTGTCCAGGCATTGCCGCCTTCGAGGAAGGCGAGGGCATAGATGCTGGTGGACGTTTGCATCATCACGGGATAGCGCAGCTCGAGGGTCATGCGGCTGTAAGCGTAGGCGTTGCTGCTGTAGCTGCCGGCGAGCGCACCGTTGTCGTAACCGCGCAAACCGATGGTCTCAGTGGCGTAGCCGGAGGAGTAGCCCGACGTGCCGTCGCCGCCCACATAGAAGGCCTCGAAGGGCGACTTCTTATAGCGGCTGTATGAGCCGAGGATACCGAACTCTACACGCGTCATCAGGACGGGGGTCTTTGTGATACTCATCAGACCCGTGAAGGAGCGGAACTTGAACTTCCACTTGTTGTATTCAATCCAGCGGTACTTCTCCTTTGCCTCTGCCTGATAGTTGGCACTCTGATAGTTGGTGGCGAGGTTCTTATAGTCCTTGCCGTCCCAGAGCGAGTAAGGCGGAGTGGCGGTGACGGAGAGCAGGAACTCGGAGCCCTTTGTGGGGAAGAAGGGGTGGTTGGTAGACGAGCGGGAGAGCGTCAGCGAGAGGTTGATGTTGTTGCAGTTACCATCGGTGATGAGGAAGTACTGCCAGGCTTTCAGCATATAGCGCGTGTAGGAGAGTTCGGCCATGAAGGTGAAATAGTCGTCGGGCCAGCGCAGACGCTTACCGAAACCGAGCGACACGCCAAGCATCTTGACGTACTTGTCGGGGTCGTAGTAGTTGTCGTAATTGTAGGAATTATAACTCGAGCCGTAGCCGTAGAGATAGTTGTAGTAATTGTTGTAATAGTTGGAGTTATAATAATTCGAGTTGATATCGCTCTGCTTGGAGTAGAAGATGGAGAAGGAGAGCTGGTTGGGGCGCTTGCCGCCGAGCCAGGGCTCGAGGAAGGAGAGCGAGTAGTTCTGATAGTACGTACCGTTGGTCTGCACGTTGAGTTGCAAGGTCTGCCCGTCGCCCTGCGGAATGAAGCCGGCACGCTTGTAGCCCTTGCGGAAAAGATTTTGCACGGAGAAGTTGGTGAACTTCAAGCCCACGCGCCCCACGATACCCGTCTGTCCCCAGCCGGCCGAAAGTTCGATTTGGTCGCCGCCCTTCGACACGAGGGGATAGGTGATGTCGACCGTGCCGCTCACGGGGTCGGGCTTGATGTTGCTCATCAGTTGCGCCTGCAAGGCTTCGGGGTCGAACTGGTTCATGTTGGCGAGGTCCATGACGGAACGCTTGATGGCCTCCATGGAGAAGAGGTCGCCGGGCTTGGTGCGCAGTTCGCGGCGTATGACGTTCTCATAGACGCGGTCGTTGCCGGCGATGCGCACGCGGTTGAGCGTGGCCTGGCGGTTTTCGGTGATGCGCATCTCGAGGTCGATGGAGTCGCCGTCGATGTTGATCTCCACGGGGTCGAGGTTGTAGAACACGTAGCCGTTGTTGTAATAAAGGTTGCCGATGGCGTCTTCGTCCTCGCGCAGGCGCTTGTCGAGGAGTTCCTGATTGTACACGTCGCCCTTCTTCATTTGCAGCACGTGGGCGAGGAAGTCGGTCTTATAGACCGTGTTGCCCACCCAGCTGATATTTCTCAGATAATATTTCCGGCCTTCGCGGAGGTCGAGGTAGATGTCTACGTGCTTCTCGTCTACCGTTGCCACGCTGTCGTTGAGCAGCAGGGCGTCGCGCAAGCCCCACGAATTGAGGCGGCGCACGAGCGAGGCCTTGTCCTCCTCATATTTCTCGGGCACGAACTTCTTGGAACGGAACATATTGCGGAAACTCTTCTCCTTAGTCTTCTTCATCGACTTTTTGAGTTTCACGAGCGCTTTCTTCATGCTGGTGTGGTTGGCGCTGTCGAGTCCCGTGATATAAATCTTGTGGATCTTGATCTTCTCGTTCTTATTGATATTCACGTCGACGATGACGCGGTTGTCGGCCGTGACGTCCTCTTTCTGCACGATTTCCACGGTGGCGTTTTTATAGCCCTTGCCCTCGAAGTAACGCTTGATGACGTGCTTGGCGCGGTCGGAGAGGTCGGTGGAGAACTGGCTGCCGGCATGGAGGTCGATTTTCTTTTCGAGTTCCTCGCGCTCGCTCTTTTTCACGCCGTTGTAGTTGATGGAGGAGATGCGGGGCTGGGCGGTGAGCTTGATGTGGAGGTAGATTTTGCCGCCCACGATGCTGTCGGCCTCGATGCTGACGTGGGAGAAGAGTTTTTGCTGCCAGTAGCGCATGATGGCTTCGCTGATTTCGGGCCCCGGCACTTCGTAGGTCTCGCCCACGGTGAGTCCCGAGACGCTGAGCAGGAGGTTGTCGTCGAATCCTTTGATGCCGTCGATCGTCAAGCCGGCAAGGATATAGCGCGGGCGGTTGGCCGTGTAATTTATGTCGGGCTTCACCTGCACGGACTCTTGCGCAAAGGCACTCGGCGCGATGCACAGTCCTGAAAGCAGCAGGAGGAAGAAAAGAAAGAACTTTCTCATTGTGTGTGTTGCGGTGGGAAATGGGAATTATGCCTGGCCTTCGACCTGCTCGCTGGTCTTACCGAAGCGGCGTTCGCGGTTTTGATAGTCGAGAATGGCTTTGTAGAAGCAATCCTCGTGGAAGTCGGGCCAATATGTGTCGCAAAAATAGAGCTCGGAATAGGCACACTGCCAAAGCAGATAGTTGCTCAGGCGCAGTTCGCCGCCCGTGCGGATAAGCAGGTCGGGGTCGGGCATAAACGATGTGGCGAGATTTTGGGAAATATATTCCTCGTCGATATCGCCGGGCTTGATGCGGCCGTCTGCCACTTCGCGGGCAATGCAGCGCACGGCGTGCGAAAGTTCCCAGCGCGAGGAATAACTGAGGGCGATGACCATCGTCATGCCCGTATTGACGGCCGTGCGCTCCTGCAAGGCGAGGATAGAGCGGCGCACCACCTCCGGCACGCGCGTGAGGTCGCCGATAAGGCGCATGCGCACGTTGTTTTTCATAAACAACTCCTCTTCGAGCGAGGTGAGGATAAGCCCCATGAGCGCGGCCACCTCCTCCGCCGGGCGGTTCCAGTTTTCGGTGGAAAAGGTGTAGAGCGTAAGGTATTTCACGCCGAGGTTGGAGGCGGCGGTGGTTATTTCTCTGACAATGGCCACGCCTTCCTGATGCCCCATGCTGCGGTCGAGCCCGCGGGCTTTCGCCCAGCGTCCGTTGCCGTCCATGATGATGGCGATATGCGCCGGAATGCGCGTCATGTCTAATTGTTCCTTGTAGGTCATATACAATATATATATTATATGTATAGGCTGCCTCAATCCTTGTTGCACGTGGGGCACTTGGGATTGAGGTCGTAGGTGAGCGTTATGAGCGTTTGCGAATAATGGTCTTTGTTGCGGAAGCCCGTACTGCTGATGCCGAGCGGCGCGTCGAGCCCGTCGATTTTGTCGGTGAGCGTGAGGTGCATCGTCCAGTCCAGTCCGAGATTGAGGCGCGGGCCGATTTTATATTTTATCCCTACACCGAAGGGCAGCTGCAACGAGAGTTTGCCTTCGGTGGCGTAGCAGAGTCCCACGCCCATCTGTATGTAAGGCACGATGCGGCGGTAGCCCTGATAGCCGCGCTCATAACCGTAGGGCAGGAAATGCAGCTCGTACATGCCGGAGAGGTCGAAAAGCCCGCCGCTCACTGAATACGACAGCCGCTCTGCGCCCGCAAGCGAGGGGTCGGCGGGGTAAAACCGGCTGGCGTTGTCTGTGCTGCCCTTGACCTGCTGATACGCCAGTTGCGTCTTGATGGCCATGCGCGGGTTCAGGGGGAAGCGGGCGATGAGGTCGGCAGCCAGTCCCGTCTTGCCGTACCACTTGCTATTGACATCGTTGAGCGAAAAGCCGCCGCCGATGCCGCCGCCCAGTTCCAGACGATACACCACCTCGTCCTGTGCCTCCGCGCCCGGGGCGCAAAGCATCAGGAAAGCAAGAAGCAGGTATAGGGTCTGGCGCATGAGGATGGGGATGACAATAACTATATTTTTTAGTAGACAAGTAAACGAGTAAACGAGTAAACGAGTTTACCTATCCTATCGGACGGGCATTTTGTTGAACGCGCCCGGCTCATTCTTCCAGCCGAGGCGATTGACGCGCCCGCGCCACACTTCGCCCTGCCCGGCGCAAACCACCCAAATGTAGTTTTGCTCGTCAGAGGCGGCAGCAACAGAGGTCGCGCCAGTGATGCCGGGCTTCGTAAACACGCCCGTCTTCCAAGTGCGCCCGTTGTCGCGGCTCACGTAGAGCGGCGCAAAAGCACCCTCGCCGTCCATGCCCACAAACACCGATGCCCCGTCATAACGGAACAGCGACGGCAACGAGAGCTGGGGACAACCGTAAATATTTTCTTCTGTAACGGGATAATACACCCAAGGGAATGTTTCCCCGCCCGTGCAGTCGATATCGTGCTTCCAAACTACGGGTGCGCCGCCATTCTGACCCAAGAGCAAGAGGCTTTCGTAAGTTTCGTCCACCAAGGAAGGCACGCGCACCGAAGCGATGCTCTCTTTCGGCAAATTATTGGGCGCATCGTCAGCAACCTTTGTCCATGCTGTGCCGTCGGCGGAACTATAAAAACCATCTGCGCCCATGCCAGCCAGTTCAGTCCTGCCGGCTGCAACAAGCACATTGATTGGCGCGGCGGCAACCGTCGTCCATGTGATGCCGTCGGCAGAGGTGAGCAAACTGCCGTTGCCAATGGCGTAATAGGCTTCCTTAAACCGCTGAATGCCGCGCGGGTCGGCGATGTCGGCATTTGCCTCATGCTCTTCCCACGCCTCGAGCTGTGCCGCAGAGGCTTTCAGGCAAAGCGTTTTGCCGGCAGCATTGTGCGCAAAGAGCGTGAGCGTGCCGCCTGCGGCAAAAAGGCGCATCTTGGAGAGGGCAGCCAATTGAGTGGCCGCCGCTTGTTTCCACACAAAACTATCTGCCTCTTCCTTATGCACATTGACTTCCACCACGTATTGCCTGGTAGCAGAAAGGTCGGTGGAGGTTACGGTGATAAGGCGAGGGGTAGTAAAGTCGGTAGTGTCGGAAGGGCTAAATGCCACGTTGCTGCCCGTGCCGAGGTCGCGGATAGTGGCCGTGCCGCGCATATTGAAAGCAGAAAACACAATCTTTGCTGCGTTCGTCCCAACGGGCAGCGAGTCGGTGTTGAAGATACGGTTGTTCAGTTGATCGATATGCATCAGATAATACGAGCCGTTGATACCCACCGAGTAGGTGCTGTCCTGTCCGAAATAGCCGGTGGTGTGCATCTCCCGCGGAATGTTGCCGAGCGTCACGCCCGTTATGATGCAGTCGTTGGAAACGGTGACGGTGTCCGTAATCTCATCGTCCGAATTGCAAGAAAACAATGCGCTTGTAAGTATCGCGAAAAGCACGGCGGCCGTTGCTGTGAGAAAATGCTTCATAAAGCGAACTATATATATGGCTGAACTTGCCTATATGACAAATCGTCTATTAAGCCGCAAAATTACGGACAAAATTGCAAATGCCAAAGATTTTTGCATACATTAAATGCGCCTTTCACGGCAGACAAGTGCCGTTTTGCTCTAATTCAAACGTTTTTAGTAAACAAGTAAACGAGTATACAAGTAAACAAGACAGAGATGTTTTGCTAATTTATATTTTCCATAAGAAACTTGTCTCGTCTACTCGTTTACTTGTAAACTCGTCTACTAATAAACGTAGGCATCAGTTACCGAGGAACGCCGAGGCGTTGCCACCCCTGCCGGCTCGGGAAGGATAGACGATGAGCAGGTTGCGGGTGGAGAAGTTGCGCTCTATTTGGTCGGGCAGATGCTCGAAATAATGGTGGTAGGAGATGCCGCCCTTGTGGGCGCAGACAAACACCATGAGGTGGTCCTGCCGCGTGTTGTGGGCGAGGGGCAGCAAGTCGCGCCAGGAGTTGTATTCCTGAAACGCCGCCGCGAGGCTCTGCCCCTTGCCTTTCCACTGCTTCTCCACGGCGGCAAGCGTCTGCCGCGCCCCGTACACGGTGACGGCGCAGCCCGTCTGGGCGGCAATCTGCGCCAGGCGTTCCGTCCACTGTGCAAACCCCGTTTCAAACTCCGCGCGGCGCGGCACGGCGATGTGCATGTGGCGCACCGTGTTGGCAGGGATAACGCCCCTGTAAATGAGGATTTGCCGGTCCACCACGGCGAGCAGGTCGGTGGTAAGTTTGCCGTAGAAACTTTCGGTGAGTTTCGACTTCTGGTGTAGGCCGATGAGCAGGTCGGTGGCGTTTTGCTCCTTCACGGTGTGGGAGATGCCGCTCACCACGTTCACCGACCAGCGGCTGTGCGTCTGTATCTTCACATTGGCAGCGGCGGCTATCTTCACCGCCTTCTGCAGGCCCTTGCCGCCCTCGGCAGCAGCGGCGGGATTGTTTTCGAGCACCACGTTGAGCGCGGTGATGCTGCCCTCCTCGCGCTCGGGCTGCAGCATCAAAGCGATGTGTACCAGCGGGCGCACGGTTTCGGGGTTGGAAATGGCGAGCACGATGCGCCCGCCTTTCGGCGCGTCGGCCTGTGCATCGGCAGGCGTGCCTCGGGTGGCCATCTTGCGGGCGGCGCGGTCGGTGACGAGCGAACTGACCACACACGTCACGAGTATCAGTACCATCGCCCCGTTGAGCACGTCGTCGTCGAGCAGGCGCGTGCCGTCGGGCAGTATGATTTTGTAGCCCACGAGCACCACGGCCAGCGTGGCGGCGGCGCGTGCACCCGTCAGGCCGAACATCAGGCGGCGGTCGTCGGGCTGCATCTTGAATATCTTCTGCGTGGAAAAGGCGGCCAGCCATTTGGTGGCGATGCTCGTGAGGGTCATCACCGCCGCCACCAGTATCGCGCCGCTGTGCCCCAGCGCGCGCAGGTCGATGAGCATGCCCACGCCAATGAGGAAGTAGGGAATAAACAGGGCATTACCCACAAACTCTACGTGCGACATGAGGGGCGAGGTGGGCGGAATGAGGCGGTTGAGCGCAAGACCGGCGAGGAACGCGCCGAGAATACCCTCAATGCCCACCATTTCCATAAGTCCCGCGCCGAGGAACACGAGCACCAGTACGAATATGTATTGCACCACGCCGTCGTCGTAGCGGCGGAAGAACCACCGCCCTATGGCGGGAAACGCAATCAGTATGCCCGCGCCGATGAGCATCACCTTCACCACGAGCCACAACCAATAAAGTCCCGTCACCTGCTCCTTGAACATGCCGCCCACCACGGCGAGCACCAGGAGCGTCAGCGTGTCGGCCACAATGGTGCCGCCCACCGCGATGCTCACGCTCGGCAGGCGCGAAATGCCGTAGCGCAGCACTATGGGATAGGAAATCAGCGTGTGCGAGGCGTACATCGCCGCCATAAGCACCGCCGCCGCCACGGCATAGCCGGGCAGCACGGCGCGGTTCACGCCAAAGCCGATGGCCATGGGAATGGCGAAACTCAAAAGCCCCAGCGCCAACGCCCGCCCCTTGATTTTCTGCACGTCCTGCAGGTTCATCTCGAGGCTGGCGAGGAACATTATATAATATAGCCCCACCTTGCCGAACAGTTCAAAACTGTCGTCGCGCTCGAGCACGCCGAACCCGTGCGGCCCAATCACCACGCCGGCGAAAATCAGCCCCACGATGGAGGGCACGCGCAGGCGTTCGAGCAGCATGGGCGCGAAGAGAATGATGCCAAGCACCACGAAGAAATTCCAGGTAGGGTCGGTTATGGGCACGGGAATAATTAGTCTATCATCGGCAAAATTGCAAAAAAAAACGCACTTTCTGCTAAGAAAGCCCTATAAAACAGCGCAGAAATCGGCGAAAGAGCGAATTAAGTTGTAATTTTGCACACGCAACTCCCTTTCTGTGCATACACCCCTACTTACAACCTAAAATAAATATAACAAAATGAACGTAGCAATCGTCGGTGCCAGCGGCGCCGTTGGCCAAGAATTTCTGCGCGTGCTTTCGCAGCGCGAGTTTCCCATAGACAACCTCCTGCTTTTCGGCTCGAAGCGCAGCGCAGGCAGGCAGTACGAATTTCGCGGCAAGCAATACACTGTCCAAGAATTGCGCCACGAGCCGGAAGACTTCCGGGGCGTAGACATCGCCTTCACCTCCGCAGGCGCTGGCACTTCTAAGGAATTTGCCGCCGACATCACGAAACACGGCGCAGTGATGATCGACAACTCTTCGGCTTTCCGCATGGACGAAGACGTGCCCCTCGTTGTGCCCGAGTGCAACGCCGCCGATGCCCTCAACCGCCCGCGCGGCATCATCGCCAACCCCAACTGTACCACCATCATGATGGTCGTGGCCCTGCAGGCCATCGAACGCCTCAGCCATATCCGCCGCATCCACGTGAGTTCCTATCAGGCAGCCAGCGGCGCAGGCGCGGCAGCCATGGACGAACTCTTGCAGCAATACCGCCAGTCACTCGCAGGCGAGGAGGTGACGGTTGAGAAGTTCCCCTACCAGTTGGCGTTCAACGTCATTCCGCAGGTCGACGTGTTCCAAGACAACGGCTACACGAAGGAAGAGATGAAGATGTACCACGAGACGCGTAAAATCATGCACTCCGACGTGCTCTGCTCTGCCACCTGCGTGCGCGTGCCGTCGCTCCGCTCCCACTCCGAGGCCATCTGGCTTGAAACCGAGCAGCCCGTCAGCGTGGACGAGGTACGCCGCGCCATTGCCGGCGGCGAGGGTCTGATACTCATGGACAACCCCGCCGAAAAGGAATACCCCATGCCTCTCTTCCTGCAAGGCAAGGACGCTGTCTACGTGGGCCGCATCCGCCAAGACCTCGCCAACCCCTGCGGCCTCACGCTCTGGCTCGTGAGCGACCAGATCCGCAAGGGCGCAGCCCTCAACGCCGTGCAGATTGCAGAATACCTCATCAAGGTGGGCAACGTGGGATAAGCCCCGTGTTTTTTCTGATTATTATTACAGCCTTACAAGCGGCGGCACATTTGTGTCGCCGCTTTTGTTTTCAGAATTAGAGATTTTTTTGTTATTGTTGCAAAACAAACGCTCCCCTTTTCTTGTCGCACTTTTTTGGGGGACAGTGAAAGCAATACTTTCATTGCGGATATTTTTTACTAAGCCCAAACAATTTTTCACTAAGCCCTTGAAAGTTTTCACTGTCTGCCTGAAAGTTTTTGTTACAAACTTTGTAACAAAAACTTTCTTATCGGAGAGGAAATACTATCAAGCAGAAAGAAAAAAATTGCTCCGAGGAAATAAAAAATGTCTTGTAGATAGCGTCCGCGCGCACGTATGATTGTCTATGCTTTGTGCCGCCCCTGAACCTTTCATTTCTGAATGGTTTAGAGTGCAAACCATTCAGCAATATCTTTCTCAACAACAATAAGTTAGGCCAAAGAATGAAGGGTTGAAAGGTTTTTAGAGGTAAAAAAATGCGTATAGGAAAATGAAGACGGGCACTGAAAATATGACGACGCAGGCACTTAACACTTTTGTTACAAAACGTCGCCCCACATCGAAAAATGCGAGAAAAACGCCGCCGGAAACACCCGAAAAAGCGACAAAAGGGCAGATTATTCAAAAAAAAACCGCAAAAAGTGTAGGCGGGTATTGGCTAATCGAATACTATTGAGTAATTTTGCAAACTCAAAAAAAACACCGTTATCCAGTTGCCGTTGCATCGCGCCCTGCCGCCGCGCCGGTTTTCGGACTTTCGGCTCCTACAGTCGCCCGGCATCTGTGATGAAGCAGAATATTCTTCTCTATATATGCGTCCCTTGGTTTGCCAAACGGGGGGGGGTAAAAAGCCTTCCCAAAACAATAGAAAATAGTAATTGCGCGCATGCTTCGCCTTCCGAATCGGGAAGACGAAGCATGCGCGCTGTTTTTATACGCGCGTACGTATATATATATTAAGTACCTTTATCGCTATCGACACAAACATCTTTACTAAACTAAGAAAAAGAAGGAAGGAGAAAGAATCGCCATGTTCTGGATACTCAATATTATCGCCGCTTTTGTGCTGAGCCATGCTTTCACGGCTTTCGTGACGTGGAACATTCTGAGCCTGTCGTACCACAAGCAACTCTTCGACGTGCCCGACGACCGCAAAATCCATGAGGGGCTGGTGCCGCGCCTCGGCGGCGTGGCGTTCAACCCCGTGGTGTTTTTCACGCTGGCGCTGATGCTGGCCGTCAATGCCTATCTGGGCAACAGTGAATTGCAGGACGCCGTGGGGCTGGAGGTGCAGCAGGTGGCGTGTACCTATTGCGCCATGACGCTGGCTTACCTCACGGGCATCATCGACGACCTGATGGGCGTGCGCTACGTTTCGAAGTTTATCATTCAGTTTGTCATCGGCCTGCTGCTGATAGGCGGGGGCGTGATGATAACGGATTTCCACGGCCTGCTGGGCATCGGGGTGCTGCCCCTGTGGGCCTCCGTGCCGCTCTCGATATTCGCCACGATATTCATCATCAACGCCATCAACCTCATCGACGGCATTGACGGCCTTGCGCTGGGGCTGTGCATCGGCACATTCGCAGTGTACGGCGCAGTGTTCTACCTGGCGGGCATGATGCTGCACGCGCTCCTGGCCGCGGCCTCGCTGGGGTCGTTGGTGTCGCTGTTTCTATACAACGTGTTTGGCAACGTGAAGCGCAAGCGCAAGATTTTCATGGGCGACACGGGGTGCATGGTGATTTCGGTGATGATATGCTACCTGAGTTGCAAAGTGGCCAACATCGAGGACTTGAGGGGAAATGACCCCAACTTGTTCGTGCTGTCGTTTTCGCCGCTGCTGGTGCCGTGCCTCGACGTGGTGCGCGTGTTTCTCTACCGCGTGCGCCACGGCAAGAATCCCTTTCTGCCCGACCGTCACCATATCCACCACAAGTTGCTCGACCTGGGCATGAAGCCGTGGCAGGCGATGGTGGCGCTTATCCTCTCGACCGGTGCGCTGACTGCCATCAACGTGGAACTGTCGCGCAGCATCGACGTGACGCTCCTGCTCGCCTTGGACATCGCGCTTTGGACCGCCATCAACATGGTGTTGAGAAAGCGGATTGAGCATCTGAAAAATAACGCCCATACCAGTATATGACAAAATCTATCCTGAAACTCCCTGTAAAGAATTTTGCCGCCGCAGCGGCCCTGCTGGTCTGCTCGTGCTCGGCACCGAAGGACATCGCCTATTTCCAGGACGCGCCCGCGCTGCAAAACATGGCCTTGCAGGCAGAGCAGCAATTCAAACTGCGCCCCGAGGATAAAATCAACATCGTGGTGAACAGCAGCAACCCGATGCTCGAACGGCAGTTTACGCTCACGGCGCCCACGTCGTCGGGCGGCATTCTCGGCGCAGAGACCAAGCCCGTCACCACGGCAGGCGCAGGCAGCAGCCAGCAAATGCCGGCTTACACCGTGGACGAGCAGGGCACAATCGACTTTCCCGTGCTGGGCAAGATACGCGTGGCAGGCATGACGCGCACAGAGGTGGCAAACTATATTAAAGAGCGCCTCGTGGCGCGCGAACTGGTGACCGACCCCATCGTGACGGTGGAATACGTGAACCTCAGCGTGAACGTGCTGGGCGAGGTGAACAAGCCGGGCAACGTGGCCATCACCAAGGACCATTTCACCATTCTCGATGCACTGGCGCGCGCCGGCGACCTCACTATCGACGGCAAGCGCACCAACGTCATGGTGAACAGGCAAGCGGACGGCGCCAACCAGGTGTATTATATCGACCTGACAAACATGCAGACCATGCTGCTCTCGCCGGCATACTATCTGCAGCAGAACGACATCGTCTACGTGATGCCCAACGAGAAGAAGAAGCGGCAGTCCACCCCTACGCAAAACGCCTTCCAAAGCCCCACGCTCTGGATCTCAATCCTCTCGCTCGCCGCCACGCTGACCGCCATTTTCATAAAGTAGACGAGTTTATAAGGAAATTTTCGTGCAAGCGAGAGCAGAGCCGAACTTGTTCGGGCTATGCCGAGTGCAGCCGAAAATCTCATAGAAAACGAGTAGACGAGACAGAGATGTCTTGCTAATTATATTTAACATGAGTAACTTGTCTTGTTTACTAGTTTACTCGTTTACTTGTTTACTAAAATAGTTCATAAAATAGCACCCTCCATGAGTAACCAGACTCCCGTAATCCGACAAGTAGAAGATTTCCTCTCGCTCCAAGACTTCTGGTATATATGCCGCAGCCAGGCCAAGTGGTTCGTGGTTTCTGTGACGCTGTCCGTGCTGGCCGCCGCCTACTACCTCAGTTCCACTACCGACATCTATACGCGCGACGCGGCGGTGATGGTGAAGGACGAAACGACGCGCGGCCTCGTGGCGCAAAACGCCGGCGAGGACTTCAGCAACATGGCACTCGTGCAGCAGCCCACGAATGTGCCCAACGTGCTGCGGCAATACACGTCGCTCGCGCTCCTCACCGACGTGGCGGCACGTCTCAATCCCAAAGCCGCCGGGCGCGACCTCCTCATGGAAGCCAAGGACATTCGCAGCAGGCTCACCGTGACGATGGACGACGAGAAGTCCACCGTCATCAACCTCAAATACAACGACATATCGCCCGAAAGGGCCGAGCGTGTGCTGAGCACCATTATCGACGTGTTCAACGTGCGCTGGCTCGAAGAGAAAAGCCAGATGGCCAAAAGCACCGCCGCCTTCATCAACGACCGCCTGGGGCTTATCGAGAGCGAACTCAACCAAGTGGACGACAGCATCTCCACCTTCAAGACGCGCCACCGGATTACCGACCTCCAGCAGGTGAGCGACCTCTATCTGCAACAGCAAACAGAGTCGGAAGCCGAAATACTGAAACTCACCAACCAGATGTACATGGCGCAGTATATCCTCAACATTCTCAAAGACGAGAAACTCACGCACCAACTGCTGCCCACACACACCGGGCTGGCCAACGGCGACGCCGTGGCAATGATCGGGCAGTACAACCAACTGCTGCTCAAACTGAAAAACAACCTCGTGGGCACTTCGGCGCAAAACCCCATCATTATACGGCAGGAGGCCGAACTCGCCGACGTGAGGAAAAACATCATCGCCACCATCGGCAACCACATCAAAACCCTGCAAATCGAAATACAGTCGCTGCAAAACTACAACGAGGAGGCGAAGGAGAAAGTGTCCTCCGGCCCCGACCAGGCCAAACGCCTCATCTCGGTGGAGCGCGACCAGAAAGTGAAGGAGAGCCTCTACCTCTATCTCTTGCAGAAGAAAGAGGAAAACGAAATCAGCATGACCTACGCCTCCATGCCCACGCAGGTCATCGACATGCCCCACGGCAGCATGCTCCCCACATTCCCCAACAAGCGCAGCACGATTATGGCCGCCATTCTCTTCGGCCTGATCCTCCCCGCACTCGTGATTTTCATAAAGGTAAACCTCGACACGACCGTGCGCAACAAACTGGACATCGAAAGCCGCACAAACATTCCCATCGTGGGCGAAATCCCCTTCTACAAAAAGACTTCGGGCTTCACGTGGGCGAAGAAACTGATGAAGCGGTTCGGCAAACGCAAGCGTCGCCACCAACGCCCGCCCACGCCGCTCGTGGTGGAACACCACAGCCAGGACGTGCTCAACGAGGCTTTCCGACTGCTGCGCTCCAACCTCGAGTTTATGAGCGACACGCCGAAACACAAGAACGTCTACCTCGTCACCTCCATGTATGCAGGGTCGGGCAAGACGTTCGTGAGCATGAACCTCGCCCTCGCCCTCGCCATCAAGGGCAGGCAGGTACTCTTTATCGACGGCGACCTGCGCCGCGCCACGGCCACGCGCACCTTCGGCAACCGCGACTTGGGGCTGGCTGACTATCTGGGCGAGAAGGTGGACGACATCAGCCAGGTGGTCTACCCCTACGAGCAATATCCCTCGCTGCATATCCTGCCCGTGGGCACCACGCCCCCCAACCCCACGGAACTGCTCTCAAGCCCGCGGATGCAGCAACTGCTCGAAGACCAACGCGCCAACTACGACTTTATCCTCATCGACTGCCCCATGACCGAAACGCTGGCCGATGCGTCCATTATCGAGCACATGGTGGACCGCACGCTCTACGTGGTGCGCGCCGGGCTGTTCCAGCGCCGGCAGGTGACGCAACTCGATGTCTACGTGCAGACTGGGAAGTACAAAAACCTCTCGCTCGTGCTCAATGCCATTCCGCCTGTGGATCGATACACCCACGGCTATAAATACTACGCTTACGGCTACGGCTACAATTATTCATCTTAAGGCGGCAGTAGGGGCGTTCTCTGAACGCCCGCCCAAATGCTCCGCATGGCATCAGTCAATAATGCAATGATTTAACGGGCGTTCTGCAGAACGCCCCTACTCGTGAGACCTGAACATTCAGTCAATTCAACCAACGGCTTTTCAAAAGAATAAAAAATGAATAGCAACCTGCATTTCATGCGCATCGTCTGCCTTGTCTTCGCGCTGCTCGCGGCAGGCAGCCAGAGCGCGCGCGCCGACGGCGGAAAGGGGAAAGGCCGCGACAGCCTCTACCTGCAGTTATATGCCGGCGTGAACAAGTCGGGCAACGAGCATCTGCCCATCACCGAGCACACCACCTACCCGTGGGCGGGCGGCGCGTTTGCCGGCATCGGACAAGAGTTTCACCCGCTCTGGGGCTGGCGCGTGGCCCTGCGCTACAACCGCAACAAAAGCCGCAACGTGCCCCTCTGCGAAAGTTCCGACACGTGGGGCTGGAACAGCATCTCCCTCTTCGGCGACCTCACCTTCGACCTCACCGACGCTTTCGCCAAACCCGAGAAGCGCGGCAGGCGTTTCAACTTCAAACTCCTCGCCGGAATAGGCACATCCTACGCCTTCGGCTATCCCACCGACATCTACCTCTCCTACACCGACCCATTCTCCACCAAAAGCCACTTTGAACTGGCGGGACGGGCAGGCTTCGGCCTCTCCTACAAATTGAGCAAAAGGCTGCGGCTGGGCGCGGAGATGACTTACAACCTCTTCGGCGACCATTTCAACGGCGTAAAGGCCGGCGCACCCCTCGACACGCGCATGAACCTGAAACTCGGCGTCACCTACGTGTTGGGTCCGCGCACCAAGAAGCAGCCGGCACCGACCGCTACGGGCGTTACGCTCGACAACCGCCTGCGCACCATTCCCTTCCTGCCCTACATCATGCCCAAGCAGGAGGACACAAAAGTGCGCACCATCGAAGGACGCGCCTTCCTCGACTTCCCTGTCAACGAGACCATTATATACCCCGACTACCGTCGCAACCCCGAAGAACTGCAACGGCTGAAAAAGACCATTGAAAACGCGCTCTTCGACAAATCCTTCAAGGTGCAGAGCGTGTCGCTCCACGGATATGCCTCGCCCGAAAGCCCCTACGACAACAACACACGCCTCGCCCGGGGACGCACCAAGGCCTTGAAAGACTACGTGTGCTGCAACTTCGACATTCCTGCGGGCATCGTGGAGGAAACCTTCACGCCCGAGGACTGGCTCAACCTGCGCACCTTCATCGAGTCGCGCGGCGAAAGCCGGCGCGTGAAGGGCAATATCTGGTACGAACACGAAACCGTGGTGGAAACGCCCGTGATGCCCGAGTTTGTGGCAGAGCAGCGCGATGCCTTGCTCCGTATCATCGACTCGGCAGCCGACCCCGACGAAAAAGAGCGGCAGATTAAGGCGGTTGCCGGCGGTACGCCCTACAAATGGTTGCTCGACTACGTGTTTCCCGGCCTGCGCCACACGGATTACATCATAGAATACGTCGTGCAGCATTACCCCCTCGCCGAGGCCAAGCAACTCATCTACACCCACCCCGAGGCTTTGAGCCAGAGCGAGATATACAGTGTGGCCGAAAGTTTCGGCGAGGGTACGGACGGCTGGTATGATGCCATACTGACGGCAGCCCGCCAGTTCCCCGGCGACCCCGTGGCCAACCTCAACGCCGCGAGCGCGTCAGTCAAGATGCGACGCCTCACCGATGCCAAAAAGTATCTCCAGAAAGCCGGCAGTTCGCAAGACGCCGCCTACCTCGCGGGCGTAATCAGAGCCATGGAAGGCAGGGCGAAATGGAAACTCGAAAACGGCAGACTCATTTTAGAAGAATAAATGCCTCTACCGCTAACAAAATATATTAATGATGAAACAGACCTATATATATTATATTGTATCGTTGTTCCTTGCAGCGGCCGTCCTTCTGCCCGGCTGCGCCGACAAGGACGAATTGACGGCACTCAGCCGCACGGAGGCATCGTTTCAGGAAATGCTCGGCACGCCATACAGCCCGATGCACTGGTGGCGCACGGCCGTGCAAATGAAGGTAGACATAAAAGTGCAGGAACCCACCGTCGTTGCCGCCTACGCCATGACCCCCGAAGGCAGCGTGCTCTGCGACTACAAAAGCGTGACCAAAGACAGTACTTTCGTCATGACGCTGCCGCAAACCGGCAATCAGGATTTCACGCTCATCGCGCAGGAAAAGACACGCAAACTTTCGCAGGAGATCAAACTCACCGGCATCGGCATGCAAACCATAAAGATCGACATGCCCAAGCAGGCCGTGGAGGAAGATGCTGCCGAAAACGCCCCGACGGCCTACAAAATCCCTGTCTCGCGTGCCGGGGCTTCGCTCTACGGCACGGATATCCAAAAGAACATCGGATATACCGAAGTGAACCGCGAGGGCATCGAGACCGTGATGCACTATGTGGAAGAAGGCATGGACGTTGAAGCGAAAGGACTCAACACGAACTACGAACTCGTCTCCCGCGGACCGTTCAACATCACGATGTATTACGGCTTTACGGGCATGCAGCAGCAGCGCATCTTGGGCTACTACCGCCACTCCCCCGGCACCTACGAAGACTTGGAGTTTGTAGACCTCGCCGATACGCACACTTACGACTACTACGACGGTCTGGCAAAACTGCAATATCAGTTGGACGGAGTGACCGACAAATGGTACGACTCTAACTTCGACTACCGCGACGGCTTCGAGCCGCCCTTTACCGACATCGCAGAACGCTTGGGCGACGATGTCTACAACATCCAGCACGTAATGGACAAATACGGCCCGCGAGTGACCAAAGCCCGCGGCCTGACGTGGAAAATCGACGTTAAACCTGGCGACCGCATCGGATTTTACCTGAAAGGCGGCGGCAGAAACGAGGCGCAGCGCGAACGCGCCATACGCAAAGGCCTGCCCGCCAATCGCCTGCCCGAACCATTCTACGAGATGAACTGGTCGGCAAAAGTGCTCAACACGGACGGCAAAACCCGAAGCGTGCTCATACAGGACAACGGCTACACCATAATGGGTATGGAAGACGGCGGCTCATCAAGCGACTTCGACTGCAATGACGTGCTCTTCGGCGTGCACGCCCTCCTCGAAAGCGAGATGCCCGTCATCACCGCCCCCGACATCGACATACTCCTCCCCGCCGCCGATAAGATGCCCTGGACCATTGCCTTTGAGGACGTTTATCGCGAGCAGGACTTCGACTTCAACGACGCCGTTATCCGCATTACGCCCGACTATCAGAACGAAACGTGCGCCGTGGAACTCATGGCCGTAGGCTCAACCTCGAAGATGTACCTCCACTACGACGGCCCCGACGGCGACCAGAACCTCGGGGAAATCCACGAACTCTTCCGCCAGCGGAGCGATGCGAAAATCAACACCCTTTCGCCCTACGCCAACACGCCCTTCGTCCAGTTGGCAGGCGTGAAATGGCTGAAGAAGTACACCGCCAGCGAAGATGCCAAGCGCTTCTACATAGAAGTGCGCCGCGGCACCTGCGATGACTGCGGCGACCACCTCACGCTGCCCCTCGAACCCGTGGAAATGCCGCAGGCCCTGCTCGTGGCAGGCAGTTGGCATTGGCCCACCGAAGGCACAAGCATCAAAACCGCCTACAACCTTTTCCCCAGTTGGGCAGAAAATCTTGGAAACATCGAGTTTTGGAATTGGCACACCCTGCCCCAAAACGGACGAGTCGTGGCATATTGATATTACTTAATATTAATGGACAAAAAGAGCAGGACACACAAGTCTATACTCAACGCCAAGGTAAACCTCGCGTTCTTCCTTCTGAACACCCTGGCACTCTTTGTTTCGAGAAAAATCTTTCTCGAACACTTAGGCGCAGACTTCGTGGGACTGACCGGCACGCTCCAAAACATACTCGGTTTCCTGAACCTTGCCGAACTGGGTATCAGCACGTCGGTCAGTTATGCCCTATACAAACCCATCAGCCAGGGCAACCGCGAAGAGATCTGCCGCATCATCGCTGTCTTTGGTCTGCTCTATCGCCGCGTCGGCACGTTCGTGCTGCTGGCAGCGGCGGCCGTGAGCCTGTTCCTGCCGCTTATTTTCCAAAAGAGCCTCTTCGACTTAGGCATCATATACTTTGCCTTCTGGTCGTTCACCGCGTCCTCGCTGATAGGCTACTACGTGAACTACAAGCAAATCCTGCTGCAAGCCGACCAGAAGAACTACGTGGTAACCGCCCATTTCCAAACGGTGGTGCTCATCAAGACCCTTGTGCAGATAGCCACCGTGTCCTACATCGGAAGCCTCTATCTGTGGATTGCGGTCGAACTGCTGTTCAGCATCGTCTATTCCGTTGCCATCAATCGCAAAATCAGCAGCACCTATCCATGGCTCACCGCCGAGATAAGTTTGGGCAAACGCGTGCGCAGCCAATATCCCGAACTAATCAGGAAGACGAGGCAGGTGTTTGTACACAAGATGAAGGACTTCCTGCTCATGCAAAGCGACCAGATACTCATCTTTGCGTTTGTCTCGCTCAAAATGGTGGCATTCTACGGCAACTACACAATGGTGATTGGTCGCCTTACCACGATTTTCAACACCATGCTCGACGGCATCGTGGCAGGCGTGGGCAACCTCATCGCCGAGGGCGACGAGGAGAAGATTTACCGCGTGTTTTGGGAAATGGTCTTCGTGCGCTACCTCATAGCCGGTACGGCCTGCTTCGCCCTCTATCAAGGCATCCAACCGCTCATCTGCCTATGGCTGGGAGAGGAATACCTGCTCGGTTCCGTGATGATTGTGCTGCTGCTGGCCAATGCCTTTATCATGCTCTCGCGCGGCGCGGTCGACATGTTCAACTTCGCTTTTGGCAACTACGGCGACACGTGGGCGGCATGGGCTGAAGGCACGATTAACATTACAATCACAATTGCCGCCTGCTCCCTATGGGGACTGCCCGGCGTGCTGATAGGCAAGATTGTTAGTCTCGTGCCGATTATCGTGGTGTGGAAACCACTCTACCTCTACCGCACGAGTT
Organism: Bacteroidales bacterium; assembly: GCA_004556745.1. Taxonomy (GTDB): domain Bacteria; phylum Bacteroidota; class Bacteroidia; order Bacteroidales; family Bacteroidaceae; genus Alloprevotella. The sequence continues at coordinate 12,417 of SFFY01000024.1, read as the reverse complement.
TCCGCCGCTCCATCTGGCATTACTGGAAAAACGTCGGGCTGACGCTTGCCTGTTTTGCCCTCGCCTTCCTGTGCGCCACCTTCTGCGCGCGCCTCCTGCCGCTCAACCCCTATGGCGGGTATATAGAATGGGCGGCCTATTGCCTCGCCGCCACCCTCATCTTCTTGATGCTTTACCTTTCAGGGCTAATGCTGCTCACCCCCGGCGCACGCCCCATGCTGCAACGATTTCTGCAGAAAAAACACAGGTAAGGGGGAGATACAATAATATTATATATATATATATAACACCCATGCTGCTATCCATCATCACCATAAACTTCAACAACCTCGAGGGACTGGTGCGCACCTTTGAGAGCGTGCCGTGCGAGGCGTTGGAGCGATGGGAATGGATTGTCATCGACGGCGGCTCTACCGACGGTAGCAGGGAGTTCATCGAGCAACGCGCCGACCGCCTGGCCTACTGGTGCAGCGAGGCGGACAAAGGGGTGTACGCCGCGATGAACAAAGGCGTCCAGCACGCCAAAGGACAATATTGTCTCTTCCTCAATTCCGGCGATCATTTCTACAACAGCAAGAGCCTGTCCCTTGCCCTGCGGGCCGCCGAAGAAAGCGCCGCCCGCGGTAGTTGCGGCATCATCGCTTTCGACCTCATCATCGACAACGACCCTCTGCACAAATATCTGCGCGTAAAAGACACGCTTCCTGACGGATTCTTCCGCTCCAACACTCTGCCCCACCAAAGTACACTCATCAAGACGGAACTCCTGCGCCAAACGCCATACAGGGAAGACATGAAAATCGTGTCGGACTGGTTCTTTTTCTTCGAGCAGATAGCAATAAGAAAATGCGGCTACAAGGCCGTCCACCGGCCTTTGGCAGTGTTTTACTCGGGCGGCGTTTCGGGCGACACGCCGCTACGATACAGAGAGATGGAAGAACTCTTGCGCCGCCATTATCCCACAGTATGCCGCCCCACCGACGCGGCGGCAAATCTCCCGGGCGGCGACAGCACCCGTGGCGTCAAGGAATGGGTCTACAACCATATACTCATATATATAAACTTCGCTATCAGGAAATTGCGGCATATCTTATAATGAGCAAGTAGGGGCGCAAAAGCATACGCCGCCAATCAAAAAAAACGAGCAAAGCAAGTGAGCAAACGTGTGATATTTCTCCTGCCCGGTTCAGGGCATAGCCCGATAGGCGGGCATAAGGTGGTTTACGAGTATGCCAACCGCTTAGTAGCCGACGGCTACGCCGTAGACGTGGTATACCCCGCCTACGGTTTCCGCCACGGCCGCCTTTCCCTGCTGCGCAAACTGTGGCGCGTGAGTTTCGCCACGGCTTTCTTCGTGCTGCGCAAGTTGTTTGGGCTTTATTCATGCCGCACGTGGTATCGGCTCGACGAGCGCGTACGGGAGCACTGGGTGTTCTCTCTGAAACAGAAGAATGTGCCTGTGGGCGACATCTATGTGGCTACCGCCGTGAGGACCTCCATTTATCTGAGCACCTATAAGGGCGTGCCCGACGGAAACAAATTCTACTTGATACAGGGTTACGAAAATTGGGGAGACATCACCGAAGAAATCCTGACGCGCACCTACCGCTTCCCGTTCAGGAAGATCGTGATTTCGAGTTGGCTGAAAGAGATTATGGACGACCTGGGAGAAAGCAGCACGCTGATACCAAACGGTTTCGACTTCGATTATTTCAAACTCACCGTACCGATTGAAAAGAAAGACCGCTTCACCGTGTGCATGAGTTTCAGCAAAGCCCCGCTCAAGGGAAGCGCCGACGGACTGAAAGCCCTGGCGGCCGTGAAAGAGAAATATCCGCAACTGCGGGCAAACCTCTTCGGCGTTTCTGCGCCGCCTGCGGGTCTGCCCGAATGGTGCACCTATTATCGCCGTCCCGGCCGCGAAACGCACGTGCGCCTCTACAACGAGGCAGCCGTCTTCGTTGCACCCAGTTGGGAAGAAGGCTGGGGGCTCACCGTTGGCGAAGCCATGATATGCGGTTGCGCCGTGGCTTGTACGGACAATCGGGGACACCGCGAAATGGCCATTCACCAAGACACCGCTCTGGTATCTCCCGTGAAAGACACGGCGGCACTGACCGCCAACATTCTCCGTCTCATCGAAGACGACAGCCTGCGCCGGCGCATCGCGCAAAGTGGCAACCGCTTTATTCAAAAATTCACGTGGGACAGAGCCTACGGCACATTCTCCCGACTGATAGGAGACAACCTCGCAGAATGATGATGGAAAAGTTCGCGGTCATAGTACTCAATTACAACTCTTGCGCCGACACCCGCAAGTGCGTATCGTTCCTGCAACGCCAAGAAGGCGTGGATTTGGAAATAATCCTCGTGGACAACTGTTCGCAGCAGGACGATGCCGATGCCGTGGAAAAACTTGCGGCTGAAACGGGCTGCACCTTTATCCGCGCCAAGGAGAACAGGGGCTATAACGCGGGCAACAATATCGGGCTGCGCCACGCGGCACAAAAGGGTTATGAGTTTGCCCTGATTGCCAACCCCGACATGGAGTTTCCCGACCCGCATTATGCCGCCCGCCTGCTGGCAGCGTTGCGCGAGCATGATGAGGCGGTTGTGGCTGCCACCGACATCGCCTCGCCTGATGAGGCGCATCAAAACCCCATGCCGCCTGATGCGACAGGCTGGGGCGCAGCCTTCGTGTGGTTGCGCATCCTGGCAAGGTGCGCGGGCGGCGCACGCGATTTCGCCCGGACGCACTTCTGCCAAAAAGTGAGCGGCTGCTGCCTCATGGTGCGCATGGACTTCATCAGGCAGATCGGCTTCTTCGACGAGCAGGTGTTTCTCTATTGCGAGGAGGCCATTCTTGCCAAGCAGGCAGAAGCCCTCGGACGCAAGATGCTCTATGTGGCGGACCTGCACGCCGTACATCGCCACATCAAGAGTGCCAAGGGCAACGCCGCGCCGCGTTTCAGGGCTTGGGCGGCTTCGCGCCTCTATTTCGAGCGGCGGTACAATTACCAAGGTCTCTACTGCCATTTTGCGAAAGTTGTGGGATGGAAAACCTACGCCGCGCTCATGGGATTGAAAGTTTGGGCGACAAGTAAACGAGTTTTTTAGTAAAACGAGTAGACGAGTAGACAAGTAAAACGAGTAGACGAGTAGACAAGTAAACAATGTTTGGCATACAATCCATAAGATACCTGTTCAACGACAAGGTGCTGGCAACGCTGATGCTGGTGCTTTTCAACATTCTCTTTATCCCTATCGAGCAGGGCGGCTTCAGCCCGGTGAAGATTGGGTTTATGGGATTGTGCCCGCTTATCTTCTTTGCGAAGAAACCCATTGTCACGAAAGCCCTGATGCTGTGCGCCCTATATTGGACAGTGTGCTACCTGCTCTCTTTGCTCAAAGGCGACGTGCGCTTCTCAACCTTGGGCTTCCTCGGCATGTATCTGATACTCTTCATCACTTACTACACCTTTATAATAAAGGGCACGTTCACGCTGGATTATTTCTCAAAAGTACTTAAATGCCTCATCCTTGCCTACTGCGCGGTGCTCGTGGGGCAGCAACTTTGCCTGTTGGTGGGACTGCGCAACATGCCGCTGCTCAACCTGCAAGGACAGGAATTCCTGTCGCTCACCAAACTGCCCTCGCTCACGCTCGAACCCAGCCATTCGGCACGCGTGCTGACCTTCGCCATGCTGGGATATATGAGATGCGCAGAGATAAGGAAAGGGGAGAAGGTGACCATGCAGGAACTGTTTGGGAAGGAGCATCGGCTTGTCACGCTTTCGTTTTTTTGGACGATGCTGACGATGGGCAGCGGCACGGCTTTCGTGGGCATCGGCGTGCTGACGCTCTATTTCATCACCCGCAGGACAGCCGCGTATGTCGTGCCGCTGATTGTCGGCCTTTTCTTCCTGGGGCAGTCTATGGAACTGAAACAGATGGACCGCGCCGTTTCTTTGGCGCAGGCAGCGTCTACGGGCGACACCCAAGAGATAATGAATACCGACGGCAGCGGGGCGGTGCGCATCATACCCGTGGTAAATGCTTTCACAAAGACCGACCTCTCCGACCCCGAGACATGGATTGGCAGGTCGAGCATGCAGAAGGACAAGGATTGGTGGAAACGCACCGACACGAAGATTTATGAGCAATACGGCATCGTGGCGTACGCGATATTGCTGTGCTTCATATTCTCGTGCGTTATCCGCCGTTTCGCCAGCCTCGAAACGCTGCTCTATCTGTGCCTCCTCGGGTTCAGTGTGAGCAATGTATATTATATATGGGGGTGCTTCATGATCATGGCGACCGTGAAACATTTCCAGGAACAAAGTTGGCAGGACGCCCTTTCGCACCTCAGGATTATTGAATACGAAACAGGTGCTCCACAACGAAAATAGATAGTGCCCTAATTTTAACAATGACAGAAATAACGCTTGCCATCTGCATGTACAATGCAGGGAAATACATCGAAGAGACGCTGGCCGCCATCATGGCGCAGACCATGCAGGATTTCCATCTGCTCATCGTGAACGATTGCAGCACGGACGGAAGTGCCGGCCTCGTGGAGCAGTTCTTTGCGGCGCACCCGCGCCAATACGAACTCGTGTCGCTGGCGGAGAACGGCGGTATCTGCGCCGCACGCAAGTTTGCCGAGGAGCATGCCCTGACAAAATATCTGCTTTTCGTAGATGCCGACGACCTTCCGCACCCCACGCTCGTGGAAACCCTATACAACAAAATATCCTCCGACCCCGACCTCATGGCCGTGGGCTGCTACCTCTCATACATGGACAGCGAGGGGCGGGATATGACTGGCGGCATTTTTCTCGGCGAAACCACAAAGCAAGGTTTTATTGAAAAGGCAAGGAAGGAAAAACTCATCTTCATGCAGCCAACGGCCATCTACGACCGACAAACGGCACTGCGCGTCGGCGGTTTCCAAACGGAAGGCTTTCCCGCAGGGAAACCGCGCTACCAAGACTTTTGCGAGGACCTTGACCTCTGGACGCGCATGAGCGACCTCTACACTGAGGGCAAAGCCATCGTGGTGGTGCCGAAGGTGCTGTGTCGATACAGAAAGCACGAAAACGGACTTTCTGCCCATTCGTTGGAAATGATATTGCGTATGCGCCATATCAAGACGAACCTGAAAAGGAGGCGGCAGGGACTGGACGAATTTACGTTCACCGAGTTTCTTGGCCGGCTCACCGCCGAAGAGCGGCAGAAATTGGAGAAAGATGCCCTGGCTGCCGATGCCCTGCGCCGGGCTTATCATTTCCTGCGTAAGGGGCAACTGGTAAAGTGTGCCAGGGAACTATTCATTTCCATTAAGAGTAATCCGCACTATATTGCGGACAAGGTGAAACATAATTTCTTTGCATAAGATAGGCTGCGGCTCGGCAATTATAAGCAAGCTTTATTGCGCTCGCCTTGCACTATCTTTGCATAAGATAGGCTGCGGCTCGGCAATTATAAGCAAGCTTTATTGCGCTCGCCTTGCACTATCTTTCGGAAATAAATTTACGATTATGAAAACCAAACTGCTCACACTTTTGTTCGACTATCTGAACAACCATGCCACATACGCCCTGCTCCGCAATTTCGAGGGATTGCCCGAGCGCAACGACAGCAGGGACATTGATATTGCCATCGTTCGCAAGGATTACAGGAAGCACCGCAAAGAGTTGGTGGCATTGATAGAACAGGCAGGGTGGAAGATTCTCACATATCTGAACGCCTTTCGTATCGCAACGTGGGTCTGCGCCCGCGTCAACGAAAGCGGAAAGGCAGAACTGGTGCAACTGGACTTTTTCTTCAACACGTCGCTCTACGGCCTCATACTTCTTGACCAAAAAACGATTATGGAGCACCGGCGCTTCAATGGCAAGTTCTATCATGCCGACCCCGTTTGCGAGTTCCTTGACAAATATCTCTACCTCCGCGCCGTTGGGGCAGATTATCCCGAGAAATACAACAAGCAGAGGGCGCGGGTGGAGAATGATGCCGCCGTGGCGGAAGTGATCAGAAGCACCTTTGGCTGCCAGTCGCTTTCAGAATGTGACGGTACAAACCGCGCTGCGTTGATGCGCCGGCTGATTTCCAGGAACTTTGCAAAATATGGTTTGCGAACCGTCAGCAACGTTCTTCATTTTGCCTATCGCCGCATGTGCAATTACGTTTGCTCAGACACGGGTTTCTCTATCGGTTTCACTGGTCCCGACGGTTCCGGCAAAACCACAGTTATCGAACTGCTCATTGAAAATTTCGGGGAAGTGTTCCGCAAGGCACACGCCTATTTCCATTTCCGCCCCATGCTCTTCGGCAACCTCGGCGAGGTGGCGCACAAAGCGGGAGTGAAGAAAGAGGTGGACAGAAATTTCAGCCAGCCGCACCGGGGAAGCAAAACGGGCACGCTCAGTTCGCTCTTGCGCCTCTTCTACTACTCCGCCGACTACATCGCGGGCTATTTCCTGCGCATAAAGCCCCACACGCGCACAACGCGCCTCGTCCTATTCGACCGCTACTACACGGATATCATCTGCGACAGCCGCCGCAGCCGCATCTATCTGCCCACCTGCTTCCTTTATTATTTCGGCAAATTTCTTATCCCCTATCTTGACTACAATGTGCTCCTCACGGCTCCAACCGACACTATCCTGCAACGCAAACGGGAACTGGACTGCGAGGGCATCGAGGCTATTAACCGCAAGATAGATTTCCTCTCCGATAAAAAAGGCTACTACAAGATACTGAACGAAGGCACGCCGCAAGAGGCCGTGACGAAAATTCTCAACATCATCTTTGAAACGCAACATCAGAAAAACTTGAAACGCCTGCGATAATACGAGAAAATGCACATGAACGACCGCCTGAAAATATTTGTTTCTGCCTATGCCTGCGAACCCGCCTCTGGAAGCGAAATCGGAGTGGGCTGGCACTGGGTGCTGGAAATGTCGAAACGCTTCGAACTCTGGGTGCTCACCCGCGAAAGCAATAGGCACAACATCGAGCCTTGGATCAGCGAGCACCCGGAGTATGGCAACATTCATTGGCTCTACTTCGACCTGCCGCGCTGGGCACGGTTTTGGAAAAAGGGACTGCGGGGCGTGCGCACCTATTATAATATTTGGCAATTCTGCACCGACCGCATCGTGCGCCGCACGATGCGCGAACACAGCATCGAGGTGTTCCACCATCTCACCTACGGCAACGTGTTTTGGCGCGTGAGCCGATACGGGCGGCGCAAGTTTTTCATTTGGGGGCCTGTAGGCGGATTGGAAACCATTCCTTCGGAATATTCGCGCCAATACGGCCGAAAGTCGCAAATCATCGAGGCTGTGCGCCGCGTCATGGCAAGGGCGGCACGTTTCAACCCCGGGTTGCGTAGCCGATGCCGCCATGCCGACCTGATACTCTGCAAAACAGACATCACGCGCCTTGCCTTGCCGCCCGAAGCGCAAGGCAAGGCAATACTCTTCACGGACGTTGCGGCAGAGCCCGTGGCGGCAAGTAGCGAAGCGATATGCCCTGCCGGCGAAAGCGATGCCACGGAGTTTATCACCGTGGGACGGTTGGACGCCTGGCGCGGGTTCGACCTCGCCATAGAAGCCCTTGCCGAAGCATCGAAGACCAACACCCGCCACCTGCACCTCACGATTGTGGGGAGCGGCACGGACAGGGCTCGGCTCGAAACCCTCGCCGAGCGGTTAGGCGTGGCGGGCATCGTGAAGTTCGCGGGGAAGATGCCCATGGACGAATACCGCCGGCTTATGGCGCGGGCCGATGTCGTGGTGAATGCCGCGCTCAAAGAGGGTGCCGTCACCGTATCGTTTGACGCTATGGCCATGGGCAAACCGCTTCTTTGCCTCGACACCACAGGCTACACGCGCTACTTCTCTTCGGAGTATTCCATCGTCGTTCCGCGCACTGGACGCGAAGAAGCCATAGTGCGCCTCAAAGAGGCCATGCTTCGGCTCACCGATAAGGACGTACGGCAACAAATGGGTCGGCGCGCACAGGCGGCAGCGCGGGCGGTGTGCTGGCAGCGGCACGGCGAGGAAATACATGCCGCCATAGTAGGGGCGTATGCCCATAATCGCGAAATTTCTATATGAACATAAATGCCATTTTGCAAAATATCATCGCGGAGGGCTGTGGATCACCTTTCTATCGCTTGGCCAATGCCGAGGGTAAGGCGTGGCTCATGCCTGCACGCCATTTGCGGGTAGGCATGGAACTTTACCAGCCGAGCGGGCGTAAGGGCAAATTGCTTAAACGCCTGTTCCCCTGGCTGCATCGCAATCCCCTGGTGCGGCACTTCATTCATGTCGAAAGCCTGAGGTGCGACCTTCGGGAAGAGGTGCGCGGGCATTTGAGCGAACTATTCGGCAACCGCCCGCTCGACTTCTCTATATTCTGCGGCACGCCCTGCGTCCACCAGAAGATTACGATGCAAATAAGCGTAGGGGAAAATATCCTCGGATATGCCAAATTCACTGATGCCGACCACATTGCCTGTCTGTTTCGGCGCGAAGCCGAATTGCTGGGTGAACTATGGCAAAAGGGCATGCTCCACATTCCGCAGCCGCTCTTCTGCGGGCAGTTCGAAAGCGGTATCACGATGTTCGTGCAGTCTACCGCCAAGACGCGCCGCGCCAAAACGCTCCACCGTTGGACACCGCTCCACGACGAGTTTCTGGCTCGCCTTTACGCCTGCACCCAGCAGCGTCTGCCCTTTGAGCAAACAGACTACTACTGCACGATGCAGCAACTCAGCGCACACTTCGACTGGCTGCCCGATGCCGACACGCAGCAGGCGGCGCGGTGGGCTTACGACCATATCATGCAGAAATGGGTAGGTCAAACAATCGATACCGGAGCATGCCATGCCGATTTCACACCGTGGAATACGTTTCTCGCCCACGATCACCTCTACGCCTTCGACTGGGAATACGCCAGGCGCACCTATCCCCTCTATCTCGACCGCTACCATTTCTTCACCCAAACGGCTATCTTCGAAAAGCATTGGGGCGCAGAGGAGATAAAGCGATACATACACTCCGCAGAAGGTGCGTGGATAGAGGCTGATACCTATATGGCCTATCTCCTCGATGCTGTGGCACGTTTCACGCTACGCGAACAAAAGAAGGTCGGCGACGAGGCGGCACGCCCGATACGCCTGTGGCTGGATATTCTCGACTTCCTCGTTCCCATGTATTAACCCCACATAAAAAAACGCTTCACGCTACTCATGCCACACGTCGTCTGCTTTCATCTCTACAACGATTTCAGCGGTAGTCCGAAGGTGCTTCACACAGTGCTGAAAGGCCTGCTCTCACGCGGTTTTTGTATAGACCTCATAACCTCGAAAGGCGGTGTGCTCGACGGGTTGGAGGGAGAAGGACAATTGGTGCGCCACAGTTATCCTTACCGTTTCTCTCCGCGCCCGCTGCTGACGACGCTGCGCTACCTCGCGGTGCAAGTCTACACCTTCCTCCTCAGTTTCCGCTGGCTGTTCGATGGCGATGCTGTGTTCTACATCAACACACTGCTGCCAGCAGGCCCGGCATTGGCGGGGCGGATTATGGGCAAGCGCGTAGTGTATCATTACCACGAGAATGCTTTTGCCAAAGGCACTTTCTATAAAGCCCTAGCGTGGCTGATGAAACGCCTTGCCCACCGCATCATTTGCGTTTCAGCCTATCAGGCTTCTTTTTTATCCTCAAAGAAAACCATCGTCGTGCCCAATGCGCCCGATGCCGATTTCATGCAAAGCGTCCGGCCCGACCCCCATGCGGCGTTTGGCAGGCAGACGGTGCTGATGCTCGCTTCGCTTAAAGGTTACAAGGGGGTGGACGAGTTCGCCGCACTGTCCCTTCGCCTGCCGCAATATAAGTTTGTGTTGGTTCTCAACGATATGCAGGAAAACATAGATGCTTATTTCAGCCACCCGCAGCGTGCTCTTCGCGGTGCCAATCTCACGATATTCCCTCGCCAAACCGACGTTGTGCCGTTCTACAACCGCGCCTCCCTCGTGCTGAACCTCACCGACAAGAAAAAAACTATCGAGACGTTTGGCCTTACCGCAATCGAGGCGATGTGCGCCGGCTTGCCTGTCATCGTTCCCACCGTGGGCGGCATTGCCGAACTGGTGAGCGACGGGGAGAATGGCTATAAAATAGACATCGCCCAGTTGGACGAAATAGAAAAACGCATACGGGAGATACTGTCCGACGAAAGCGCCTACACGCATTTGGCAAACAACGCCCTGCACCGCGCTCGGCGGGCGTTTGTCGATGCGCCCCTATTCGACAACATCTTTTATTAAAAATACATGCAATGAAACACGTAGCAATAATCGGCTCGCAAGGTCTGCCTGCGCAGTACGGCGGCTTTGAGACCTTGGTAGAGAACATAGTCGGCGAGTACCGCTCGACCGACGTGGCATATACCGTGTATTGCGCGGCACGCGACTACGCAACCAAACTTGACACCTACAAAGGGGCACGCCTGAAATACATTCCTTTCTTCCATGCCAACGGTATTCACAGCACGCCCTACGATGGTCTCTCGCTTTGCTGCTGCCTTCGGGGCTACGATGCTGTGGTGGCACTTGGCGTGTCGGGCGGCTTGTTTATGCCCCTGTTCAAACTCTTTTTCCGCAAAAAACTCATCGTCAATATCGACGGGCGCGAACACTCGCGGGCTAAATGGGGGAAATTTGCCAAATCCTATCTGAAGATGTGCGAAAGGTTCGCTGTGTGCTGCGCCGACACGGTCATAGCCGACAACAAGGGCATACAAGAATATATTGCGTCGGAATACCATAAGCCCTCCGTGCTCATAGCCTACGGCGGCGACCACGCCCTGCGCAGCGTGTCAGAAACGCGGCAGCAGGACATCTTGAAGCAATACGGACTCAGTACTAAAAGTTACGCCCTCGCTGTTTGCCGCATTGAGCCAGAAAATAATTGTCACATTGCACTCGATGCCTTTGCGCAGAGCAGACACGAACTGGTGTTTGTGGGCAATTGGGAAAACAGTGCCTACGGACGCGGAATGAAGGAGCGCTACGCCGCACACGCCAACATACACATGTTCGAAAGCATTTACGACCTCGACATTCTCTACACGCTGCGCCGCCACGCCGCCCTGTATGTCCACGGACACAGCGCAGGCGGCACAAACCCCTCGCTCGTGGAAGCCATGTTCTTCGGTATTCCCATTTTGGCTTACGACGTAGTGTACAACCGCACCAGTACGTCCGACTGCGCCTACTACTACAAAAATGCCGCCGACTTGCAGGGGCTGCTCGCCCGCACCGACCTCGACGGCAGTGCCATGCGAGCGATTGCTGAGAAAAACTACACGTGGCAGGCCATTGCCCGCAAATACGAAGCACTTTATTAACAGCAGGGGGCGTTTATTAAGTTAGGAGTTGCCCCACGGGGTTATATATTTGTGCCCAATAAACCGCAAATTTTGCGGCTTATTGGGCGCAAATGCTTTGAGAAAGTCTTTTTTCACGCATAACTGTGCAGCCCTGGGAGCAGGGTGTTGGTGCCCACGTAGGTCATCAGCAGCACGAGGAAGGCGAAGAGGAAATAGAGGTGGAGGGAACGGGGGTTGCCGGTGGGCAGGAACGTTTTGCCGTGGCGGGCAGGGCGTAGACCAAGAGCGTGATGCACTTCGCGTCGGCATCGAAACGCCCCAGCAGGAGGCGCGTGCCGTGGGTGCGCACGATGCGGTTCATCGACAGAACGTGCCGCTCTGCCGCATCGCCCTCGATGGTGAGTTCAGCCCGGTAGTCGGCCGCTGCCGATGTGCCGGGGTGATGCTCCACGCTGAACGCCGTAAGCGTGATGTCGAACGGCAGCGCCCCCGCCTGCGTCCCCTCTGGCACGGGGCGGCAAAGCGTTTCATCGAGCCGCAGGTGCAGGCTGCCGCTTTCGGCAGTGAGCCACGTGAGCAGCGCGCCGAGCAATATGAGGAGCAGGGCGGCATGGAGCAGGAATACCGACATTCGGCGGTAGAGTTTTCGGCGCAGAAGCACGGCAAGCGAAACGGCCGCCGCCAATGCCCATAGCAGCACGAACCACCAACTTCCGTAAACGAGGCGATGCGCCTCTGCCGTGCCCCGCGCCTGTTCCACGCAGGTGGCAGCCGCCAGCACAAGGCAAATGATGAAAAACAGCGACAGGCAGACTTTCTCCCACGCGGGGGCAGTCTGCCTTATCTTTGCAATCAGGCTTTTGTGACACATATTATAATAATGGCCATCCCATAGGGATCAATAAATTATCTACTTGAAACTTTTTACTGTCACGGAGCTATTTTTTCCGCTCTACGCAGACATTTTTCACTATCTGCGCAGATATTTTTTATTACAAACTTTGTAACAAAAAC
>SFFY01000023.1 GCA_004556745.1 Bacteroidales bacterium | reverse complement strand
ACCGAACTCCCGGCGCGGAGCAAAGGGAGCAGCCTTTCCGCGCATAGAGCGGAGCGGAGTGCGCTGGGCAGACGGGTGCACGTTGATTGGCGATAGCGGTGGCGGTAGCGTGAAGCGGCGCAGGCAGTCGCAGTGGCGTAAGTACATAAAAAGGCGGATTAAGAAACGTATTGCGCAGGAGCGGAAACCACGTTGAGCACGGCGCAATTTGTTTCCCGCCTTTGTACAAGCCTCTGCGATGGCCGGAGCAGCGAGCGGCGAAAGCTATAGCGGCAGCCAATCGTCGTGCACTCCTATTTATAAAAAAAGCGCAGAGTGTCTGACCGCCGTCAGTCTCTCTGCGCTTAAACTTAGAAATCCGAAGTGATAGGCAAGACAGTAGCGTCTTGCGGAAACCGTTCGCAACCGATATATAGCGTATCGAAAGCATCGGAGAAGTCCGTGCGTTCCTCCAACTTGCTCTCGTCGGTCTCTGGTGTTTTCTCCAGGCGTTTATCCTTGTGCCCGTTGTAGATGCCGGCGGTTTGCACGGAGATAAGCAGGCTTTCGTTGTTCTGCTCGTTGAAGAACGGCATAAGCCGCGCTCTTCCGTCGAAGCCGCGATTGATGAGCAACTGCTTTTCGAGGTGTCCCATCGGGCGGCCGATGTGCACCGGCACAACGCGCCAGCCGTGGAGTTCGAGCTGATGAATCACCACCCAGCGGAAGTCTTCGCTGTTCACAGCGTAGTTGCTTCCGAGCGCGGTGGTGTCGAAATAGAAGATGACTTCCTTGTTTTTGAAATAATGGTAATAGTGGCAGAAGTCGTCCACCAGGTCGGGCAGCTTGCGCCCGTACTTGACGAAAAACGACTTTACCACATTCAACCTGTGCCGCACCTCGTCCGTCTGACCGACGGCGAGGCAGTTGATGTTCGAGTTAAAGTCGAACGCTATGCAAAGCGGGCGGTCGGGCTGAAGGTCGCCGTCCATGCGGCAATCCACTTGACTTAGTTTCTCCACATCGTAGCCGAGGCTGTCCAGATAATGGAAGTCAGTTGAGTTGTACCTATGCGACGACTTCATCGAAGAATAGAAGCCGTCCTGTACAATATCAATCGGCAGGCAGAGGATAGAAGTGCGGAACTCTGCCGCAGGCAGGTCGCGCTTCATCTGACGGAACCACGCCTCGCCGAGCACCTCGATATTGACCAGCGAAGAATAGCGGCCGAAGAAAGTAGCGTTGCGGCGTAGCTGCGTGAGCATCTTCCCTATTTCGCGCAACTTGCTTTTAAGGTAAGCCGTTGGCTGCGTGGCAAGCAGTTCGCGTATGTGCCACTGCTCCGCGAGCAGGGCACGTATGCAGGCGAGCGTCTCCGGGTCGCAGTCCTTTTCGTAGGACAAGAACCAGGAGCCTTTCTTTGTCACGGGCATGTCGCTTGTCACCAACATGCCGTGATGAAAAGGCAAGTGTCCGAACTCACGCACCTGCCCGCGGTTGGCGGGCAACGTTTCAGATTTAAGCTGGGCGAAGTCCACATATTTTGCCTCGTCAATGTCGATGTAGTCAAACGACTTAGAGTTTGACGTGCCCTTTCTGTCTTGCGATATAATTTGCCCAACAGCACCTGTATAGAACGAAATGATGTTCTCATAGTTTTCCGGCTTAAAAATTGGGTCGGGCCAGCCGAGTTGCCTCGGCGGCTTCTGACCCACCACCCAATGCACTCCGCGCTTATAGCCCCAGTTCTCCCAATGGTGGAACATGGAAGGCAGCGTGTTGGTAAGTCCGCGTTTGGCGTTAGGTACGACAAACGCGGTCGTCGAGCGCGGCATGAGTTGGAAGTTCTCAAGCTGCACGGCAGCGTGGAGCAAGCCTTTTCCCGTTCCGCGCCCTGCGCAGATGATTGTCTTGTTCGCACGGTAAAGTGCTGCTTCGCGCTGCATTTGGTTCATGTAAACTTTCGCCATAGCATTATTTTTCGTGTTCGTTTTTTGACGCTATAATAGTAGTCTTTTTTCGGTAAAATTTACCGAGTATTATTCCTTTTTCCATATAAGCCTTGCGAATGCGGTAAAATTTCTGCCGCACCGCTTCCCGGGCGTCGAGCGAAATACCGTTGCCGGCACACCATTCGTCGATGCCCTTGTTAATCTCCTTGCTGCTGTGGAGCAGCGGAGCGCAGCCGCTCCACATGTCAAGGCGAAACAAGGCATCGATAGCGGAGGCAACGGCACGTTGCCCGCGCGATCCGAGATAATTGTAATACTCGGGCTTCCTGTGCAGGCTGTCCGTGATGACGACTGACACGAAGCAGCCTTCAGGCTTATTCGGAGGCAGGTCGCCCGGGCGTTTCGACAGATGCGCATGGAGCAGCTCATTCTCGTAACTTCTTTCAGGAAACCTCACGGGGTTGCCAAGATGATATTCCAGCCACTCCTTGATATACCTCTCGACTTTCACGTATACCTGTATGTCTTTCATATAGCTTACTCTTTATATAAATATTGTTTGCGTGCGTACGCGTGTGCGCGCGCTCCCGCGTGTGCGCGCACACGGCTGCCATTTTTGCTGCCTACATTGCCTACATTTGTCTACATGCTGATTTTCAATGCTTTGCTTTGCCTACAAAAATAGGTTTGTAGGCAGGGGGTTGCCTACATTCTGTAAAATGTAGGCAAGTGTAGGCAGGTTTTTTGAAGTTTGCCTACAAAATTTCTTATTCTAAGTAATTGATATATAAATATATATACAAATGTAGGCAGGTGTAGGCAGTGTAGGCAGCGATTTTTGAATTTGCCGGAGCAAAAACTTTCGTTTTCTCCAGCTTTCGCATACAGAAAAAGCCGGCGTGCTTCACAGCAGGCCGACCCAATATCAAACATATAACACATCTGATTTTTATTCATAACATTTATTTTCACGTAGTTGGTATTCGTAGATTACTGCCTCCAGCGCGTCTATTTTAGCGTGTATGTCTTCCTGTGTGCTGCCATTGATTGAAAAGCATACACGACGCTGTCCGCTCCTTGAAGTGCCAGTGCGCACTGTTATGTCAAAAGGCAGATTGTCTTTTATAAAGTCCAGCAGAATGGCGGACACGTCCTTTGCTGGTATAGCCATTTGCACTGTCATTGTACATCTCCTTTCTTCTTCGCTACCCATTCGGCGCGTTTGCCTTCGGGGATTTCAATTTCAATCTTTGCCATAATCTTTATTTATTGTTTGTTTCTCTAATATTATCAATACATTTTACCGCATTTCTCAATATTTCTTCAAAATTGCTGTCGCGAAGGGCGGTCAACGCCAAGGATGCAGAAATTTTGCGTGCGTCGCCATTGAAAACGGCACAAATCTTTTCGCTTTCATCGTCTACGGCAATCGTAAGCATATGGCACTTGTCGCCTTTCAACTTTTCCAACTCTTCGCTTGCCTTTTCGAACTTCTCAATAAAACTCATTTCTTTCTTTTCCATAATCTTTATTTATATAGGTTGATTTTATTGTTCTTTACTCTGCATATCCAACGCTTTCAACACCGCCGCCTTCATGTTATCAAAGTCTTCGGCGAAGTTCATTTGCAGACCTCGGTCGCGGAAGATGTCTCGATACACAGCAATGTAGTCCTTAAAGGCGAAGTTCATTTTTCCCGTGGCGCGGCTGATGTCGCCCAGCAGCAGCCCGTGCTTTTTCAGTTGTTCTGTTGCGTCGTCCATGAACGACCAACAGAGGTTGCCCATAAGGTAGGAGGCAGAGATAAGGCGCGTTGCCTCGGCGAGCGAGCCGTCTGCAACGGCGGCGTCGATAAGTTTCTTTTTGGGGATGTGGCTCATAGATTTAATTTGTTAAGTTGTTGTTGTTAAAATGGCAGCTGTTGTTCCGCAGGTACTTCTGTGCCGATTACTCTTTGCACACTATTTTCTTCTTCTTCCGCCGTGGCGGCGAAGGTCGATGTGGTGACATCGAGCGAAATGCCGTATTTCTCTTTGAGCAGCGCGTAGTCGAACGCCATGGCCCGCGTGATGCGGGTAATTGTGCGCAGCGTGCCGCCCGCGTCCTGTTCCTTCTGTTCGTATCCGTTTGCCATGCTTACGAAGCGCACGCTTTTCAGCTGCCCGAGATAGTAGTCCGTGTTTTTGATGTACTCTCGCAGCGCGTCGTCGGGGATAATCTTGTCACCCGACCGCCGCGCGGCTTCCTTGTACAGCATGAACACGCGGCTCGTGTTGAGAAGCAACACCTCGCGCGGCGCGGCGAACTCGCGCCCGCTCACGGTGTCGCTCGTGAAGCGCGTATATTGCTTGATGTGGTAGTCGCCCTTTTCGTAGAGGTCGCCGTTGTCGCGCAGATACATGATTGTGCGCCAGAAGTGCGCCAGCTCGTTGCCCTCGCCGCTCATAGAGTTCTGCTTGATGAGCAGGGGCACGGCGATGCCTATAAGTTCCTCGAAGTCGAAGGGGAATTGCAGCCGCCCCTCGACGCACTTGAACACGGCGAGCACCTTTGCCCAGTTCTCCACAATGCGCGTCTCAAGCGCGGCGTTGTGGGTGGCGGCTGTGATGCGGTCGCAAACGTCGTTGTAGGCGGCGAGGAAATTGCCCTGCACGCGTCTACGCTGCCCCAGCGCGGTAAGCGTGAGTTCTGTTAGCCCGCGCTCCTGCACGGAGCGCAGCGCGGCAAACCGCTGCCGCTCTTCCAGCGTGAACTCCGACCGCTGGAAGGAGAGGAACACGCAGCGGTGGAACAGGGCGATGTCCGCCGTCGGTATTTCCTGTCCCGACACCACTACGCCCGTTCTTACGGCCGTCATCTTGCGGTCGCCGTAGTTGGCGCCGCCCATCTTCGTGCGACCCACGCCGTCATAGAGTCCTTTCAGGAACTCAATCATCTTGGGGTTGAGGTCGTTCTTGTATTCGTCGAAATGCACCAGGGCGTTGCTCGCATACGCCACGTCATCGTTCAGGGCGATAGGCGTGGAGTTCTTCAGGTTCGGCGCTTTGTTGTCGGCCACGAAGAACGCCATGAGCGCAGCGCCGAGTTCCGTCTTTCCCGACCCTTTCGGGCCGAATAGGTCGAGGATAGGGAAAGAGCGCGTCGCGCCCGTCACGATGTCGCGGAACAACGAGGCCAGCCAGTAGCACAGACCTATCTTCCCGTTGTCGCCATGTACCCTTATGAACTGCTCCATATATGCGCCGAACTTCACGCTTTGCAGAGAGCGGTGCACGAACTTGCGCTGCCGCTCATAGGCGGTCGGGTCACCGTTCTTCGCGGCGGCGGGTATAAACCAGAAATCTGTCTTGTCCTCGCCGCCCGTATGAACGATGCCGTACTCGTCCGCCACGCGAAAGTCTCCGTCTACCCACACGCCGTTGCCCCATGCGTAGAAGCCCGCCGTGTTCCAGCCCATCTGCGTCACCATCTGCGCCGTCTCTGTATTGTCGTAGAGGTACGTCTTGAGTTTGATCATTTCATTTTCTCCCGCCATCCATATATAGTTTCCGAGCCCTTCAAGTTTCTTGCGGAATTTTGCCAGCGAGTTGAGTTCTTCCATATCGAGGTCAAGCAGCACCTTCTGCCTGCCGCCTGCGCCCTGCAACTCGTAGAGGCGGCGGGGGCGTTCACTGTCCTTGATATGGAAGAGCGGGCGCATCGTGAAGTTGCTCCACTGCATATCCCCGTTGTCCGTCACGCCGTAATAGCAGCCACGGTCTTCTATGAAGCCGTACGTGCGGAGGTTCACCTCCTTGCGCTCGGCTTTCTTCGCATCTATCCGCGCCCATTTGGCGCGGTTGATGGCAGACCGCCATATATCTTTCCGCTTTTTGAGTTTCACCAACTCGTCGATGAGCATTTCAAGGCGCGTCTCGTCCTTGATGAGCGAGGCGAGGTCTGCAATGCGCGTCACGCTCTCCGCCTTGCGGTTCACGTTATCCTCTTCGTTCCACCATTTCCTGGCACACCAGGCTACGAACTCCTCTTCCTTCAATACTTGCATCTGGCCCTTGTCCGTGAAGAAGCTTCCCGGGTCCTGCTTGCGGTTGCCCTCTGCGAGCGGCAATTCTCTCACCGACACTGTAAATCCCTGCTCCAGCGCGAGCCGTCCGTTCTTCATCACGTAGGCGATGCCTGCGCCGTACGCCTCGCCCTCTTTGGGCGGGTCTGCGTCGTTGATGAAGCACACGCAGTCGGCTGCCTTGCGGAGTAGTTGCATCTGCTCTGCCGTCCAGGCACCGCCCAGCGGTGCAACGGCGTTGTAGATGCCGGCGGCGTGCATCTTGGCGGCATCGGGCGCACCCTCCACGAGGTAGAACATTTCCTGCCTCGAAGCCTCGCGCCACGCCTCGTCAATGCCGTACACGCTCTCCTTCTTGTGGTACGCCGCGCTTTCCTTTGAGTTAAGATATTTGCACTCGTTCGACCCCGAGAGGTCGCGTGCCGTGAAGCCGAGCACGCGGCGGTATCTGTCGCGAATTGGGAAAACGAGGCGGTTGCGGTAGAAGTCGTAATAAGTGCCGCGCTGCTCGTTCCTCGCCACGAGGTTAAGCTCCAGCAGCAGGTCGATGTTCTCCCCCCGCGCCATGGCGTGGTCGCACAGGGCGCGGCCGCTTGCCGGCGCGAAGCCCAGCCCAGCCTCTTTCACATAGTCATCGCCGAAGCGTTCCCTCGCGTAGGCGAGTGCGCTGGCGTTGGCTGGGTCGTGCAGCTGCTCGGCGTAATATTGCGCCGCCCGCTCGTTCACGCCCCATAGTGCTTCACGGTGCAGCCTCTCCTCGCGCTCCGCGTCCGGCTCTTCCGCCTCGTAGCAGTCAATGCCGTAGCGTTGCGCAAGGTGCCGCGCCGCCTGCGGGAAAGTCATGCCCTCAGCCTTCATTACGAAGCTGATGGCATTGCCGCCCTCCGCGCACGCTCCGAAGCAGTGCCACGACTGCCGCCCGGGCGACACGTGGAACGAGGGCGTCTTCTCCTTGTGGA
Source organism: Bacteroidales bacterium (assembly GCA_004556745.1). GTDB lineage: Bacteria > Bacteroidota > Bacteroidia > Bacteroidales > Bacteroidaceae > Alloprevotella. The sequence goes on along the minus strand of SFFY01000023.1, from coordinate 35,746 downwards.
ACGGGCAGCAGCACACCCAGTTCGCGCCCCGCTTCGTAAGCTCCGGCACGTATTCCCGCACCAGCGAAACGATGTCCGACCGGTCCAGTATAGCGTTAATAGTATCTTGGCTAATCATTGAAAAACCTCCAAACTAATTCGGTTTCCAAAGTAGGTTTAGAATGTGCGGGCTATTTTCTGCACCTCGTAGAGTTTCGGTATGGAGCAATGCTCAATATGCTCCACTACCCTGCCGCTGCCGTCAATGAGTTCCACGGTGCCCGTGTTCTTGTCCGCCTCAATCATCGTTCCGTTGTCGAAATACTGTCGCATGAAGCCTTCGGCATCGTGTATAGTCTCCGCCGCCGGCGTGAGATAAATCACGTTGCCGCCCTTCATAAGCGCAAACTTCCTGATTCGTTTGCTGAGGTCTGTGTCGAGCACGAAGTTAAGCGCCCTCCACATTGCCATGTCCGAGCAGCCGAACGCCGCTTTGATTTCCTGCCTCGTTTTCTTGGTCACTTCGATTTGCTTTCTGATGTTGTTCATATCCTTATGATTTTAAGTTGGTAATTCGTAAGAAATTCCTATATTTGTGGCTGTGTTAATCCTAACACGGTGCAAATATATAGAGAAATTCTCTAATACCAAAAATATTTTAGAGTTTTTCCCTACATTCAACATCAAATAGTATGGTAAAAGCAAGGATTAAATCATTTTGCGAAACAGAAGGCATAACTATTTCATCTTTCGAAAAAAAGATTGGAGTAGCAAATGGCTATGTTAATAGCATCAGTAAAAGCATCGGAATAGACAAACTTGTTAAGGTGTTAGAGATATTCCCTAATATTAATATTGAATGGCTATTAACAGGTAATGGCGAAATGTATAAAAGCAAAACATCTAATGAGCGTAGCGACATGAATGTTTTGCTTAAAGAGATAAATGATCGCGAAGAAATTATAAGGCAGCAGGCAGAGCAAATTGGCGCGTTGAAGGCACAGCTGTCGCACGCAGCAAAGACTGCATCAACTGCCCGCGGCTTACCTCCTGCAGCCGCCGTCTAATCTTCCGAATTTACGAACCGCAACAATAAAATACCATTTTCGTGACCCCACGAAAATGACAACAAAACGAAATCAAACAATAATTATTAACAACTCCGAAACCCAAAATAAAGCCTTTTCGCCGCAAAACACGGACGGGAACGAGCGATTTATTATTTAGTCTATAAATATAAAGAGCCTTCTTTAGGGTCTCCGATTTGCCCCCGCTCCCCTATTCCATAGGTCGAGCCTCCGCAACACACGAGTCGGAGACTTTATGAAGTCTTCGACTTTTTTATTTTTGTTTTGCCCTGCGTTGCAGGTATCAAAATCTATTGCTTATATATCCAATATTTTATGAAAATGGCCTACTTCTTGATTGCTGTCGGTCTTGTTTGTCTTATTGCCGGCATTTTTCTTTATTTCAATTCGCCCCAAGAAAATACAATCTTTCCAGATGTTGCAGCGAAAATTATTGAGGTGAATACTGAAACAGCCGCTCAACTTACAGAACAATCCGACACGCCAAAGGGCAACGAGCATGACGAAAGTAAGGAAAAGGGTATGGAGTTTGAGGAATATGTTGTCTCTCGCTTTTCTACAAAATATTTCACCCTCAAAGAATGGCGGGGCGACAAATACAGCAATGGTATATACGCAGAGTCAAATACTTATCCCGACATGGAATATACCTTCACTTTACGAGAAGAATCTTACGCCTTTGCCGTGGAGTGTAAATGGAGGTCAACATTTAATTCCAAGGGCAAAGTCAAGTGGTCGTATAAAGACCAACTTGCACGTTACCGCCAATTTGCACAAGATAGGAACATGCCGGTTTTTATTATTATAGGCATTGGCGGCATTCCTGCCAACCCCGCCGAAATCTACGTTGTGCCTCTGGCCTCCATTAAGGACTCAGATAAACTCAAACCTTTCGGTTTTTTGTATTCTCTATCCAAGTAAGGCGGACGAAACACGGACGAAAAGTACACAGCGTCCTTTTGCAAATTTGTCTTTGTGCGACCGATATTTATTTTAAGTACAAAAAAGGGTACAACCTTGAAAGTTGTACCCTTTTTGTGGCATTTAGTTGGAGGTTCGAGCCATGCACGCGGCTTTGGCTCATACCGTGATTCCGTTGGGGTTCGAACCCAAGACCCACGCCTTAGAAGGGCGTTGCTCTAATCCTACTGAGCTACGGAACCTTTTGCAAATGCAGTGCAAAGTTACTGAATTCTTTTTACGCTGCAAAGCGCAACTGCTAATAATGGCTTGCAAGATGCTGCGAGGCGCGGTAAATCAGAAGTTCCCGTTCGCCGTTTCGCGGGCGTAATCTGCCGGATTTATTTCTTTGCCAACGTAGCGAAAGTTAAAGCTGTTGCCTTTAACGGAAGGGAACTGGCTGCGCTGATCCACGTCTATACGGTTGCGCAGGTGGTCGATAATGCGCGTGTAACACTCAAAGCCGGAATTGGCTTTTACCAAGGCAGAGAAAGTTGTGTCTTGATAGCAAAACTTTGCAGTCTCAGGAATTTGAATAACTCGTTTGAATGTTACGGTTCCTTCGTACCAGCCTTCTTCTTCTGCTGTAAGCTCTGCCATGCGCAGTTCCTTGCGTTGCACGAGGTTCAGTTCGTTCGTTTGCTGCTGCGGCTGCGGCGTATAATTGTTTTGCGTAGCGTTAGCCTTATGCCGTGCCTTAAATTCTTCCATATTTGCGGCGTCTGTCTTGATAAGTATAAAATAGACGCGCGGACGAATCTTGTAGCGCTTGGGATAAGGCATGTCGCTTTCTACGTAGGCACGCAAATCGTCTACCATGCGTTGGTTGATAGGGATTTCCGGGATAGAGGTAAGGAAATCCATGAGCTCGTCGAAAGTATAAGCAATCGTGTCCTGGTCGAAATAACGTGCGTAGATGTTCATATACGTATCAAAAAAAATGACAGCTTTTCAGTATCCCCTCAAAGCTGTCATTATTCATTATAAATTGTTGAGCGGAAAACGAGACTCGAACTCGCGACCCCAACCTTGGCAAGGTTGTGCTCTACCAACTGAGCTATTTCCGCAAAAGTGAAGAGGAGGAGACTCGAACTCCCACGTCGCAATTGACACTACCCCCTCAAAGTAGCGCGTCTACCAATTCCGCCACCTCTCCATTCTTTTCTTGTAATAATGACTCAAACCGTTGCTTACGGAAGTACTTGCAATTAGGTTTTCCCTTGTGCAGCCAAGCCCGTTTTGCAGTGCCCAGAACAGGACTCGAACCTGCACGTCATTGCTGACACCAGTACCTGAAACTGGCGCGTCTACCATTCCGCCACCTGGGCTTTTTGTAGAGTCATTTTGTTCAATAAGTGAGCGGAAAACGAGACTCGAACTCGCGACCCCAACCTTGGCAAGGTTGTGCTCTACCAACTGAGCTATTTCCGCGTTGCTGCGCTTTCTCTCAAACGCGGTGCAAAGGTACAACTTATTTTTAATATACCAAACGTTTCCCTGAAAAAATGCGATTATTTTACGTGAAAATCTATTTTCCCTGCCGTGGGTCATCGTTTTTCAGGCAGCACACAATATTATATATATACGCAGCCTTCCTTAAATCCTTTCGACCACGAGTTTTATGAGCGAGTCGATAGAGTTTTTATAGTTGGGGTTGGCTTTTCCTGCGAGTCGGTTGGCGATAACCATGCAGCAAGTGGTTGCCTTGTGCCCGAGCAGGAGCGACAAGCCGGCGAGAGCGCTGCTCTCCATTTCAAAATTGGTGATGCGATGTCCGTTGTAGTCAAACGACATTATTTTCTCGTTTGCCTCTGCATCTGCCAAAGGCAGGCGTAGCCGGCGTCCTTGCGGTCCGTAGAAGCCGCCGCAAGCCACGGTGATGCCGCGCACCATGTCCGTGCTGGCGATGCGGTCGGTGAGTTCTGCGTCAGCGTGCACGGCATACGGGTGTGCGATGCATTGCCAACCGTGCCAGCCCTGATGTTTCAGGAAGGCCGTTTCGAGTTCCTTGTCACACACTTCGTCGCGCCCGGCATAAAAATTCAGCAGCCCGTCGAAACCGATGCTGATTTCAGAAGCCACGAACGTGCCTTCCGGCGTGTTGGGCTGCAGACCTCCGCAAGTGCCGAGGCGTACTATTTCGAGCGTGCGCAGATTGGGCTTGATGGTGCGCGTCTTGAAGTCGATGTTTGCCAGCGCGTCCAACTCGTTCATCACGATGTCGATGTTGTCGCAGCCGATGCCGGTGGAAAGCACCGTGATGCGCTTTCCCTGATAAGTGCCCGTTATGGTGCGGAACTCGCGCGACTGCACATCACATTCCTTTGTTTCGAAATGCTGCGCCACGAGAGGCACGCGCCCGGGGTCGCCTACGAGGATAATTTTGTCGGCCAACTGTTCCGGCTTGACGTGCAAATGGAAGATGCTGCCGTCGGGGTTGATAATGAGTTCGCTCTCGTGTATACTTTCTTTGAAGTCTTCGGCTGTACTTGCCTTTTGCGAATATTGCTTTTCCATAAATGTGCTTGTTATTTATCTTGTCCAAGTTCTGCCTTGCGCATATTCTTGGCCATGTTGTTTACTTTCTTTTGCGCTTGAAACATTCTGTATGCCAGTTCCTCGATGCTCTGTTTGAGTTGCTCGCTGTGGTTGCCCGCGCCCCATTGCATGCGCAGGTTTTCCAGCAGTTCCTGTTGGTTTTTGATTTGCGCCTGTATTTGCGCCAAGTCCGATGCTATGAGCCGCGCGTTGGGGCTTTTGAATTCTGCGAGTGAGGTATAAACGATGTCATCGTTTATGATAAAGCGGTGAATCTTTGCCGTGCGGCTCGTTGCATCTGTCGCCATCGACTTGCGCAGACGGTTGAAAGCGGCGTCAATCTGCGCCGTCTGTCCCTTCTGGCTTTCGGCAAGCGAAGCGATGCGTGCGGCGCGGCGCACTTGTACCGCATTCTTGTCCGTCAGTTGATAAGTGTCGCGCGTGCTGTTCGGAATAAAGCGATAGATGCACACTTTTCCTTGCGGCTGGTTGCGGTCGGAGGCCAGATAGCCTATGCCTAAGGTTTCGTCAATGACGCAGAAGTAGTCGTTGGCAGGCGAGTTGAACGGAAATCCCATATTTTCGGCTTTCAGGAATGCCTTGGTCTGTGTGTCGTAGCGCGTGATAAACAGGTCGTAGCCGCCGAGTCCCTCCTCGTCTGCTTTGGCAAAATAGAGCGTCACGCCGTCAGCGAGCAGATAAGGAAAGTTTTGCTCGCCCTTTACACCCGACATGCCGTCCAGGTGTTTCGGGGTTGTCCAGCCGTCGCCGAGTTTGAACGATGAGGCGATGCGCTTCACGCCGTCGGAGTCGGGATAAGCCAGCAGCAGTTTATCGCCAAATTGGTTCACATAAGCGGGAGCCGGGGCCAGTTCGCGCGCCCAGGCTGCATTTTTCACGATGACCGCCAGTGCAGCCAGTTTGCCGCATTCGGGTGACAGCCTCATGACACCAAGCACGTCTTTGCTGTCCACCACAGTGCTGTCGATAAACACCACGCGCTCCGTACCGGGCAGCATTTCCGCGCCGATCTGCGCTTTTTGCAGCAGGGCTTCTTCCTTGCTCACGTCTGCTTCGGCCTTTTTCCCTTTCTCAATAGCCGTTTCGAGTTGCTCTACGGCCTCGTCGAAGGCATAGGCGTCGAAGAGTTCCTTGGCTTTGGCCAATTCTGCTTCTGAATTATACTCTGTTTTCGCGGTTTTCTTTTTCGCGCCGCGCTTTTGCGCTTCGGCTGTGGAGGGAAAGAGCAGCAAGGCCGCTGCCAAAAGGACGAAATATTTGGCGAGATCTTTCATTTTTCGTGAGATATGCGTTTGGATAACTCTATTAGTTGCTGAATTTTGCTTCAAAAATACTTATTTATTGCGAATATCTTATAGGAAAGCCCCTATTTTTTGTATTTTTGCATAAGATAGACGGCGGCTCGGCAATCAAAGTAAAACTTTATTGCTCTCGCCGTGCACTATCTTTGCAAAGATTTACACGATTAGAACGGCTTTCTTTCGGGCCGCAAGAATAATATGTCAACTATCACGCACAACTTATCCGCTGCCGTGCGGAGCCGCATCATGCGCTGCGTCCTCGCGCTTACGCTTTTCTGCCCCGCCTGTTCGCTCTCCGTCGGGGCGCAGACGCAAAAGGTAGTGACCCATGAGGTGAAAAAGGGGGAAACCCTCTACAAACTATCTCACGATTACGGCGTCAGTATCGACGAAATCATTGAGCGCAATCCTATTCTCAAATCCGAACCTCTGAAAGCGGGGCAAACGGTTCGCATCGCTCTACCCTTGTCGGTAAGCACCTCCGCCGTGGGCGACGTGCCGGCATCTACGCCAACCGCTCCCGCTCCCGCCGGCACGCAGCCACGCACCGCGCCCGTCAGTTATAAGGTGCAGAAGGGCGAAACGCTTTGGAGCATAGCCCGTGCACACGGCATCACGGTCGATGCGCTCATCGCCGCCAACCCGGAGATGCAGGAGGCGGGATATAAATTGAAGAAAGGGCGCACGGTCACCATTCCCGCCAACACGCCCGCCCCAGCCGCCACTGTTTCCAAAGGACTTGCCTCGGTAAACATTTCTGTCATCCTGCCTTTGCAGGCCGGCGGCGTTGTGGCCACGCGCAGCACGGAGTACGTGCGCGGCATGTTGCTGGCCGTCAATCAACTCAAGAAACAAGGGCGCAATGTCCTGCTCCATATTTACGAAGAGCCCGCCTCCGGCGAGAGCCTGCGCGGCGTGATGCAGCGCGTTGGCGCACATGGTGCCGACCTCATCGTAGGCCCGGTCTATCCTGATCATTGGAGCGAGGCCATTGCGCTAAGTCCCGGCGACTCGAAAATCTTAGTGCCGTTTTCTTCAAAGGTGCATCAGATTGCCACCTGCCCGCGCCTTTTCATGCTCAACGCACCGCAGCAAAACGAGGCTGCTATGATTACCGACCTTGTTGCGTCGAGTTTTCACAAGGACAATACGCACATTATTTTCCTTACTCATAACGTGGGCGATGCCAAGGCCGACAAGCAAAGCGTTGCGTCGTCGCTTACGCGGCGCGTGGTTATTGACGGCTACAAGCATATTGCGCTGCCTTCTTCTGTGGAACTAACGGTTGTGAAAAACGTGATCAAAAAAGGCATGTTCAATCTGATAGTGACGGACGCCTCTGATGCCGAAACGCAGCAGCGTATGCAGAGCATGGTCACCGCGTTGCGCCAAACGCTGCCCTCGGGCACTACCCTCGCACTGCTGGGTTACGAAACTTGGCTCGACCGAGCAAGCACCAACTCCGCCCTGCGCAACGGACTTTACTCTTCCGACACCTACGTGGCCGCAACGGCTTTCTATTATCCCTACACCTCGGCCGCCATGGCCTTTGAGGCAGATTATAAGAAGTGGTTTGGTGCCGAACTCCTCACGGTTACGCCCCGCATGGCCCCGCTCGGCTATGACACGGCCCTTGCCTTCGTAAACGGGCTTTCTGCCTACGGCAAGGCTTATGCCGCCCAGCGCCAGCAACTCCCGTTCCTGCAAAGCGACCTCCGCTTTGCCAAAGTCTCCGACCAGGGCGGCTACGTGAACCAAAGCGCTTGGCTCATTCACTATAAACCTAATATGCAAATAGATAAAATCGCCAAAACGCGATGATACGCTTTTCCTCCACGATCCTTAAACCGCTACTCGCTATTTCGTTTTTTGCCCTCCCCGCGCTCCTTTCAGCGCAGGTGGGTTCCGCGCGCCGCGCCATAGCCTTGGGCGTAAACGGCGGCGTGATGCTCAACACCGTCGGGTTCGACCCGACCGTGAAGCAGACGATGCACCTCGGTCCTTCGTTCGGCGTTACCTTCCGCATGACGAGCGAGAAATATTTCAAGTCGCTCTGCGCCTTGCAGATAGAACTTAACTATGCGCAACTTGGCTGGAAGGAAGAGGTGCTCAACGGCAACGGCGAGCCTTTGCCCGACACCTTTGCGCGCAATATGAACTACCTCCAGTTGCCTTTCCTCGCCCGAATGGGTTGGGGCAAGGAGAAAAACGGCGTTCTGGGCTTTATCCTCGCCGGCCCGCAGGTGGGCTATTGTTTTAGCGAGGCGTCACAGCGCAGTTCCGTCTGGACCGTAGACGCTGCCACCGGCCTCCCTGACCGCCCCAACGGCCTATGTGCCCAGTACGACTTGGGCGTGCAGCGGCGCATCGACTACGGCATTACTGCCGGCGCGGGTCTGGAACTTAGTACGAAGATAGGCCATTTCGTATTGGAAGGCCGATATTATTATGGCCTTGGAGATTTCTACAACAATGCCAAGAAGGACGTCTTCGGCCGAAGCAACAACAACACGATTGCAGTGAAATTCACCTATCTCTTTGATGTGCGCAAAGAATATTCCGACATCAAATAGGCGCAAATTCATCGCCGTGCGCCGCCTGCACCTGCCCGACGGCACGGTGTTGCCCATGCAGGTTATAGACTTCGACAGCGCGGGCACTCCCCTCGCCTACCACGCGCTTTGCGGCGAGGAGGCTTTTACGGAATGGCGCGGCGGCGATTATTATTGGGGCGGACAGTAGTTTATTACGTATATTAGGAGTCACGCCCATACGTGATTGTCGCAACTATCATATAAGAGCGCAAAATGTATCTGCGCAGACAGTATCAATTATCTCCGAGACAGTTTTTACTATCTCGGAGATAATTTTTATTATAAGCAAGATGTTTTTTACTATCCTATAAGATATTTTTTGTTACAAAGTTTGTAACATGTATTACAAAGTTTGTAACATGTGTTAGCAAGTTTGTAACGGCCGTTACAAAGTTTGTAACAAAAAATATCAGGCAGATAATGGAAATTATCTCCGTGATAATAAAAAAAATCTGCGCAGACAAGAAAAAATGTCTGCGCAGACAGCAAAGATGATCTTAGTGAAAACTATTTGGTTGTATGAGATATGTATATGATTAAAGTGCTAAGTGCCTGGAAGGCCAGCCTTCCAGGCACTTAACACCGAATAAAGCGGAATGTCTATATGATAGTAAAATCCTACTTACCAGATAGTTCAAACGGTACGCGGAAGGAAACGCCGAGGCGCATAAGTTCGTCGAGATTTGGATAGAGGCGCTGCGTGAAGTCCGCCCACTCGCGCCGCTCCATTTGCGTCCAGCCCGCCTCTGCCAAGGCCAAGGCGCGGGGATAAGCCATGTAGGTCACGCGGTTTATGTCGGGCATTGCCTCTGCCCAGAGCGTGCCCATCACGCCCCATACGTGCGCCTGCTCTTCCGCCGTACGGCCGTAGCCAGGATCGAAGCGATAGGTTTGTTCGAGCGTGGTGATGGGCATTCCCCAGTTGTTGTATTCCGGCAGGTCGTGGTGCATTTGCGGGTAGTCGAGGTAAGCGTGCTCGCCCGGCGCCATAATTAGCCTGTGCCCGCTCTTCGCCGTGAGGGAAAGGCAGGTAGGCGTTAAACCTCCGCGCCAACTAACCAGCGTAACATCTTGTGGGTAAGGAAAAAGGTAGTCATCGGCGGGCGGATATATATTGTTTAGTTCGCACCACATAATCGGTTTTTTGCCGGTAGCACGCACGGAAGAGAGTATGCGTTCGAAGAAGGGAATCATCAGTTGCGAGGCCCGCTTATAACCTTTTTGCTCCATCATGGCGCGGCAGCGCGGGCACTGCTCCCAGTTGGCGGGAACAGCCGCTTCGTCGCCGCCGAGATGGATATACTGGGACGGGAAAAGAGCGGCGACTTCGCGGAGAATGCGATCGTAGACCGTATAAACCGTGTCGTTGGCAGCGCAGAGCATGCGGTTCACCGTCTCGCCCACCTTGATCGGCGCATTTTGCAGATGCGTACAACCTAATTCGGGATATACAGAAAGGAAGGCGGCGGTATGGCCGGGGATGTCAAGTTCTGGTATTACGTCGATATAATGTTCGGCGGCGTACGCCACGATTTCGCGGATATCGGCGGCGGAGTACGACTGCTGACCTGCCAGTTGCGGATAAGATTTCAACGCGATGCGCCAGCCTTGGTCGTCGGTTAGGTGCAACTGCAAAGCATTATATTTATATTTTGCCATCACTTCAATAAAACGCTTCACATCCTTGACAGGCAAAAAGTTACGTGCTGGGTCAATCATCAGTGCACGCAGGGCGAAGCGCGGTGCATCGTCGATTCTTACGGCAGGAATGCGGCCGAGTTCTGCTTCGTGCGGGTCGGCAAGCAGCAGCTGGTTGAGTGTCATCACGCCAAGGAACACAGCGGCCGGTGTTGCGCCCGTAATGGCCAGTCCCTTCTTTGAAACCGCAAGGCGATAGTGCTCCGCGCCATGGAGGGCGGTGTCGATGGCGAGCGTGAGGCGGCCCTTCGTGCCTTTGCCGCCCACGGCGATGTCCATGCCCGTGCGCTCTTTAAGCACGCGGCGCAGCGCATCGGCGGCAGGGCGCAGCAGAGCGGTGTCGGCGGAGATAAACGACTTGCTTTGGGAAATCACAAAAGGTGCTGCGGCATCCTGCACAAAACTGTTGGGCATTGGGATGAACGGCGGCACCTTTGAGGCGGCACGCATCGGCGCGGTTGCAACCAGCAGAACCAAGCCGACGATGAGCCGCCGGGAGAAACGGCGGAATGTCATGTTCTTAGTATTAGATTAAAGCAGATTAGTCGAGGCTGTTATTGTTTGCGCCGTCGGGAAATACGATTTTCGGCACAAACGTAGCGGCCTCTTCGGGCGACATGGCGGCGTAAGCCATAATGATTACCTCGTCGCCGGGCTGGAACTTGCGGGCGGCGGCGCCATTGAGGCAGATGCAACCCGTGCGGCGCGGACCGCGAATGACGTAAGTCTCGATGCGCTCGCCGTTGTTGTTGTTCACCACGTGTACATGCTCGCCCGCCACCAGTCCGGCGGCGTCCATCAAGTCTTCGTCGATGGTGATGCTGCCCATATAGTGGAGGTTGGCTTCCGTGACGCGGGCGCAATGTATTTTAGACTTTAAGATGCTCAGCAACATATAAATCTTCGTTAATTAGTAGACGAGTTTACAAGTAAACGAGTAGACGAGACAAGTTTCTCATGTAAAATTTAATTAGCAAAACATCTCTGTCTTGTTTACTTGTATACTCGTTTACTCGTTTACAAAATAGTTGTGTTACTTTTTGAAACAAATATTGTCGATCAGGCGGATAGGCTTCGCGCCGCAGTAGACCGTGATGCAGCCCACGATATAAGGCGTGTCGTCCCAAGAGCGGACGCTTTGCAGCGTCGTACCGTCCACTATTTCAAAGTATTCCACCTCCAGCCCTTCTATGGCATTGAGCGTTGAGACTACGTAGTCGTGCGTCTCTGCCACGGAGTGCGTCTTGGCGTAATCCTGTGCGGCGAAGAGCGTTTTGGAGATATTCACTGCCGTGACCTTTTCTTCAGGCGAGAGCAGCGTGTTGCGCGATGAGAGCGCGAGGCCGCTCGGTTCGCGCACGATGGGGCAGGAAACGATTTCCAGGGAAAGGCGCAGGTAGCGCACCATGGCGCGGATGACGGCGATTTGCTGAAAATCTTTCTCGCCGAAGTAGGCGCGGTCGGGGTTGACGATGTCGAAAAGCTTGCTTACGATTTGGCACACCCCGTTGAAGTGGCCCGGGCGGCGCGGTCCTTCCATCACGGTGTCGATAGGCGGGAAAGAGAACACGCGGGTGTCCGGCTCGGGATATATATCCTCGGGCGTGGGGGCAAACACGTAGTCCGCGCCGAGTTCGGCGAGCAGACGGCAGTCAGCCTCGAGCGTGCGCGGATAGTTTTTAAGGTCTGTGGGATCGTTGAATTGAGTGGGATTTACAAAGACGCTGACAACGGTTACATCGTTTTCCTTAACCGAGCGTCTGACGAGCGAGGCGTGTCCCTCGTGGAGCGCGCCCATGGTAGGCACGAGGCCTACTTTGAGATTGGCGCCGGCACGCAGTGCCGCCATTGCCGCACGCATGTCGCTTTGAGTGGTAAGAATATTCATCATAAATTTATTCTTAGTAGACTAGTAAACGAGCTGACAAGGAAATTTTCGTGCAAGCGAGTGCAATAAGTTTACTTAAATTGCCGAGCGCAGCCGAAAATCTCAAAGAAACAAGACAAGAATGTTGTTGCCGATGAAGTCATGACTCGTCTACTCGTTTACTCGTAAACTTGTTTACTTACACATTATATATATAATATGTATCGCCCTAACGGTTTCGGGGTGCAAAATAACAGATAATTTGCCACATATCACGTATGAAAAACGCAGAAAAACTGATTTTTTAACAAAATGCACGGCTTAACGGAGAATTACGGCGGGCATCAAACGAAAAAAAATCGTAACTTTGCAAGCGGAAACATAGGCAAAGCGCAATTTTCCCTATAATATAGTCAACGTGGCACAAGCTAAACTCAATTTAACCGAGTAGGCGCTTTGCTATAATCAAAACCGTAATAATGTCCAAGAAAGTTTTATTCATCACTCAGGAGATGAAGCCTTACGTTCCTGAAAGCCCTATGGCCACTACGGGACGAGAACTGCCGCCTGCCGTACAAGACGCCGGCGTGGAAATAAGAACGTTTATGCCCCGTTGGGGAATCATCAACGAACGCCGCAACCAGTTGCACGAGGTGATACGTCTCTCGGGAATGAATATTGTGATCGACGACACGGATCACCCTCTAATCATTAAGGTCGCCTCTTTGCCGGCGGCCCGAATGCAAGTGTATTTCATCGACAACGATGACTATTTCCACAAACGCAAGATGATGCGCGACGACGCAGGGCATGAGTATGAGGACAACGTGGAGCGTGCCGTGTTCTATGCACGCGGCGTGCTCGAAACCCTCAAAAAGTTGCGCTGGACGCCCGATGTCATCTACTGCCAAGGCTGGATGACGTCCATTGTGCCCTTCTTCGTGAAAACGGCATACGCAGAAGACCCTGCTTTCATGGGGACGAAGGTGGTTTACAGCCCTTACGCCGAAACGCCCTCCCTGCCCGAGATGCAGCGGCTCGTAAGCCTTATCTCCTTCAAGGCGGCCAACGAAGACGCGCTTAAAGAGCGCGGTCTCGACACCGCAGGCAGCTGCACGCTCGACGAGATTGCCGTGCGCTTCAGCGATGCCGTGATTGAGGGCGAAACGGGTGCGCAGCCCGAGGCCGTAGAACTGGCACGCAGTCAGGGCAAGCCCGTGCTGCTGAAAGCGGAAATGGAAGAAAAGCCCGGCATCGTGTGCCGCGACTTCTTCACCGCCGTTTCCGACGCCCCTGCCGCAGAGGCATAATCCCCCATTCCCTTAAAACCCCAACCCGGCTATACATATATATAATATTGTATGAACAAGCATCTGTTGCTTTCCCTCTTTGCGCTCCTGCTCACCTCGCTCACTGCCTGCACAGACGATACGGGCACTCTGGGCGGAGACATTATGCCGTCTAATAATTTCGTAGAAACTTCCACACAGGTCTTCAATGTCAATTCGCAGGCTCTCGGTGTAGACTCCGTGCTCGCCAACACCAGCACCTGCTACCTCGGCAGCATCATCGACCCCGAGACACGCGCAAAGACGACTTGCGACTTTCTCGCGCAGTTCAATATCTTTGAAAACTTCGCCCTCCCCGCCCGTACCTCAATGGTGAAAGATGATGACGGGAATATCATTGCCGACTCCTGCGATATTCGCATCTATTTCGATTCTTATTACGGCGACTCCCTCACCACGATGAAACTGTCTGTGCAGGAACTCGACACGGCAAAGGTGATGAAGGAAAATGTGAACTACTACACAAACCTCGACCCGCAGGACTTCGTGAGCACCACGTCGAACGTGAAAAAGGACCTTACTTATACGGTGAAAGACCTCACGCGTTCGGAGAACGTGAATAGTGGAACGACATACTATCGCAGCATCGTGGTGAAACTGCCCGCCTCTTACGGTGCGTGGATCTTGGAGAAATATTACCAGCACCCCGAATACTTCAAAAATTCCTACCAGTTCATTCACCACGTGTGCCCCGGCTTTTATTTCAAGACCGTGGGCGGCATCGGTTCTATGCTCCAAACGAGCATGATGGCCATGAACGTGTATTTCCGCTACCACACCACAATCGCCGGCAAGGACTCCATCGTGGACGGTATGCAGCGCATGGGTGCTACCGAGGAGGTGCTGCAAAACACGCGCGTCAGCAACAAAATTCCCGCCGAGATGACCGATCCGGCAAACGCATACACTTATCTCAAATCACCGTCGGGCATATTCACAGAACTGACTCTGCCCATCGATGAGATAATAGCCGGCGAGCACTATACCGACAGCATTAGCGGCGCCTCTATCTCGTTCCGCAGATTCAATAGCGAAAGCAGTTCGACCTACAAGCTACCAGCCCCGGCCGCCGTGCTGCTGGTACGCAAAAAGGAGATGTTCTCTTTCTTCGAGAAGGGCAAATTGCCCGACAGCAATACCTCCTATTTCACGCTCTTCACAACTTCAAAGAACGCCTATCAGTTCACCAACATTTCGCGCATACTCACAACTCTCAAGCAGGAGCGCGATGCCGGTGCAGGCATAGAAGTTTCTGACACAGAAGAGCAGCGCCAGGCAAAATATGCTGCGTGGGAGGCAAAAGAAGAAAATAAAGACTGGAATAAGATGGTGCTTATCCCTGTCAAGCCGGAATACAGCAGCATTGCGGGTTCCACGGGCTCTTCCACCAACGTGTTGCAGCGCGTGCGCAACGAACTCGGCCTGTCCTCCGCGAAAATAGAAGGCGGGCCGGGCGGCAATCTGAAATTGAACGTTGTATATACGAAATTCAAGAAATAAATATTACAAAAGACCCGGCCGCCCGGTCGGGTCTTTTTGTATCTATAAACCTTACGCTATGGAAGACTTTGTACATCTGCACGTACACACACAATACTCTATCCTCGACGGACAGGCCTCCATTTCCGCGCTCGTTGACAAGGCAATCGGCAACAAAATGCGCGGCATGGCCGTGACCGACCACGGCAACATGATGGGCATCAAGGAGTTCTACAATTATGCGCAGAAGGTAATCGGCAAGGCAAAGGGCGCGCTCTCCGCCGCAAAGGCAGAACTCGAGGCGCTCCACGCCGCCGACTGTGCCCTCTCGCCCGAAGAGCGTGCCGCCAAGGAGGAAGAACTCACGAAGACCATTGAAAAGCAGCAGCGCATTGCCGACTTCAAACCGATATTCGGTTGCGAAGCCTACGTGGCGCGGCGCGGCGACAAGACCCTGCGCGAAGGCAAGCAGGACCAAAGCGGCTGGCACCTCATTCTCCTTGCAAAAAACGAGAAAGGCTATCATAATCTCGTAAAAATCGTGTCGCGCTCGTGGGTCGACGGATTTTACATGCGCCCACGTACCGACCACAAAGACCTCGAAACCTACTCTGAAGGCATTATCTGCTGCTCGGCCTGTCTCGGCGGCGAGATACCGCAAAAGATACTTAAAGGAAGGATTGAGGAAGCCGAGCAGGCCGTGCAATGGTTCAAGCGCGTGTTCGGTGACGACTATTACCTCGAGCTGCAACGCCACAAAGTGACCGATCCTTCCATCAACGCCAACCGCGAAACCTATCCCCTGCAAGAGCAAGTCAATAAAGAATTGCTCGCCCTCGCTGCGAAATACGGCGTGAAAACGATGTGTTCAAACGACTGCCATTTCGTGAACCAAGAAAACGCGGAGGCGCACGACCGCCTTATATGCCTCTCGACAGGCAAAGACCTCAACGACCCCACGCGCATGCTTTACACGAAGCAGGAATGGTTTAAGACGCGCGAAGAGATGAACGCCGTTTTCGCCGACCTGCCTGAAACGCTGCGCAACACGTGCGAGATTTGCGACAAGATAGAAACCTATTCCATCGACCACGCGCCCATTATGCCCAACTTCGCCATTCCCGAAGACTTCGGCACGGAAGAGGAATATCGCAAACGGCTCACGGAGGAACAGCTCTACGATGAATTTACGCAGGACGAGAACGGCAACGTCGTGATGTCGCGCGAGGACGGACTTTCAAAGATTAAAAAACTCGGCGGCTTCGACAAACTTTATCGCATCAAGCTTGAAGCCGACTATCTCGCCAAGCTCGCCTACGAAGGCGCCAAGAAACGCTACGGCGACCCCTTAGATGAGGAAACCTCCGAGCGCATCAAGTTTGAACTGCATATTATGAAGACGATGGGTTTCCCGGGCTACTTCCTCATTGTGCAGGACTTCATCCGCGCCGCCCGCGAGGAACTCGACGTGAGCGTCGGTCCCGGCCGTGGCTCCGCCGCAGGCAGTTGCGTGGCCTACTGTCTCGGCATCACGCAAATCGACCCCATTAAATACGACCTCCTTTTTGAGCGTTTTCTCAATCCTGACCGTATCTCTTTGCCCGATATTGACGTGGACTTCGACGATGACGGCCGCGGCCGCGTGCTGAACTGGGTGACAAAGAAATACGGCGAGGACAACGTGGCACATATCATCACTTACGGCACAATGGCCACGAAACTTGCCTTAAAGGACGTGGCGCGCGTGCAAAAGCTGCCCCTCGATGTTTCCAACCGCCTCTGCAAATTGATCCCCGACAAACTGCCCGAAGGCCCCGACGGGAAAGTTCCCAAGCTCAATCTTAAGAATGCCATTGCCGCCATTCCCGAACTGCGCGAGGCAGAATGTTCGCCCGATCCCATCATGCGCGACACGCTGCGTTATGCAAAAATGCTCGAGGGTAACGTGCGCAACACCGGCGTCCACGCCTGCGGCTTCATTATCTGCCGCGACAACATTTCGGACTGGGTGCCCGTGTCGACGGCCGAGGACAAAGACACCGGCGAAAAGGTGCAATGCACGCAATACGAGGGAAAGGTGATCGAGGAAACGGGCCTAATCAAGATGGACTTCCTCGGACTGAAAACGCTCTCCATTATCAAGGAAGCCCTCGAAAACATCCGGGAAAGTCTCGGCATCGAACTTGACATCGACCGCATACCAATTGACGACCCCGCCACTTATCAGCTCTTCTGCGACGGGCGCACCATCGGCACCTTCCAGTTTGAGTCGGCAGGTATGCAGAAATATCTGCGCGAGCTGCAACCCTCTACCTTTGAAGACCTAATCGCGATGAACGCCCTTTACCGCCCGGGCCCTATGGCGTATATCCCGCAGTTCATCGCCCGCAAGCACGGCGACGAGCCAATCGTCTACGACCTGCCGTGCATGGAGAAATATCTCAAAGACACCTACGGCATCACGGTCTATCAGGAGCAGGTGATGCTACTTTCGCGCCTCATTGCCGACTTCACGCGCGGCGAGAGCGACGCCCTGCGTAAGGCGATGGGTAAGAAGCTCATCGAGAAACTGAACCACATGTACCCCAAATTTATCTCGGGCGGCAAGGCCAACGGCTACGACGAGAAGATTTTGGAAAAGATTTGGAACGACTGGCGCGCCTTTGCCTCCTATGCGTTCAACAAGAGCCACGCCACTTGCTACTCTTGGGTGGCCTATCAGACGGCGTACCTCAAGGCGAACTACCCCGCGCAATACATGGCGGGCAACATGAGCCGAAACCTCTCCAACATCAACGAAATCATGAAGCTCATGGACGAGAGCAAGTCTATGGGCGTACGCACGCTCGGCCCGGATATTAACGAGAGTAACGCCAAATTCAGCGTCAATCACGAAGGAAATATCCGCTTCGGACTGGCAGCCGTGAAGGGTGTGGGCGAATCGGCGGTGGAATGTATTATTAAAGAAAGAAATGAAAACGGCCCTTACAAGTCGGTCTTCGACCTCGTGGAGCGTGTGAACCTCAGCGCGTGCAACCGCAAGTGCCTCGAAAATCTTGCCCTTGCCGGCGCGTTCGATAGTTTCGAAACTATGAAGCGCGAGCAGTTCTTCGCCAAAAATTCGCGCGGCGAAGTGTTTATGGACACGCTCCTGCGCTATGGCGTGCGCTATCAGCAGGATTTGTTGACCAGCCAAAATTCTCTTTTCGGCGCAACCGATATGGCGGAGGCCACGAAGCCTGAAATTCCCGAGGAATATGAGCAGTGGAGTGCGCTGGAACGCCTTAACCGTGAGCGCGAACTCATCAGTGTGTATATATCCGGGCATCCGCTCGATGATTACAGCATCATTCTTACCGACGTTTGCAGCAACCATGCCCCCGACCTCGCCGACATTTCCCCCTATAAAGACCAGGACATAACCGTGGGCGGCATCGTAACCTCCGTACGCACGGGGCAGACCAAGATGGGAAAGCCTTACGGTATCGTAAAACTGGAAGACTATGAAGGAGCAGGCGAAATCGCTCTATTCGGAGACGACTGGGCACGCCATAGCGGATATTTCACCATCGGCAATTCGCTTTTCATCACCGCCCACGTTGAGGAGCGGCACTGGAAGCCCGGCAACTACGACCTGCGTATCACGAAAATCGAGTTCCTTTCTGACGTGAAGGAAAACAAGATTCAGCGCATCACCTTTACGCTTAATCTCGACGAACTCGATGCCCTTGCGACGCAAGAACTCACCACGTTGCTGCAAAAACCGGGAAAGACGGAACTTTATATTACTTTAAAAGAACCGAACAAGAGTTTCAGCGTTTCGCTCCGCTCGCAAACGCCCGGCATCGCCGTGACCAAAGAACTTGTGGACTTTGCGAAGGAAACGCCCGGCATTAAGTATAAATTGAACTGAAACATTGGTTGGTTGATATAGATAAAAACCATTAAAAACCACTTGTTCTGTGTGGGCCTGCGGCTTGCCTTATCGGATAGTCCCCGAGCCTGAAAGTCTGTTGACTTTCGTCTCGTGTTCTCTCCGCTAAGGCGGCGGTCGGTTTCCGCCCGCCTCACACAGAACAAGGGAAAAACCAGGAAAAACCCGTTTCCAATGGAAAATTTTCAACGCTTTTCGAGATAGCATCAAGGTCTCACGGGTTTTTAATGGTTTTTACCTTGCGACGTTTGAAGCGGGCGGGCACCGACCGCAGCCGCAGGGATTAAGGGCGAGCGCGAGCCGTGAGGCTCACAGGCTCGGCGTTAAGACCGGCGGCGTAGCCCGCAGGGCTTCAAACGAAGCAAGATGTTTTTCATGGTTTTTATCAAAGACCTTTTAATTATTTGAGACAATCCATCCCATACTTATTATATATATGCCCCAATCCCTCATCCCCTGTCTCACCATTGCCGGCCTCGACCCTTCGGGCGGCGCGGGCATTATTGCCGACCTCAAGACCTTTGCTGCCTTAGGCTGCTACGGGCAGGCGGCCGTGACGGCCGTGACTGTGCAAAGCTCGGTCGGCGTGCGCGAGAGCGAGGCGGTGGACGGCGGGCTGGTGTATCGCCAGGCTGCAGCTGTGATGGACGACTTTATGCCCGTGGCAGTCAAGACGGGTATGCTCGGCAATGCCGCCGTGGTGCAGGCCGTGGCGAAGTTGCTGCGCGAATATAAACCAAAGTTTGTGGTGGTGGACCCCGTGATGCTTTCCACTTCCGGCATGCCCCTCCTCGAAGCCTCCGCCGTGCCCGTCTTGCAAAAGGAGTTGCTGCCCCTTGCCACCCTCGTCACGCCCAACCTCCCCGAGGCCGAAACTCTGCTGCGCGCGGCTGGCACAGACGTTGCGGGATTTGCCGAAACTTTTTCGGGGAATAATAAAAGGGAAAAAGAGATTGAGAAAAAAGAATGGCTGCATCGTCTCAGCCAAGCCTGCGGCGGCGCGGCGGTGCTGCTAAAAGGCGGTCACGCAGAAGGTGCGCCCACGGATTATCTCTATTATAATAGTTCTTTCCGCGCCTATCCCGGCAAGCGCATTGCCTCGCGCAACACACACGGCACGGGTTGCACACTTTCTTCCGCCATTGCCGCCCACTTGGCTTGCGGCAAGAATTTGCCCGATGCCGTCGCCGCCGCAAAGACCTACGTCACCGCCGCCATCGAAAGCGGCGCCGCGCTCTTTTCAGGCAAGGGACACGGGAGTCTCAACCATTTCTTTGGAAATATGCCTTTTCCAAATCCAGCAGAAAGCGTTTAGCCGCCACGCCGCCCGCATAACCCGTTAATTTTCCACTCTGTCCCACAACGCGGTGGCAGGGCAGGAAAATCGAGAGGCGGTTTGCGCCGCACGCCGTGCCCACAGCGCGCACGGCATTTGCTGAACCGATGCGCCGTGCAAGGCATGCATAAGAAATTGTTTCGCCGTATGGTATCGCTAACAGTGCGTGCCATACGGCTTTTTGGAATGCTGTGCCCTCTATAAGCAAGGGGAGCGTGAAGTCTGTGCGATTACCTACAAAATATTCCTGTAACTGCTTTGCCGCTTCCTGTGTCACGACGCACGGCGCGGCAGATACGGCCGCACCTAAGCGGCGGGCGAGTACGGGCAGGCGGTCTGGTCGCCAGTCGCAAAAGCAAAGGCGGCCGTCGAAGCCGCCTAATATGAGGTCGCCGCAAGGGGCGTGATAGAGTTCGGTAAATATCGTAGGCATTATTTTATGAAACGCTTACCAGCCTTGTTGATGTAAATTCCATGTTGCGGAACAGTCACGCGGCGACCCTGCAAGTCGTATAATATATTGTCTTCATTATCTGACTGACGGGCTTCTTTTGCAATCTCATCAATGCTAGAGGGCACCTCTGCCAAGTTGAGGGTAACGGAAGCGGGGAAGATGCGCAGGGGGTCGCCGAAGGCGGCGAGGCTCTCCGCCATGTCGGACAGGCGGCAGGTGAGCAGGCCGTCGAAGTAGAGCGTACCGTTCACGGTAATCTTCACAGGTTTCGTCATATCCACCAGACGATCGTCGAAGAAGAGGCGCACCACGCCTTGCTGCATCTTCTGGTAAGTTTTCACGAAGCGCGTGGCGATGCCTTCGAGGGTTTCGATGGTGGAGTAGTACACGCGCTGCGAGGTGAGCGTGACGTTGTTGTCGTTGTCGATATCGAGCGTATAGAAAGAGCGGTTGAGGGAAGCGGGCGAGAGGGGATCTTCTTCGAGGAGTATGTTGTAATATCCGTTTCTCCGCTCGCCGTCCATATTAAAATTCTCCCACATCACCTTTTTCGGGGCGGCGTTGCGCTTATATCCGAGCAGCCACGGCGTGGTCTTGTTGTAGGGAATCACGTGTGCGTAACCGTCGAGCAGTTGCACGTCGTGAACGAAATAGCCGGGGTTGTCCGTTTCGAGTTTATCGAGTGCCTGGCGCGTGTATTCCGTGAGCGTGTTGCGGTAGAAGCCGCCGTCGTTCGCGCCCGTCTTGAGATTGAACGCGAGGTTGCAGCAGTTTTCCGCCGGGGCGTTTTTCAGTGGTTCGCCTCCCGCCATCGGGCCTGCGCCTGCCAGGTAATCGCCGAGGAAGGAAGCAAGACGCTGGCTGCCGTATGCCCCTTCGGAAATGCCTATGAAGTAGATGGCGGTGGGGTTGATGTCACCCGATACGAACGCTTGGCGCAACAGTTTTTTCCAGGCCCAAAGCTTGGAACGCTGATACCAGCGATAATTTTCCTCATTAGGTATCTGCGGAATGAAATATGCCGAGGGCGCATCGTCGTTCTTCTGTGCCAGCAGCAGGCCGTTGCCCCATTCTGCGTTCTTTGCGCCTGAACCGTGCAGCGAAAGGAAGAGGGGGAAACCGTCGGCCGGTTTTTGCGTGATGTCCTTCGCGCCATAGTAGAACGGCATCACGGCGTTGGCTTCCAAATCTGCGGGCAACTGCCACGAACCTGCCGTCACGGAGTAGAGGGATTGCAGGGTGGGAAGTTTTTCTTCTTCAAAATTATTATTTGCATCGACCCACGCCTGCCACACTTCCTTTGCGGCATCAGCACATTCGCTCTGGCTAAGTACGCGGTCGGCAGGCAGCGTTGCCTCGCCGGCGGCAAGCACATTGTGGAAATAACTTTGGAGTTCGGTGCTTGCTTCGCCCTGAGCCGAAGCAGGCAGGGCGCACGGAAGGAAAGCGGCGGCGGCCGCGAGGGAAGAGAGCGCGAGGCGGCGGAAAAGCATTGTCGTCATATCTTATATATATAATATTGTATGTAAGTGCAGGTCGTAATGCCGCAAAATTAGCAAAAAAATAAGGTTTCATATAAGAAAAGGGCAAAAAAGGCGGCGAATGACTATTAGAAACCGGCAAAAAGGCGTAACTTTGCAGCCGCTACGAGATAGCACATTTATTCAAACCTATTAAAACCAAAAAAAAACAAATGGCAACTAAAATCAGATTGCAGCGCCACGGTCGCAAGGATTATGCTTTCTATAGCATTGTAATCGCCGACGCTCGCGCACCACGTGATGGTAGATTTACTGAAAAATTGGGTACGTACAATCCCAACACTAACCCTGC
Source organism: Bacteroidales bacterium (assembly GCA_004556745.1). GTDB lineage: Bacteria > Bacteroidota > Bacteroidia > Bacteroidales > Bacteroidaceae > Alloprevotella. The sequence continues at coordinate 13,315 of SFFY01000023.1, read as the reverse complement.
CACAGTAGATTTGAATTTTGAACGCGCCCTTTATTGGGTAGAGTGCGGCGCACAGCCCACTGACACCGTTCGCAACATCCTTTCCCGCGAAGGCGTGATGCTGATGAAGCACCTCCGTGGCGGCGTTCGCAAGGGCGCTTTCGACGAGGCCGCAGCACAGGCTAAGTTCGAGGATTGGAAGAAGGCAAAGGACAACAAGGCTGTAAAGGCTGCCAACGAAGTTGCTGCCGCCAAGAAGGCCGCTGCTGCCGAGAAACTCGAAGCCGAAAAGAAGGTGAACGAGAAAATCGCCGAGAAAGTGGCTGAAAAGAAGGCTGCCGCCGCTGCCGCTAAGGCAGAAGCTGAAGCAGCTGCCGCTGCCGAAACAGCCGGTGCAGAAGCCGAAGCTCCCGCTGAGGCATAAGCCCGCGAAGCAAACTTTTGCAACAAACAAAAAAGGGCATGTCTTTGCGGGCATGCCTTTTTTAGACCCGAAAACTTGTATCTGTTTACTTGTCTACTCGTATACTCGTTTACTATTCATGGTACCAGTTCAATTTATCACGCACGCCACCTCCCGCTACTCCTACATTGAGGGCGCAAGGCTTGCCCTACGCGGCGGTTGCCGCTGGGTACAGTTGCGCATGAAGGAAGCCGGCGATGCCGAGGCCGAAGCAACCGCGCTCGAAGTGCAGGCCCTGTGTAAGGAACAAGGCGCAACCTTTATTATAGATGACCGCGTGGAACTCGCTAAAAAGGTGCAGGCCGACGGCGTGCACCTCGGCAAACACGATATGCCCGTGGCAGAGGCGCGACAGTTGCTCGGCCAAGAATTTATCATAGGCGGCACTGCCAATACCCTCGAAGAAGTGCTGGCCTTGAAGCGTGCCGGTGCGGACTACGTGGGCGTCGGTCCGTTCAGATTTACAGAAACGAAACTGAACCTTGCGCCCATTCTCGGTCTTGACGGTTATGCCGCCATCGTCAAAGGACTGCATGAAGCACAAGTGCGTATTCCGCTCTGCGCCATCGGTGGCATTCGCCTCGCCGACGTGCCTGCCCTGCTCAATGCAGGAGTGAGCGGCATCGCCATTAGCAGCGCGATACTCGGGGCAGACGACCCAGAAGAAATGATGCACCGGTTTCTTGAAGCTGATAGATAATCTATTCTTTTAGATTTCGGGCGTATGCAATACGCCCCTACTCATCTACTAAACAATCAATAATATCATGCAAAACGACAACATCAGGATAACCTATCCCTCCAGCGAAAAAGTATATATGGAGGGCAAACTGTTCCCGAAACTGCGCGTGGCAATGCGCAAAGTGACGCTCACGCCCACCGTCACGAAGGACCAGGACGGCAAGAAGCATTTCAAGGAAAACGCGCCCGTACTTGTCTACGACACGAGCGGTCCTTATTCCGACAAGTCGCAGGACATCGACCTGCGCCGAGGTTTGCCGCGCCTGCGCGAGGAATGGATTTTGGATCGCGGCGGTGTAGAGCGGCTCTCAGAGTTTTCCTCCGTTTACTGCCGCCAAAGAATGGCCGACCGCAGCCTTGACAGCCTGCGTTTCGCCCACAACCACTTGCCCCTGCGTGCCCTGCCTGGAAAGGCCGTGACGCAGATGGCACTGGCCAAGCAGGGCATCATCACGCCCGAAATGGAGTATGTGAGCATCCGCGAGAACATGGACTGCGCCGCCCTCGGTATTGAAACGCACATCACGCCCGAATTTGTGCGCCAAGAGGTGGCAGAGGGGCGTGCCGTCATTCCCGCCAACATCAACCACCCCGAAGCCGAGCCGATGATTATCGGCCGCAACTTCCTCGTCAAGATCAACACCAATATCGGCAACTCCGCAACCACCTCGGGCATTGAGGAAGAGGTGGAAAAAGCGGTGTGGAGCTGCAAGTGGGGAGGCGACACGATTATGGACCTTTCTACGGGCGATAACATCCACGAAACGCGCGAATGGATAGTGCGCAACAGTCCTGTGCCCGTGGGCACCGTGCCGATGTACCAAGCCATGGAAAAGGTGCACGGCAAAGCGGAGGACCTCTCTTGGGAAATCTATCGAGACACGCTCATCGAGCAGTGCGAACAGGGCGTGGACTATTTCACCATACACTGCGGCATCCGCTTGAAGAACGTGCATCTTGCGCAAAAGCGCCTCACCGGCATGGTGAGCCGTGGCGGCAGCATCATTTCGGAATGGTGTTTGAAGCACAACCGCGAGAGTTTCCTCTACGAGCATTTCGATGATATTTGTGACATCTGTGCGCAATACGACGTTGCCATTTCCCTCGGCGACGGCTTGCGTCCCGGTTCAATTTACGACGCGAATGACGAAGCGCAGTTTGCCGAACTCGACACGATGGGCGAACTCGTGGAACGCGCCTGGGCAAAAGGTGTGCAGGCATTTATAGAAGGGCCCGGCCATGTGCCGATGCACAAAATACGCGAAAATATGGAGCGGCAGATTGAAAAGTGCCACAACGCACCTTTCTACACGCTCGGCCCACTTGTCACGGACATCGCGCCCGGCTACGACCACATCACGTCGGCTATCGGCGCGGCACAAATCGGCTGGTTCGGTACAGCGATGCTCTGCTACGTAACCCCGAAGGAACACCTCGCCTTGCCCAACCGCGAAGATGTGCGCACGGGCGTTGTGACCTATAAGCTCGCCGCCCATGCCGCCGACCTGGCGAAAGGACACCCCGGGGCACAGGTGCGTGACAACGCGCTCTCGAAAGCCCGCTACGAGTTCCGCTGGAAAGACCAGTTCAACCTCAGTCTTGACCCCGACCTCGCCTTACAATATTATAAGGAGGCGCACTACGAGAACGGTGAGTTCTGCACGATGTGCGGACCCAACTTCTGCGCCATGCGCATCTCGCGCCGTCTGGGCGAGTGCACGGAAGAACAATAACTATTAAGACAATACAAAACAAAAAGGGACGCAATCGCGTCCCTTTTTGCATATCTATGTGTTTGGTCGTTTACTGCATGCTGCCGCCGACAATGTCGAGCAGTTCGGTGGTAATGGCCTGCTGGCGCGTCTTATTGTACGTCAGGGTCAGTTCGCGCAAGAGTTCATCGGCGTTGTCGGTCGCAATCTGCATCGCAATCACGCGGGCGGCGTGCTCGCTGGCAAGGCTGTCCAAAAGCGCGGTGTAGAGCTTTAAGTAAAGTGCCTTGGGGATAAGTTGCAAAACGATTTGCTCCTTTGAAGGCTCAACGATAAAGTCGAGTTTCCGGCCGCCATGCTTTTCCTCTTCCGCTTCGTCCGTTGCCGTAGCGTCGATGGAGATGGGCAGCAGATTTTCCTGCGTAATGACTTGCGAGGCAGACGAACGGAAATGATGGTAAATCAGTTCCACGCGGTCCACTTCGCCATCGACGAACTTCTGCATCAGTTCGGCCGCCACGTTTGCTGCGGGAGCGTAGGCGGGGTGGTCGAGCAACGCGCCGCAATCCTGCGCATCGGTCCATCCGGCCTTGCGCACAGCCTCCAAAGCCTTTTTGCCGAAAGCCACTACCTGCGTCACCTCCACGCCTTCCTTGCGGTAAGCCTCCACTTTCTTATTGAACGCCTTGATGATGTTGGCATTAAAGCCGCCGCAAAGCGAGGAATTGGAAGTGTAGACCACGAGCGCGACGCGCTGCACAGGGCGCACGGCGGCATAAGGCGAGGGCAACTCGCCTTCCATGCTCTTCACAAACGTGCCCATTATCTTGTTGAGCAGCGTCTCATAAGGGCGCATGCTCTCTATCGACTGCTGGGCTTTGTGGAGTTTGGAAGAAGCCACCATCTTCATGGCACTCGTGATTTTTCGGGTGCTGTTGACTGAAGCGATGCGCGTTTTGACTTCTTTGAGTGAGGCCATGACTGATTACTTTTTGTATTGTCCGGCGAGTTCTGCAGCAACTTCTTTGATTTCTGCGCAGATTTCGTCGTTGATGATACCAGCAGAGAGTTTGTCAAGCACTGTCTCGGCGTGGCGCGTACGCAGAACGGTCAAGAAATTATCTTGGAAATTGCGCACCTCTTCGAGGGGCACGTCACGCAGAAGGCCTTGCGTGCCGCAATATAGTATTGCCACCTGTTCGCCAACGGGCATCGGGCTGTATTGCGCCTGAATGAGCAGCTGGTTGTTCTTGCGGCCGCGGTCGATGGTCATTGCCGTCACGGGGTCCATATCGGAAGAGAACTTGGCGAATGCTTCGAGTTCGCGATACTGTGCCTGGTCGATTTTCAGCGTACCTGCCACCTTTTTCATACTCTTGATTTGCGCGGCGCCACCTACACGGCTCACGGAAATACCTACGTCGATAGCGGGACGGAAACCTTGGTTGAAGAGGTCGGTAACGAGATAAATCTGTCCGTCGGTGATAGAAATCACGTTTGTCGGGATATAGGCGGAAACGTCGCCGGCCTGCGTTTCGATAATCGGCAGAGCGGTGAGCGAGCCGCCGCCCTTGACGTGACCTTTAAGGCTGGCGGGCAGGTCGTTCATGGCTTGCGCCACCTCGTCCTGATTGTTGATTTTAGCGGCACGCTCCAAAAGGCGCGAGTGGAGGTAGAACACGTCACCGGGATAGGCTTCGCGACCGGAGGGACGGCGCAAGATAAGCGACACCTCACGATAAGCGACAGCCTGCTTGGAAAGGTCATCGTAAACCACGAGGGCGTGCATACCGCGGTCGCGGAAGAACTCGCCGATTGCGGCGCCGGCAAAAGGAGCAAAGTACTGCAAGGCGGCAGGCTCGGCGGCCGTTGCGCTGACCACGATGGTGTAAGGCATTGCGCCGGCTTCCTTGAGCGTGTTCACGATGCTGGCCACAGTAGAAGCCTTTTGGCCGATGGCTACATAGATGCAATATACGGGGTCGCCGTTTTCATAGCCCGCTTTCTGATTGATAATGGTATCGATGGCGATTGCCGTCTTACCCGTCTGGCGGTCGCCGATAATCAGTTCGCGCTGTCCGCGGCCGATAGGTATCATCGAGTCGACGGCTTTAAGGCCCGTCTGCAGCGACTGGCTCACAGGCTGGCGGTAGATAACGCCCGGGGCTTTGCGGTCGAGGGGCATCAAGAACTTTTCGCCGGCAATGGGTGCGCCGCCGTCGAGCGGCTGGCCGAGCGGGTTGATGACGCGGCCGAGCATATTTTCGTTTACCTGAATGGAGGCGACGCGGCCGGTGCGCTTCACGCTTTGGCCTTCTTTGATGCCCTCGGACGGTCCCATGAGCACGATGCCGACGTTATCTTCTTCCAAGTTCATGGCAACACCCATCACGCCGTTTTCAAACTCTACGAGTTCGTTTTCCGTGACATTGGTAAGCCCGTACACGCGGGCAACGCCGTCGCCTATGGTAAGCACAACGCCGACTTCTTCAAATTTTACGTCGCTCGTGATGTCGCGCAACTGTTGCAGCAACACATCAGAAACTTCGCTGGGTTTGATTTTACTGGACATAATAATAATGTATAGGAATAAGACTGCCGTGAAGAGCAAAACTATCCGGCGAGTTCTCTTTTCATTTTTTGTAACTGCGTTTTCACGCTTGCATCAAGGCGATACGTATCGTATTGCAGCACGAAGCCGCCGAGCAGTTCCTTGTCTTCCTTGACGGAGAAGTCCACGCGGCAGTCCGTTCTCTTTTCAACGATGGAGCGCAGGCGTTCCGTAAGTTCGGGCGTAAGGCTCGCGGGCACGGTGAGGCTGCCTTCGATGATGTGCCTTTCGCGGCGGTAGAGGGTGCCGTAACTGCGGGCGATGAGTTGCATCATGTCGGCTCTGCCCTTCGTCACCACGAGGTGGATGAAGCGGCGCGTTGTATCCGAGAGTTCTTTTTCAGAACCTGCGGCAGTGGCGAGCAGCTGCTCGCGCTGCGCATCGGAGAGCACGGGGTTGAGGAGCGCGTGCTGCAAGGCTTCCACCTTGTCGAAGGCAGCGGTGACGTTGCCCATTTCCGCATACACGCGTTCTTCTTCCTTGTGTTCAGCGGCAAACTTCAGGAGCGCTTTGGCGTATCGCATTGAAATGATGCCGAGATCCATACGTAATATCTTTTAATAAATTGCCTTATTCAGCCTTTGCGACGTCGGCAAGCAGTTTCTCGATGAGTTGCTGCTGGCTTTTGTCGTCCGAGAGTTTCTCGTGCAGCACTTTTTCTGCAATCTGCACAGACAGTTCGGCAACGGTCTGACGGATATCGCGCAGTGCGTTTTCCTTTTCCGCGTCGATTTGCCTTTTGGCTTCTTCAAGAAGTTTTGCGCCTTCCTGTTCAGCCTTATTGCGTGCCTCTCGCACGATGCCGTCGCCGGTTGCCTTGGCTTCTTTGATGATTTCGGCCTGTTTCTCGCGCGCTTCCTGCAAGAGCCTTTCGCTTTCCTGTCGGATGCCTGAAAGTTTCTCGTTGGCTTCGCGTGCCTTTTCGAGCGACTCGTCGATGTAGGCTTTTCTTTCCTCCACCATATTCACGATGACGGAGAAGCCGTATTTTTTCAAGAGAAAGAATACGACGAGAAAAGCCAGCAGCATCCAGAACAGCAAGCCGAGGTCGGGCGTTAAGATGGATGGCAGGTTGATTGACTGCATAGTTTTGAGTTAATTAATCAGGTAAGCGAACCGCCGCGCGGCCCGTTTGCCAAGAGGCAGGATTGCCTCGATTAGATGAAGAGACAGAGGAGGCAGACGATAACTGCGAAGAGGGCAACGCCTTCCACGAGGGCAGCCACGATGATCATGTTTGTACGGATGTCGCCGGTGCTTTCGGGCTGGCGGGCAATGGCTTCCATTGCGGAGCTACCGATTTTACCGATGCCGAGACCTGCGCCAATGGCTGCGACGCTTGCGCCGAGACTGATACCGAGTTTTGCAATTCCTGCTGCTTCTAAAAGGGCTAAGAGTAACATAGTTGTTGATGGTTTTAAGTTGTGAATATTTATTGTTGGAATTAGTAGACGAGTTTGTTAGTAAACGAGTAGACGAGACAAGTTACTCATATTAAATATTATTTCATAAGACATTCTTGTCTTGTTTACTTTGTATACTCGTTTACTTGTTTACTAAAATTGTTGATTGTTTTAGAGAATTTCTTCTAAGAATGATGTTCTTCGGGCAATGCCAATCCGATGAACACGGCACTGAGCATCGTGAACACGTAGGCCTGGATAAAGGCCACGAGCAGTTCGAGGCAGTTCATGAAAATCATGAGCGCGAAACTTACCACCGTGAGCGGTGCGCTGATATGTGCGCCAAGCTGGGCGGTGATGAAGATGATGCACGTGAGGGAGAGGATAATGGCGTGCCCGCCCATGATGTTGGCAAAGAGACGCACCATCAGGGCGAAGGGCTTGGTGAAAATGCCAAAGAGTTCGATGACAGGCATCATCGGCACGGGCACTTTGAGCCACGCCGGTACGGGCGGCCAAAAGATTTCTTTCCAATACTCGCGGTTGCCCGAGAAGTTCACCACTATCAATGTGGCAAAAGCGAGGAAGAAGGTAATGTTGATGTTGCCTGTCACGTTCGCGCCGCCCGGGAATATAGGGATAAGCCCGAGGAGGTTCGTGATAAAGATGAAGAAGAAGGCGGTGAGGAGATAGGGCGCAAAGCGCTTATAGTGTTTCTCGCCGACGCTGGGTTTGATGAGGTCGTCGTTGACCGTCATCACGAACATCTCAATCAGTCCCACGAAACCTTTCGGCGCGGCGCTGTCGCTCTTGCGGCTGCGGTACCAGCGTGCCGAACCGATGAAGATGATGAGCATCAGGGCGGCGGTAATCCATATCTGCACTACGTTTTTCGTAATGGAGAAGTCCCACGGGCGCACCGTAGTACCGTTGGGCAGGAGTTCGTAAATCTTGCCGTTGGCTTCTTCGTTGAGATAAAAACCTTCGTAGATGCCGTCGGGTGCATGGTGGAAGCGGGCGGAACTGAACACGTGCCAGCCGCTCTCCTCGCCTTTCACGATAACGGGCAGGGGGATAGAGACATGATGCCCGTTCCACGTGGTGATGTGCCATTCGTAGGCATCGCTCATGTGTCCGAGCACGATTTCCTTCACGTCTACCGGTTCATCTTTCTGCTCCGATGCCATGACAGCCGGGGCAAAGGCCGTGCAAATGAAGAATAGGAGGATGTATCTCAAAAATTTCATTGGTACATTTATATTTTTACCTATTGGAGGAATTAGTTGCTGAAATGAATGCCAAAAGCAGAGTGTATAAATTATCTTGCGAGGTGGGCGTATAAAATACGCCCTGTTGTCTCTGTTGTCGTCATAATAAGCGCATAATTTTCTGACTTGGAGTTGTCTCTTGTTGTCTATGTTGTCGTTTTTATTTTTACGACAACTTAAACAACTAATGACAACATTTGTGCAAGGCGAGCGCAGAGACCGACAAACTGGTTTGATCGGGCTCTGCCGAGCCGCAGCCAAAGGTGCATTTATATGAACTTATTATATGTGTTGTCGTTTTCATTATGACGACAACAGGGACAACTTTTTGACAACTTTCAGTTGTCTTTCTGCGCGGTGTTGTTGTTTACTCATTCAACCAATGCAATATATTATTGTATGGTGGTCTTTCCTTTCTGCTCGCCTTTCACGCAAAAGATGCTCGAGAGCACCACGGTGATGATGTAGCAGACAAAGAGGTTGACGGCAAAGAGGACGATGTTCGTGCGTATGGCGATGGCATAGACGAGGAGCATGGCGATGGCAAGCAGGAGGCGCAGCATTTTGGAAAGGAGATAAAACCCCGTAACGCCTTTGCCGCCTTTCGTTTGCCGCAGATAGCGGAGCACATATTGCTCGATGAGCATCGTGGCAAAGAACACTGCCGCCAGTACGCTGATGGGCAATGCCTGCTGCAAGGCGGCGCGTCCCATGATCCACGTTTCGCCGAGGAGAAGCAGCGGCCCTGCAAGGAGCAACGTCAAGGCAGCGATGCCCGTGTGCTTGACCGGCGTGCTCATTCCGCAGCCTCCACGCAAACGGAAACCACATCTTCAGCCACTTCTACGAAGCCGCCTTTCACGGCAAGGGTGAACGGCTCCGCACCGTTGCACACCACTTCGCCGGCAGCCAGCGTAGAGATGATGGGCGCATGGCCTTTGAGGATTTCAAAGCGGCCTTTCTCGCCGGGCACTTTTACGCCGTCGGCCTCGCCCTTGAAGAGGACGCGCTCGGGCGACACTATTGTAACTTTCATATTGTTCTTGGGTCATGGAGCGGGCGTTTGAATAAGATAGGCTGCGGCTCGGCAATTAAGTAAACTTATTGCGCTCGCCTTGCACTATCTTTGCAAAACGCCCCTACTCTGTTCTTACGTTTGGGCGTTTATTTGCCGGCGTTGGAGAGCAGGCGCTTGCCCTTCTCAATCGCGTCGTCGATCGTACCCACGTTGAGGAATGCCTGTTCGGGGAGGTAGTCCACCTCGCCATCGAGAATCATGTTGAAACCTCGGATACACTCTTCAATGGGTACCATCACGCCTTTCACGCCCGTGAATTTCTCGGCCACGGTGAAGGGCTGGCTGAGGAAGCGCTGCACGCGGCGGGCACGGTTCACGGTGAGGCGGTCTTCGTCGGAGAGTTCGTCCATACCGAGAATGGCGATAATGTCTTGCAACTCCTTATATTTCTGAAGGATCTTCTTCACACGCTGTGCGCAGTCGTAGTGTTCCTTGCCGATAATATTGGCATCGAGAATGCGCGACGTAGAATCGAGCGGATCAACTGCGGGATAGATACCCAGCTCCGTAATCTTACGGCTCAGCACCGTGGTGGCGTCCAAGTGGGTAAAGGTCGTGGCAGGCGCGGGGTCGGTCAAGTCGTCGGCAGGCACGTAAACGGCCTGAATGGAGGTGATAGAACCGTTCTTCGTCGACGTGATGCGCTCCTGCATCGCACCCATTTCGCTGGCCAGCGTAGGCTGATAGCCCACGGCGGAAGGCATACGGCCGAGCAGTGCAGACACTTCGGAACCGGCCTGAGTGAAACGGAAGATATTATCGATGAAGAACAGGATATCTGTTGCCTTACCTTCGGCTGCACCTGCGTCGCGGAACGACTCTGCAATGCTCAAGCCCGAAAGGGCCACGCTGGCGCGTGCTCCGGGAGGCTCGTTCATCTGACCGTAAACAAGCGTGGCCTGACTCTTCGCCACTTCTTCGTAGTCTACCTTGGAGAGGTCCCATTCGCCGCGCTCCATGGCTTCGGCGAACTCCTTACCGTAGCGCACTACGCCGCTCTCAATCATTTCGCGTAGCAGGTCGTTGCCCTCACGGGTACGCTCACCCACGCCGGCGAATACGGAGAAACCGTCGTGCCCCTTGGCAATATTGTTGATCAGCTCCATGATGAGCACCGTCTTGCCCACACCGGCACCGCCGAAGAGACCAATTTTACCGCCCTTGGCATAGGGTTCGAGCAGGTCAATGACCTTGATGCCCGTATACAGCACTTCGCTGCTGGTTTTCAGGTCTTCAAACTTAGGCGGCTCGCGATGGATAGGCGTCATGCCCTGACTGCGGTCGGGGGATTTGAGGCCGTCGATCACGTCGCCGGTCACGTTGAGCATACGTCCCTTAATCTGGTCGCCCGTAGGCATGGAAATGGGTGCTCCGAGGCGTGTGGCTTTCAAGCCACGGCTAAGACCGTCGGTATTGTCCATGGCAACGGTTCTCACGGTGTCCTCACCGATGTGCTGCTGCACTTCGAGGATAATTTTACGTCCGTCGGGGTGTACCACTTCAAGGGCTTCGTGGATGGCGGGCAGGCTTTGCTCGGCATTTTGTCCGTTTGTTTCAAAGCAAACGTCCACGACAGGACCGATGATTTGTGAAAGTTGTCCGTGTTTCACAGTGCTTTCGTTCATTTTTGTAGAAATATATGTCTTGTTGATTATTGTCAGGCGCACGCAGCCCCATATAAAAAATATAATATGTATAAGATTTGAGGCTTTGGCTGTGTTTCGACTGCAAAGATAATGATTTTGATATATGAAAAGCGCGACTTTGCAGACAAAATAACCTTTTGGGGCAAAAAAAAACAGTTTCGGAGCAAAACCATCAGCGATGCCCCTTGCTCCGCCTCCGTAGACCGTGGGGATTTGCTGCCTGAAAAATTTTCTTTTCCCCGTGATAGTTTTTCCTTTCTCCTTGATATTTTTCTTTATCTGCTAAGATATTTTTTGTTACAAACTTTGTAATACATATTACAAACTTGCTAACACATGTTACAAACTTTGTAATACATGTTACAAACTTTGTAACAAACTTTTTCTTATAGGAAAGGAAAAAATTGCAAGGGGACAGCAAAAATTTTCAAGGAGAAAGGAAAAAATTGCTCGGGGGAAATTGGGATGATGCGGCGGATCCTGACTGCTTTTAAGCGAGAATATGAAAATATTTACCGCTTTGCATACGTCAAAACCACATTTTTCATAATTTTGCAAGGTTAAGCACCCGCAGAGATGAAAGCACTGACTGCCACATACGTGATTGCCCTGACTGTATTGCAGATTGCCTTCGGCAATTTGGAGCCGAGGCTATTCGCCTTCCCCCTAAATTTTGCGATTTTGGCGGGCATGATTATTGTTTGCGCGGTAGTGGAACGGGAATATGGCAAAAGCCAATGGGTCAAATCGTTGCGCAGCACGGATTTTTCCTTCTTCTTGCTTTGCCTGATTGCCGCCTGGTGTGTAGCGGGCGGGTGCGTGCCGCAAACCGATGCAGCGTCTGCGGGGTGGCTTTACCGCCTGGGGCTGACGGGGTTCGCCACTTCCCTACCCTTTGTCGGCCTGCTCGCGCTGCTTACGGTGCATCTTACGGTCATCATCATTCATCGCCTGCGCCGCCCCGTGCGGCAATGGGGCTTTACATTCATCGCCGCGCACGCGGGACTGTGGCTGGCATTGGTGGCAGGACTGCTGGGTAGCGCGGATATGAAAGATTTGCGCTGCGTCGCCATGCGCGGACAGGAAACGCGGACTGCCTACGACAAGAAGGGGCACATCAATGCCCTGCCCTATGCCGTCGAACTTAAAGACTTTCGCGTGGAGCGCAGCGAAGCGGACAATTCCGTGGTGCAGTATGAAGCCACCATCAGTCTGGACGGCGAGCGCGTGGCACTCTCCGTGAACCATCCGCACGCCGCAACATGGCAAGACAAACTCTATCTCGTGAGTTACGACCACAATGCCGCCGACAACAAGCCTGCTTACTGCGTGCTGCAAATAGTGCGTCAGCCGTGGCAAGCACCAATGTGCTTAGGTATAGCGCTTTTGCTATTTGGCGTTGGAGGGATGCTCTTATCTAAAATACAGGCAAAACAATGACTTGGACGCATTTCCTTCCCTTCTCGATTGTTGCCGTCGTGCTATGGGCGGCAGGGGCCGCAGCGGCTCTGCTGCGTCGCGAAAAGGCGGTCCGCGCGTCGCTGTGGCTGACGGGGACAGGCATTATTATATATAGTGTCTTCGTGGCAGGGCTGTGGGTTGGTTTGGAGCGTCCGCCGCTGCGCACGCTCGGCGAAACGCGCCTGTGGTACTCGTTGTTTATGGTCGTTTCCGGCTGGTTGGTGTATCGGCGCTGGGGGTATTGCTGGCTGCCCCTCTTTTCGGGCGTTGTGGCCACGGTGTTCATCGTCATCAACCTGCTTCGCCCCGAAATTCACGACCAGTCGCTGATGCCTGCGCTGCAAAGCGCGTGGTTTGTGCCGCACGTCACGGTGTATATGTTCTCTTATAGCCTCTTCGGCTGCGCATTTCTCCTCGCCGTTGCCGGTCTGTGGCAAGGCAAGGCTGCCTATCTGCCCTCCACCGACGCTTTGGCGCGCATCGGCCTCGCCTTTCTCACCTTCGGAATGCTCTCTGGCTGCTTCTGGGCCAAGCAGGCGTGGGGACATTATTGGAGCTGGGACCCGAAGGAAACGTGGGCAGCCGCCACGTGGGCGGTTTACCTGGCCTATCTGCACTGCCGCCTGCGCCCCGCGACCGGGCCTGCGGCGCATCGTCTGCCCTACGCCTGCCTCATCATCGGCTTCCTGCTGCTGCAAATGTGCTGGTACGGTGTGAACTACCTTCCCGCTGCCGCCGAAAGCATGCACAGCTATATGGAATAGACGCCCCTCAAAGCAAGCTCTATAGAAATCTGTAATACATTGGTCGGATTAACTGTAGAATTTGACAAAAACAATAAAAACCGCTTGCCTCGTTTGAAGCCCAAGGGCACGCCGCCGGGCTTAACGCCGAGTTAGAAAGCCTCTCGGCTTTCACTCGCCCTTAATCCCTGCGGCTGCGGTCGGTTCCCG